>NZ_JACAPM010000001.1:0-34854 GCF_013385695.1 Pseudomonas sp. D8002
GTGGTTGCCCGTTCAAGCCTATGTTTGACGACTCTACTTTGCAGAAGTGCAGAACATTGTTACCAGTGTTGTTGCTGATAGTTCCCCCGCGAGTCCCCTGAGAGAAGTCTATGCAAAAGCCGCCAGTGAAGGACTCAAAGTTATTACTCGTGGCTCTTGGGCGATAACAGTTGGTAGCGACCATGCCGTGAACGACAATATTTCGAAGGTCACAGGCTTCTATCCAGATGTTTGAGCAGTACTTGGATCCAGTGGGGTCCAATGCGTACTGTCGACCGCCGAGCAAACCGATCAACTGCCCATCTAGGGTGCAGTTTTTAAGCCCAACATCGTCAACCGACCCATCAGAAATTGGATCGATGATAATCGCAGAGTAGCCGCCCGTGAATTTGATGCCTGAGATCACAATATTCTTGGCGTTAACTACTCTGAAAAAGGCCTGCTTGGTAGTGTTGCCCCAGATTAATTCCGAGCCCGCACCTTCTCCTGTAACGTTCTGACCGGTGCTTAGTGTCACGGCGGAGGTCCGATTCGGCTCCCGCCCTTCCGGGTAGACAGCTGCCGGTCCAATCGGCGCTACCTTGTATCGGCCAGACGGAATATGCACAGGTAGTCCAGTGCTGAAGCAAGCCAGGTACCCGGGGGTATCGTCAGTGATTCCATCGCCCTTGCAGCCGAACTGTTTAAGGGTAAAAGGCGTAGTTTGGCAAAGCTTCCAACGGTAAGTGCCGTTGTCACCAACGATCACGCTTCCTTTATTGTCCGGTGTAGTGACATCCTCGGGATCCCTGCGATAGACACCTCCACCTCCATCTCCAGGCACGTAATATCCAAGCACATAAACCGCATCACTCGCCGTTGTAACGAGTGCCTTAAGTGCTGAGATATTGTCGACGACCTGACTGGTGATACCGGCTGCGTTAATGTTTTCTAGCATTTCCTTTGCTCCTTGCTTATGGGGTTTTGCTTGTTTGCGATGTTCGAAATCTAGCGTTTCCGGCATATTTCTACGATCGTTTTGGGTAATCGATTCCATGGGCGGCGATGATCCGTTCGAAGGCCTTGTTGCCGATCGCCAGCCTGCCGCAGCACTGGCGTCGGGTGATGCCCAGCTCCAGGAAGGCCCGAATCCGCTCTCCGACCGCGACCCTGTCCGCCGGAAAACTAGATTTGGCGCTTTACGCTGCACGCCCGGGTCAGTTGCCAACCCTCTGAACCGTTTAGGCCGGTTCATCGCTGCCTTTGAATCTGGGCCGGTGGTGATCCGGCAAGGGGTGTCGCTAAAGATCGGCGCAGCTTTCGCTGCTGGGCCAAAGTATGCTGGCTTGCGAGTAAAAGTAGCAGTGCTAATTTTGAATGTAAATAGCACTGCTAATAATAATTTCAGCGGACGTAAAAAAAACCGCACGGAGCGGGTCTGGAGCGGCCGGTACTAGGTTTGAATTGCAAGAGGGAAGCGGTGCGCACGGTGCGCACGGTGCGTAGCGGTTGATAGCCTCATTTCAATGTAGTTAGTCGCCCTACAGTTGCGGCTTGGGGTCCTGCAATCGCCAGTAAATAGCAGGAGCTTTTCTATTCATTGGTCATAACTCATTTTAATCCAAGGCTCTTTAAGGAAATTGGCCGCTTCTGACTGCTCAATTGGGTGCTAATTTTTTTAAGCTCTTTTTGCGTTTTATCGTGAGATGCTTTGTCAGACCAGTCTCGATAAAGCTTCGCGAGCCCTTCATATACCACATGGTCCTCGTCCTCTCTTGCATGCGCAATGTAGGGTCGAAGATATTCTATGTTAGATAAGATAAAATAATGCTCGAGTTTATAGCAAAGTTCTTCGTCAGTAATTCCGGAGTATATATAGTGAGCGAAGTTTTCAATATCATTCAGTACGAGTACTAGGCAATTGTAGAATGGAATAGCTTCGTCGCTTTGATACCAGTCAAGCCAATCTTGGTTAAATGTTGAGCCTGCGCGTGAGAGGCCGACTATTTTGCCAGTAAAATCAGGGCTCTCTTTGTATGAGCTATCTTGGAAAGCTTGGTTCGTTAACGCTTCAATGCTCCGAAGCTTTCGGTCTAATATGGAAATACTTAACGCAATTGTTTCGCGCTTGAATCGAATTTTTGCTTCTTCTTTGAATGCTTTCAGTTGGTAAATTGCGACGCCCGCGCCCAGCAGGATTAGGGGCCAAGAAACAAAATAAGCGAACTCTGCATAGGGTCTGTACTCGGTAATAAAGTCCATAATTAAGCATGCTTCCTTGAGATTTTTATAGCTTGTCTAAACGGATAATTTGACATCTCGACTTAATTCAGCGCGAGTACATCGCCCACCAAAATACATGACCCAGAATCGATACCTGCTGCTCTTGAATCTGCTGGAAGGTGTAATCCTCGTCTGGATGCTCATCACGATTGAAGCTGCGCAGTCGAATCCCTATGGGGATGCGGTAGACCTGCTTCACGCGAAGCTGACCGTTATGGTTGATGGCGTACATCTCTCCATCGACTATATCGCTGAGAGAGTTTTTCCCTACGTTCACTCCTACGGTTGCGCCGTCGCGTAGCACGGGCACCATGCTGTTGCCGCCGACCTTCACGCATTTTGCGTTGCTGAACTGAACGCCATTTTGGCGCAGGTCCTTCTTGTTGAAGCGCAGACGTGAATTAGCGCTTTCCTCAATAGCAAATCTGCCAGATCCGGCCGCCAATTCGACTTCATGAAGGAAAGGAACGTATACCTCATCATCATCGAGCGGGGTTTCATCGTCCCAAGTCTCGATACTTCCTAATTTTGCGCTTTGCTGGATGCGCTCCGGATGCACGCTGGCAACAGTGGATAACAGTCGAGAGCTGACTTCGCCTGCATCGAAGTTGAGCGCCTTGGCGAGCTTTAGCAGTGCCTCCACATTTAACGGCACCTTCCCCGTGGCGTATTGGCTGAATGCACTTTGTCCAGACCATCCGCACGCTTCGGCAACGTCCGCCTGAGTCAGGCTGCGCCCGGCAGCTTTGGCGGCTGCTTTCCGCTGTTCATAGATGGCCTTGAGCCTAGCGCTTTCGGCGACTTCTTCGGTGGTAAGGGGGCGGCGTATTTTCATACGAGCAAGAGTATTAGCAGAGCTGATATCTTTGCAAATAGCGCTGCTATTATTAAGTTGCTGATAAAAATCAGCGCTACTACTATGCATGGCAGATATAAAACCGTGGAAACTCCATGAAAAAGATCCCCTTGAGCAAATACCTAGAAGAGAACGGCACTCAAGCCGCGCTTGCTGCTGCTCTCGGCGTGAACCAGAGCGCGATCTCGCAAATGGTTCGAGCCGGCAGAAGCATCGAGATCACCCTTCATGACGACGGGCGTATCGAGGCTAATGAGATTCGTCCGATCCCAGCACGCCCGAAGCGCACAGCAGCCTGAGGCTTTTATTGCTGACTGCCTGAACAAATGATCGCCTCTGCACCTGCAGGGCGCCACGTAAAGAATTTCGAGGTGTTACATGCAGGAATTGATGAAGGCGATCTATGACGTCGTGGATGAGCATGGGGCAGGGCGCATTGCAGAGGGCGCCAGCTTCTCCTCGAAGACGCTGCTTTCCCAGAAGGCGAACCCGGACTACGACAGCCACAAGCTGAACGTCCAGGAGCTGCACAGGATTATGAAGTTCACGCGGGACTTCCGCCCGCTGAAAGCGTGGGCCGAGGCTTTCGGTTTCGACCTAGTGCCAAAGGAAAAGCCCGAGGGCATCAACCTCAACACTGCGCTGCTGCGCCTGCACGCCGATCTAGCTGACGTGACCCGCCTTGCCTTCGACGCCCAAGCCGATGGCTGCGTTTGCACTCGCGAGAAATCCGAACTGCTCAAAGAGGCTGAGGAGGTGATCGTCAGCCTGGAAGTTTTCAAGCAGTCGGTGAAGGCGGCCTGAATTACAGATACAAAAAAGCCGACGTACGAGGTCGGCTTTTTCTACAGCGGTAAACAACTGGAGCGAATCATGCACCAACACACCGAGTCGATCAATAGCCCCAACAATCTCGCGCCACGTTTTTCGCAATCTGAAAACGTGGCGCGCACGATGTCTTTGCGTGAAATCGCCGATCTGACCGGCAAGCGGCACGACAACGTCAAGGCAGATATTCGCAACATGCTTGCTGACCTCAAAGAAGATGTCCTGACTTTTCAGGGTATCTATTTGGACAGTATGAACCGGCAGCAAACCGAATATCTGCTAGACCGGGAACACACTGACTGCCTCCTGACCGGCTACAGCGCAGCAATGCGTATGGTGGTGATAAAGCGCTGGCGTGAGCTTGAAGGTAGTCGCGTCATTGCAACGCTACCTGACTTCTCCAATCCGGCAGCAGCCGCGCGCGCCTGGGCTGATGAGGTGGAGCAGAAACAAGCGGCTGAGCAGGCTCGCCTACAACTCTCCGTGGAGGTTCAGGCCCAGGCCACCAAGATCCACTCCCTGGAGAACCTGTTCAAGGACCGGGCAGCGAGTCAATGGCACAACCGCCCGCCAGATGGAACGGACAGAAGCGAACCACTCCGCAGCGGAGCAGGCCGCCCAGATGGTTTTGGCCAAACGGCAAGCAGGTGACCGCAATGAATACCTCTGAAATGAACGACCAGCAGGTCGCTGGTCTGGCCGCCGCCATCTGCGCCACAGCCGAGGCCATGGGCCAGGAAATGAACCCCGGCACCGCCGCGATGATGGCCGAAGACCTTTGCGCCTACCCGGTGCCCGTTGTCAAAGCAGCGCTCAAGGCCTGCCGCTTTCCTGGGTGAGAAGACCTTGGGGGAGGTGGCGCTGGAGCTGCTGGCGGAGAACGAGGCGCTGCGGTCCGATATTCAATCCTGGCGCCTCAGCATCGAGGCCGAGCGCAACGTGCATAAATTGTCGCTGAAGGGCATCCAGGATGAGCTTGACCGCCTGAAGGGGCTTGGCTTCGCCGAAGAACTGGCGGTGCTGCGCAAGAGTGCCGCTCGGTATCAGTGGTTGCGCGAGGCTCGTAGCGGCTACATCGAGGTCGTGGAATGGATCGGCCCGCACGCGACAGGGATGACTGGCGAAGACCTTGACTCGCTGCTCGACGCTGCCATGGGCATGGGGGGGCGGTCATGACTGACAAGATCAGCGTCAACTGCCAGGCCATGCTCTCTGACCCAGTTAGATAGCTCCATGATGGAGGCTTCGAGGGCCAGCTGGTTTTCGTAGAGCTTGGAGAGCAGGGAAGGGAGCAGGTCTGAGTTGGGCATCGGCGTTCGCCGCTCACCGGTAGGCATGTAGGTGTATGGCCCGGTGTCGCCGTCGAACGGCTCGACGATGTGGATAGCGACGCCCAAGCGCTTGGTAGCTGTAGGCGATTGGCCTGGGCTTGTAACCGATCGGCGCCGCTTCTTCGATCTGGCCGCCGCTGGCCAGGAACTGGGCGACCTGGGCCGCCAGTTCATCCGAGGCCGGGCACCGAATTGATATCTAATTGCCATCATTCCGATACAATCGCGCCCGGCTGAGCATCAGCTATGCCAATGAAGGCGCAACGGAGTGATGGTATGAAGATGGGGAAGGTGGCGGGCGCCACACTACTTGCAGCAATGACGTTCCTGGGCGGCTGCGCGAGTATCGTGAGCGATAGCAAGCCAAAGGTTGGGCTGTACAGCCTGCCTACAAATGCCAACTATGTAATCAAAGACAGCAAGGGCAGCGTGCTACTGAAGGGGGTTACGCCCGGCACGGCACTTTTGGAGACGAGCCGAGGCTACTTTCAAAGCCAAAGCTATACAGTCACCTTCCAAAAGGACGGTTACACCGAGACGACAGTTCCCCTGAAATCTACAGTGAGCGGCTGGTATTGGGGGAACCTGCTGATTGGCGGTTTGATCGGTATGCTGATCGTAGATCCGCTGACAGGCGCCATGTACACATTGAATCGCCCCGGGTTTTCTAGACACTCTCCAGGCTCGCTGCGTAACGCTTTTCAAACTCTACCGGTGACAGCTGATTGTTGAAACTGTGGCGTCGTTTTGGGTTGTAAAACATCTCGATATAATCGAACACATCATCCCGAGCATCCTGGCGTGTAGTGTAGATTTTACGCTTGATCCGTTCCCGCTTTAGCAACTGGAAAAAGCTCTCCGCCACAGCGTTGTCGTGGCAGTTACCTCGACGACTCATGCTGGCTACCAGGTTGTTAGCTTTCAAGAAGCTTCGCCAGTCTGAGCTGCTGTACTGACTTCCTTGATCCGAGTGGATCATCACCTCTTGCTTCGGCTTGCGTCTCCAAACCGCCATCAGCAGTGCATCAATGGCTACGTCGCTGGTCATCTGCGACTTCATTGACCAACCAATGATCTGGCGTGAAAACAGATCGAGCACCACGGCCAAATACAACCAGCCTTCATATGTTCGGATGTAGGTAATGTCTGTGACCCAGACTTTGTTGGGTTCTCTGACATCGAATTGGCGCTTCAGTAAGTTCGGTGAGGCAACGGCTGGTTTACCGCCATATTTTCCCGGCCTCCGTCGATACCCAGTCTGAGAACGTAAACCTTCAATGCGCATCAACCTAGCCACCCGGTGACGGCCACAGCTCTCTCCAACCTCTCGCAGGTCATCATGGATCTTGCGATAGCCATAAACACCACCGCTTTCCAGCCAGGAGTGTTTGATCAACCCAAGCAGTCGCTGATCGTCCTTGGCTCGCGCAGATTTTGGTTCTGATAGCCACGCGTAGTAGCCGCTGGGATGAACCTTGAGCGTCAGGCAAAGCCGTCGAATCGCGTAGTGATCCGCTTGCTGCTTAATAAAGGCGTACTTCAGCCGCACTCCTTGGCAAAGTACGCGGCGGCCTTTTTTAAGATGTCTCGCTCCTCCGTGACCCGTTTCAGCTCGGCACGTAGACGACGAACCTCTGCGCTCTGATCATCCTCTTCAACGCGCTGTTCCTGGGGCTTGGTGTAGCGCTTAACCCAGGCATAGAGGCTGTGCACGGACACACCCAATCGTGCAGCCACCTCCGAGACAGGAAGCTGCTTTTCGGTCACTTGCTTGACCGCCTGGATTTTGAATTCTTCGGGATAACGCTGGTTGCTCATGGCACCTCCTAATGGGCCTCATTTTAAGGCTTGGAGGTGTCTACGAAACCCGGGGCGATTCAGCTTCTCGATTACCATTTGATCGCGGTTAATCTTCCTGCCCATCGTTTCGACCGTCTTGCTCGTCTGACCCATGGTCTCCACTTGCGACAGCAACTGCGCAGCGAATGCACGCAGTTGGTCGGGGGTCATTTGATCGAGATTGGGCGAGGAAGTCATGCCGTGGATTTTACCAAAGCAGCTCGTTTGCGGCAGTAGGCCAAGGCGCTAATTACAGCTTCTTAAAGCAGTCTGATTGCACCGCCAGCTCCAACGCGTTGCCAAGGTAGACCGAGCACCAAGGCCTGAAGTTGACCTCATGCGCACTGAATCGCCGCTGATTTTCTCTGTTGCAGATGCACCGCCCGGTCATCGCAACAGTACTGCGCTACCTCAACCTCAGTTCTTCGCCCGGCTCAATAGAAATTCGTACCGGCGCTTATCGATAAAGATCGAATAACGTAATCCTCCGTCGCCGCTCGGCTGAAGAATGCTGTGGGTCTTGGATTTATGGAAAGGGTGGCTGTAAAGAGAGGGAAGGTCTGAATAGGCATAGCTTTCAAAATGCAGTTCGTCGCCTACCCAATGCACCTCGTTGTACAGGAAGTGCCAGTTTTTGCTGGAAGCCATGTAGAGGTAGGCACTGCCGTTGGGACCCATGATGACTTCTACCTCCAGCTCGCCTTTGTCATTTGCCCACTTGCCAATATATCGCTCCATACCGGAGTGGGCAGGTATCCCGGGATCCGCTACAAAATCACTGGCCTTGAAAGGGGTTTTGCGCGCAGCTTCAGCGGCGGCGTTTGGATAAAGGGCACACAGCGGTGCGACGTTACTGACTTTTACGTAGTTGAAGGTCAGGCTCGTATCCGAAACATCCATGCTCAGCGTCATGGTCTGCGGGTCGAATGCCAGGACCTTCAGGTCGAAGTTGTCTGAAGGTGATTTGAGATGGATGACCTTTCCATCGTCGGACACCTTGAAGTCGCTCACTTCTTTTTCCTGGTGCTTCCCGGGTTCAGCGCAGTTGAATGGATGCAAGGTGGCTTTGGCATCAGCGCTGTATTCGACCACGTTGGCAATTCCGTTGCGCAGAGGAACCATGGCCCAGATGCCAACTACGTTATCTTGAGTCGCCAGCGCGTGCGTCGAAGGCTTGGCGCCATGGTTGGCACACCCGGTCATCATCAAGGTGGCCAGGGAAATTGTCAGAACGTTGATCCGCATCGGGCTTATCCATAAGAGTGTTCGCATTGATCCATCTGTCGCGGTTGGCGACCTTCTGGCAGGCAAGCATCATAAGGGATCGTTACGCTACGGTGCAGACCCAGAGGTGATTCTGCCGATAGGGCGCGCGGGTGAAGTGAACATCTGAAACCAGATGCATGCCTCGCTCTTGCAGGGCTTCGGTCAGTTGTACGAGTGTCTCTGCCTGGATAGTCATTGCTGTTACCTCGTCAGATTTACTGCGTTCATAATTCTTGACCGGCGGGGCAACTGGCTAATTCAAATTTTCTACAACGTTGATTGACGTGTGGTTGCTTCAGTTCTTTTGCTCCCGATCCCAGGATAAGCGCGACTTGAAAATATGCGGGCAGTGGTGCTCATTCACCCGAGGTGACCTACAGTGAGACATCGCGCCGGTATGACATGAGGAGATCCTATGTCCACTTTCAAGCTGACTTCGCGCATCTTCAGTAGGCCCCGTCACACAACGCATTATCTGGAGTCGGGACCTGCCGATGGGGCATTGATGATGTTCCTGCATGGTTGGCCCGAACTCGGTTTGATCTGGCGTGCACAGATGGAAGCGTTCTCTGCCCAAGGCTGGCACTGTGTCGCACCCGATATGCGCGGCTATGGCGGCTCTTCGGCGCCGGCCGCGATCAATGCGTACACGATTGAAAACATCGTGGCAGACATGACAGAGCTGCATGACCATCTCGGTGGAACGCCCGCCATCTGGGTGGGCCACGATTGGGGCAGCGTCGTGGCCGGTGAACTGGTCGCCCATGAACCTTGGCGCAGCCGCGGCGTTGTGCTGGTTTCGGTTCCGTACTTTCCTTCCACGAACGCGCTGGCGACGCTCATACCGCTGGTTGACCGAGGGATTTACCCGACCGACCAGTATCCAGACGGCCAATGGGACTATTACCGCTACTACAACACGCATTTTGCGTCCGCCGTGGCTGATCTTGACGCGGACAAAGCAGCATCGCTGGCGTCGATTTATCGAAGAGGCGACCCTGCAAGCATCGCCAGGGTCGCCTCCAATGCCGAAGTGACCCGCAAAGGCGGGCGGTTTGGCGAAGCGCACCGGGCTCCCCCGACGCCGCCAGACCCGGCGCTCTGGCCCGAGACGGACTTCGCGGCACTGGTGCGCACGTTCGAGGAGCATGGTTTCCGCACGCCCTGCGCGTGGTATCTGAACGACGATGCCAACATCGAATACGCCCATCGCGCACCCGATGGCGGCCGCCTGTCCATGCCCGTCCTGTTTGTGAACGGTGATTACGACCCGATGAATACCATCAACGGCAATCAGTTGGGCGATCCAATGCGCGCGGCCTGCGCAGACCTCACAGTGACGAGCCTGCCTGGCGGGCATTGGCTGCCGGTGGAGTGCAAGGCCGAACTCGTTGAGGCCATAAGTCGCTGGCTGAAGCTCGCGAAATTTGCGCCCAATCAGTAAGCCCGGATCACACCTTGGGATGGGTGAGTCGGGGATCGGCACGTGTGCCGGTAGTCAGCGTCGTGGCTTGTGATCAACTGCGTTTTGGCTTCTTTCTTGACCGGGTTTGCCGTGATGAGATCTCGATCCACGTCGGCGCATGATCACTGGCATGCTCTTCACCCCGTACCCATGCATCTACGCCGACGTTTTTCAGGTACGGGGCGAGTACCGGGTTGAGCAGCAGATGGTCGATGCGCAGCCCGGAATTCTTCTGCCAATGCTGACGGAAATAATCCCAAAACGTGTACACCCGCTCTTCGGGGTACAGGTGCCTCAGCGAGTCGATCCAGCCCTGGGAAAGCAACCTTTGAAAGCACTCACGGCTTTCTGGCTGGAGGAGGGCATCCTTGAGCCATGAGCGGGTGTTGTAGATGTCCAGGTCGGTGGGCACCACGTTGTAGTCACCGGCCAGGACCACGGGATGTTCGCTGGCCTGCAGTGTTGCAGCGTGGGAGATCAGGTGTTCGAACCACGCGAGCTTGTAATCAAATTTTGGCCCGGGTTGAGGGTTTCCGTTGGGCAGGTACAGGCATCCGACAATCACGCCATGGACAGCCGCTTCGAGGTATCGAGACTGCGAGTCGTCCTTGGCTCCCGGCAGGCCCTTATGGATCAAAAGGGGTTCGGAATCCCGCGCGAGGATTGCCACTCCGTTCCAGGATGCCTGGCCATGGTGCAATGAGCCATAGCCCGCCGCCTCAAGTTCTCCAGCGGGGAACGCGTTGTCTTGCGCCTTCAGTTCCTGCAGGCAGACGATGTCCGGGCGCTCCTTTTCCAGCCACTGCAGAAGGTTGGGCAGTCGCGTCTTTATGCCGTTGACATTGAATGTCGCGATCTTGAGGTTCTGCATGGCGTCGGTCCTTCAATGTGCCGGGTGCGCCGGGTGTTCGGCCACCGTGGGGGTAGGGGGCCTACCCTTGCTCATTTGGCGATGTCCCCTATACCGGTTTAGTCGCAAAGCCTCTTTTCGACTACAGCAAGCCTGCTTTTGCTCACTGACATTACGACCGGAACCTGTTTTTGAAACGACCATTGGTGTCATTTTCCGGTTGTGCCCCCGACTGGTTCAACGCTCACTGATCCTGCAGAAGCACTTCGCGGCAGACCGAGAGGGGGCAGGTTGTTCAGGCGGGCTGTCGGAACGTATGATCGCAGCGAGCGCCCTTTTCCGGGCGCTGAGACTCACCCTTTGAAGGACATGAGCATGGAAAAGCACTTCGGTAATTCAGGCCTGTTCAAGGCTGCTTCGTATCACTGCATCACGCTCCTGGGCAGCGGCATTGCTCGCTGGGAGCTGAAAAATATTGCGTTGAATACGAAGGAGTTTTTGATATGTCCAAAGAACTACTCGGAGTTTCTGCTCTAGGGTTGATGGTGGTGGGGGAGTTTTGTGCAATCTACAGCGAGGTGGTAACCGCCAGGCTTGCCCAGACAGGGCATGGTTCATGGGAGGCGTTCGTCCTTCCCGTTGTGCTGATGTGTTTTGCCGGGCTTTGCCTGTTGGGTGCGTATTGGCTGGGTTACGTGGCGGTCGGTGATATCTGGGTCGTCACCGTGGTCTCAGTCACCTCCCTGTTGCTGCTTGAGCCCGTGGTGGTCTGGGCGCTGTTCCATGAAGCACCAGGGCGTGGCGCACTGATCGGGTTTGTCCTCGGCGCCTTGGGCATGCTTGCTACTGTATTGCTTTGACTCCGCCCTCTGGCCCGGCAATCAAACGCCGGGCCAGCTCGCCTCAAATGGTCACAGCTTCATCTTGAAGCCTGTGTGGGTTGGCAAGAACCCCAGGGACTCATAAAACCTATGAGCATCTGGCCGCGTACGATCACAGGTAAGCTGGATCAGTTGGCAGTGGCGCTGACGTGCTTGCTCAAACGACCATTCGAAGAATTGCCGGCCCAATCCGCTCCCACGCATTCGCTCGTGCACGCGGACGGCTTCGATTTGAGCTCGCCATGCGCCCCGATGAGAAATATTCGGAATGAAAGAAAGTTGGAGAGTACCGACCACCTCTTCATCAGCCACAGCGACGGCAAGAAACTGGTTCGGGTCTGCGTCGATGGCCTCAAACGCTCGTGTGTAGGAACTCTGAAGCGGAAGACTGCTATCTTCTCGAACAGCCCCCAGGGAGTCATTTGCCAGCAGCAAAACAATGAAAGGCAAGTCTTCGATACTGGCGCGTCTTATGGTCAGATTCGTCACAACGGTTTCCTGAGGTGCGGTGGTATAGAGGAACCCAGCCGATGGGGGCATTCGCATCCAAACATAACATTCATCCACGGAGCAACGAGCCCATGTCAAATACCGCTGGCATGTTCATCCGTCAGTTCTTTCACGGCACCCGGGCCGACCTGGAGCCCGGCGATCTGATCCGCGTCGGCTACCCGTCCAACTTTACAGAAGGTAAAGCACTGTCCTGGGTTTACTTTGCGGGCACGCTGGATGCCGCCATCTGGGGGGCTGAGCTGGCGCTCGGCAGTGGGCGGGAACGGATTTATGTTGTGGAGCCAACGGGGGCAATCATGGATGACCCCAACGTGACGGATAAGAAGTTTCCCGGCAATCCCACGCTTTCCTATCGCTCCACTGACCCTTTGCGCGTCGTGGCGGAGGTCACGAAATGGCACGGGCATCCGCCTGAACGGTTGCAGCAGATGAAGGACAATCTCGCGCGCTTGAAGGCCGAGGGTCGCGACGTGATCATTGACTGATATCATCGGGAACAAGCCGGCGTCACCCGATCGCCAAGTGGCTTTCCTTAACTGTTCCAGCAGGTGCTCCCATGCAGAATTCCCCTCCTGAAGGCCTACCTACCTATCGGATCCTGACAGGCAAGGACGATGCCTCCTTCTGTCACCGGGTCTCTGAAGCGCTTGCGCTGGGTTACCAGCTTTACGGCTCGCCAGCGGCAACCTTCAATGGCGAGTACGTGGTGGTGGCACAGGCTGTCGTTTGGAACGCCGATAACAACGCTACTGTCAGGAACTGACGCGGGCTTGAATTAAGGTGAGTTCTCTCACTCCTGTCAGGTCAAATGATGAAATTCTCGTCTGTTCGTCTCGTTACCAACCACTTTGAACGGCTCGTTCAGTTCTATCACAACCTCTCGACTGTCGAGCCAAGGCACCTGGCTGACGGGTTCGCTGAAATTCACCTCGACGGCGTCGTCCTGGCCATAGCCGATGAGCGCCTGGTCCGCCTTCACAACGATGGACTGGCAGTCGCCGCCAGCAACCGTTCGGCGATCCTGGAGTTTCAAGTGGACGATGTGGAGGCTGTCCTGCTGCGTATCGGTCGGGCTGATGTGGTGATGCCGGTGACGGTCATGCCATGGGGCAACACTTCGGTATTGCTGCGTGATCCGGATGGAAGCCTGGTCAACGTCTTTTCGAGACCTCGCCGCTGAATCGGTCCGCTGTTGTCGCCAGGTTCGGTAGGGTCGATAACGGGTTAAAGTAATCGGCTAAAACGCCGATCAATTAACATCGATACCGGAATTGGATATTTGACATGATCACTAACGTCAGCAGTCTCGCTTCAGTACCCGCCAACCCAAGTCCGGCCAGCGTCAGCGATAGCTCCAAGACCGAAGACTCTGGAACCTTGAGTCTCAACCCGGACACGGGTGCCAAAAGTGCGCCCGCTGCAGGTGGCGGCCAGGCGGCATCCACGTCGCAGGAGTCCGACACCGTCAAGGCGCTGAAAAAGCAGATTGCGGAGTTGCAAAAGCAGCTTCAAGAGCAGCAGCAAAACATGCAAAAGGCCCAGGCCAGCAATCAAAGCGCAGACGCCAAAGCGGCCGCCGTGGCTGCCGCCCAGGCGCAGATTGCCGCAACGGCAGCTGCATTGCAGTCTGCGTCTTCGGCGTTGTTGCAGGCACTGACTTCCGACGGTGGAAGCGGTACCGGTTCCATCGTCAGTACCACCGCCTGAGAGGCAGATTTGGTTTTCCACAAGAAGCATTCGTGTACCCACGGGCCATTCTGTTCGACCTGGATAACACGCTGACGCACCGAGCCTTGATTAGCCTCACCTTGCACACCAAACGTCAACGGAACTGCGTTTATGAAATACAGCTGGATCGCACTTGTCTTACTGCTTTGTGCCTGCACGAGCGGCCCCACCCGGGAACAACTGGCAGAACAACGCTTATGGGAATACCAGTTGCTCACTCACCTCAATCACTTCAAGTCGTACCCCGAAGAAGCTCGCCTGCAAGGATTGACCGGCCTGGTCAGGGTTGAATTCGTGGTCGACGCCAAAGGCAACCTGATACGCCACAAAGTCATCAGCCATACAGGTTCGGATCTGTTCGTCAGCGCCGTGGAGAGATTCGTTCCGGCGGCGTCGCCAGTGCCTGCGCCTCCACCCTCAATGCTGCTCAAAGGCGAAATTCAAGTGGTAGCCCCGTTTGTATTCTGCCTGGAGGGCGTGGCCTGCGCCGGCTCACCGCCACGCCGGCTGTAGATGACCTGCGGATAAATTCCGGGCAAAGAAAAGCCCGCGATGGGGAGCGCGGGCTTAAAGGTTTTCACCAGGAGCTGAGATGACCATAGGCGCCCGACTGTGAAAGGGTTGTGAAAGGGCGCCAGCGCTGCACTCAACTCAGTAGGCGCCCGCGGCCGCCTTTGCGCCGCTGACGATGGCGATCCCGGAGCTGCTGCCCAGGCGCGTAGCACCGGCTTCGATCATCGCCTGGGCCGTCGCCAGGTCGCGCACGCCGCCCGACGCCTTCACGCCTATCTGCGCCCCCACCACGCCGCGCATCAGGCGCACATCCGCCAATGTCGCGCCGCCATGGCCGAAACCGGTGGAGGTCTTGACGAACGCCACGTTCAGCTCGCGGCACAGGCTGCAGGCATGGGTTTTCTGCTGGTCATCGAGCAGGCCGGTCTCGAGGATGACTTTCAGCGGCACCGCGCCGCAGGCCGCCAGCACCTGGGCAATATCGTCGCGTACCTGGTCCAGCAGGCCATCCTTCAGCCAGCCGATGTTCAGCACCATGTCGATCTCGCCTGCACCGGCCTCGATCGCAAGCTTTGCCTCATAAGCCTTGGCCGCACTCAAGCCCGCACCCAGGGGGAAGCCGACGACGGCACAGACCAATGGCGCGGCGTCGCGCAGGCATTCGGCGGCCAGCGGCACGTTGGCGCTGTTGACGCACACGGACTTGAAGCCATGCTCGCGGGCCTCGGCGCACAGTTGGCGAATGCTCGCCTGGGAAGCATCGGCGGCCAGCAGGGTGTGGTCGATATAGGCCGCGAGCGGCAACGGGTCAGTCGGCATGGCAAGTGTCCTGTAAGGATGAGGTGCTGGGAAAAGGCGGTTTGTGTTAAGTTGGATGCATTAAATGTGAAATAAATAACATTGTAAATGGAATTTGTGACTGTCCTGATCAAGGGCACGCATTCAGCGAGGGTTGGAACGCAGTGGATTCAAAGAAAAGCGAAAGATTTCGGGCCATGCACAAGGCCTTGCAGGGCGAGTCGGCAATTCACTTGCGTGACATGGCCGCATTGCTGGGTGTATCGGAAATGACCCTGCGCCGCGACCTGGCAGACAGCCCACAGGGCCTGCGACTGTTGGGCGGGCACGTAACCCGCAGCGGGCCGCCGGAGCCCGATTACCAGGTCGCCGAACAGGACCAGCGCCACGTCGCCGAGAAGCGTCAGATCGGCGTGCTGGCCGCCAGCCTGGTGCGCCCCGGCGACACGGTGTTTATCGATTGCGGCACCACCACGCCGTTCATTATCGAGGCGTTGCCGGATGACCTGGAGTTCACCGCGCTGTGCAATTCCCTCAACGTATTGCTCAAGCTCCAGCAAAAGCCCCACTGCACCATCATCCTCTGCGGTGGCACTTTTCACCGGCGCAACATGGTCTTCGAGAGCCATGCCGAGGCGGGCATCCTGGATGGCATCCGTGTGGCGTGGGCGTTCATTTCCGCGGCCGGCGTCAGCGCCGCCCACGGTGTGACCTGCTACAACCTCAACGAAGTGGAGGTCAAGCGCCGGGTCATGGCGCGGGCGCAGACCTGCGTGCTGGTGGCCGACCACAGCAAGTTCGACGAAGTACGTGCGGCACACTTTGCCGAGCTGTCGGACTTCCAGCGGGTGATCAGCGACCCCGGGCTCGAGGCGGCACAGCAGCAGGTGATCAGGGACAGCGGGGCGATCCTGCTGATCTGACTCAAACATTATTGTGATTTTTATTTCATTTGTTCGGAATTTAACAAATTGGCCTTGACACTCTCGGGAGCAAGGCATAGTTTTTCAAATGTGATCGCGGTTCACATTTGTGAGCACGGCCTCCCTGAAGGCCGTGCCCGAATCCTGACAACAATAAAAATAGGAATCACCATGCTCCAGATAGCCCGTAAACCTGTTCATGTGCTGGCCCTTGCACTGGCTGTCGCGGCCTCGGCGCTGGCGCTGAACGCCCAGGCCAAGGATCTGAAGATCGGTTTCAGCCAGGTCACCCTGCAATCTCCCTTCTACGTGCAACTGCGCGACGGCGCCAAGGCTGCAGCGGCCAAGGGCGGCGACGAGCTGATCTTCCTCGACGCCAACGGCGATATCAGCAAGCAGAACAACGATATCCAGGACCTGCTGACCCGCAAGGTCGACATCCTCATCATCAACGCCGTGAACCCCGACGCCGTGGGCGCGGCCCTCGACGCCGCCAAACGCGCCAAGGTGCCGGTGATTGCCGTCGACCGCGCAATCAATGCCCCGGTCGCCACCACCATTGGCCGTAACAATGCCGAGATGGGCGAGCTGTCCGGCAAGGCGCTGCTTGCAGCGCTCAAGCAGCGCGGTGTGACCAAGGGCAAGATCATCGAGATCCAGGGCGACGCCGGCGGTACGGTAATGAAAGAACGCCGCAAGGGCTTCCACACCGCTTTGGCCGGCTCCGACTTCAAGATCATCGACGGCCCCTACAGCGAGTACATGCGCGCCAACGCAGTCACGGCAATGCAGGATTTGCTGCAAGCGCACCCGGACCTCAAGGCGGTGATCGCGCATAACGACGACATGGCCATGGGCGCGCTGCAAGTGCTCACCGAAAGTGGCAAGAAAGACGTCCTTGTGGCCGGGATCGACGGCTTGTCCGAGGCCTTGAATGCCATCCAGAGCGGCGATCAATACGTGGCCACCGCCCTCAACGACCCACGCTACCTGGGCGAGGTCGCCATCGAGGCGGCGCGGGCCCTGGCGGCCGGCAAGTCGGTGCCGAACTTTGTCGACGCCGGCACCCAGGTGGTGACCAAGGCCAACGTGGCCGAGGTCAAGCATGACTCTACCTTCGGCGAATACCGCCCCGGCGCGCTCTGACGGATCTGCGCCGCCACGCTATGGATTTTTGCGGGCACCTCTTGCGGGAGGTGCCTGGTCGAACGCACTCGTCACTCAACAGAGGAATTCACTGTGAAAGCTGCCGTCATGTACCAACCGGGCGATATCCGGGTCGAAGATGTTCCAAAACCTGCGGTCAAGGCCGGCCACGCGCTGGTTCGGGTCGCCGCCTGCGGCGTGTGCGGCTCGGATATCCCGCGCATGCTGAGCAAGGGCGCCCATGTGATGCCGCTGATTTGCGGCCATGAATTCGCAGGCTTTATCGAAGAGATCGGCAGCGGTGTCGAAGGCTATGCCATCGGCGAACTGGTGACTGTGCCGCCGATGATCCCGGACGTCAGCAGCGACCAATATGCCCGTGGCTTTCCGTCCCGCTCGGAGCGCTACGATTACTTCGGCAGCCGCCGCGACGGCGCGTATGCCGAGTACGTCAATGTGCCCCTGAGCAACCTGATCAAGGTGCCCCAAGGCATGGACCCGATTGCCGCGTCCCTGGTGGACCCGGCGGCGATTGCCCTGCATGCGATCTGGAAAGCCGACTTCAAGGCCGGGCAGAGCGGGGCAGTGGTAGGTTGCGGGCCAATCGGCCTGTTTGCGATCCAGTGGCTGCGGATCATGGGGGCCAAGGACATCGTCGCCATCGACATCGCCGAAGAGAAACTCGCCATGGCCCGCGAAGCCGGCGCCACCCACACCCTGCTCAGCGGCGCGGCGGATGCCGAGTTGCCCCGTTGCCAACTGGTGATTGAAGCGGCAGGCCATCCCAGCTCGATCAACCAGGCCGTGCAACTGACCAAGGCTGGCGGGCATGTGGTGTTTATCGGCATTCCCACCAGTGACGTGGCCCTCAGCACTGCGACGTTCTCGCACTTCCTGCGCCAGGAAATCTCCCTGCACGGCGCCTGGAACTCGTTCTCGGCACCGTTCCCGGGCGATGAGTGGACGGCCTCCATCGACAAGCTGGCTTCCGGTGAATTGCAGTGGCAGTTCATGATTACCCACGACTTGCCGCTGGATGAATTGCCGGCGATGTTCAAGCGCTATGCCGATCGCAGCGAAGTCGCGGCCAAGGTAATTTTCCGTCCCTGAGCCGCGTCAGCTGTGTGTCGCCAAGCCCGACGACGCTGTGCGTTGCCGGGCTTAAAACAAAAAGCGTTGTTACAAGACGCAGGAGAACTACCGATGACCTTGTTGTTGGGACTGGATTTCGGAACAGGTGGGGTGCGGGCTGGTTTGTATGACCTGCACAGCCACAAACTGGTACACGTCGCCGAGGCGCCGTATGCCACGCAATACCCGCAGTTGGGTTGGGCCGAGCAGGCGCCGGCGGACTGGTGGTCGGCGCTGGGCAAGGCCTGCCGGCAGTTGATGGCCCAGGCCGGGCACCCGCAGGTGGCGGCGGTGTGCGTCGCCACCACAGCCTCCACCGTGGTGGTTGCCCAGGCGGACGGCCAACCCCTGGCCCCGGCGTTGTTATGGATGGATTGCCGCGCCGCTGCCGAGTCGGCGCGCACGGCCCACATCAGCCACCCGATGATGAACCAGGGCGGTGACGCGGTGGAATGGCTGGTGCCCAAGGCCATGTGGCTGGCCGAGCACGAGCCTCAGGTTTACCAGCGCGCCGAGCGTATTTGCGAGGCCGTGGACTGGATCAACTTTCAGTTGACCGGGCGTTGGGTCGCCTCCCAATTGAATGCCAGTTGCAAGTGGAATTACGACACCCTGCAGCAGCGTTTTCCGGTGGAATTGTACGCCGAACTGGGCGTGCCTGAACTGGCGCAAAAACTCCCTCAGGAAGTGATCAAGGTCGGTGGGCGGATCGGCCCTTTGAGCGCCGATGCCGCCAATCATCTGGGCCTGAGCCGCGACACCCTGGTGGCCCAGGGCGGAATCGACGCCCACATGGCAATGCTCAGTGCCGGCACCACTGGCGCCGGCGAGCTGTTGTTTATCGGCGGTACCTCGGTGGTGCAACTGATGCACACCCCGCAACGCATCGACGTACCGGGCATCTGGGGCCCGTACCCCGGCGCCTTGCTCGACGGCCAATGGTTGATGGAAGGCGGGCAAGTCTCCGCCGGTTCGATCCTCAACTGGCTGGCGCAAAAGATGTTCGGCCTCGACGATGCCGGGCACCAGCGCCTGATCCGCCAGGCCGCAGAACTGCAGCCCGGCTCCACCGGCTTGCTGGTGCTCGATTACTGGATGGGCAACCGTACACCGTACCGCTCACCGGACATGCGCGGCGCGATCATGGGCCTGTCGCTGAACCATGACCGGCATGACCTGTACCGCGCCTCGGTGGAAGCGATTGCCCTGGGCTCGGCGAACATCTTTCACACCTGGCGCTCCGAGGGCATCGAGATCACCCGGGTGGTCGCCGCCGGTGGTTTCCAGAAGAACCCGTTGTGGTTGCAGGCCACGGTGGATGCCACCGGTGTGCCGTTCGAAATGGTGCCCCACGACAACCTCACCCTGATCGGCACCGCCGCCGCTGCCGCCTGCGCCCTTGGTGAGTTCGGCACCTTGCAGGAAGCCGCTACCGACTTCACCACCATCGGCCGGCTGATCGAGCCCGACCCTTACGCCCACGAGCAATACATCGAGCTGTTGGGCCGCTACCGCGCCGCCACCGACAGCGTCGCGCCCATCAGTTGCAAGCCACCGGCGAACCGCACGCTCGGCGTAAGGCCGGCAGCATGAGCGCCCATCCTGAAGAAACGTTTGCCACGCGGTTGTCGGCCGATTCCCAGCGTGATGACTTGATGGTCCAGGTGGCCAAGCTGTATTACGACCTGGAAAAGACCCAAAGCGATATCTCCCGGGAGACCGGCCTGACCCGCTGGCAAGTCAGCCGCTTGCTGCGCGAGGCGCGGGATTGCGGGGTGGTGCGCATCGATATCGTCGCCCGCTCGGCGCGCTTGCCGCAGCTGGAAGTGGCCTTGCAACGGCGTTTCGGCCTGCGTGAAGCGTTGGTGCTGGATGTGGAAGATGCCGACACCGCGCTGAACGTGGTGACCCAGGCCGCCGCCCGTTACCTGTGCAACTTGCAGCCGATGCCGGCGCTGATCGGCGTGTCGTGGGGCCGCACCCTGACCAAAATGGCCCAGTGGCTGGTGCCGCGCTGGAACGAGGGGGTCAACGTGGTGCTGCTGAACGGCGCGATCAATACCCGTTCGATGGGCGAGTCCAGCCATAACGTCGCCGAGCGCTTCGCCCAGGCTGCCCGTGGCCAGGCCACGTTGCTGCCGGTGCCGGCGATTCTCGGGCATGCGCATACCCGCGAGGCGCTGGAGCAGGACCCGGTGATCGCCCAGGTATTGCGCCTCGGGCAACAGGCGCCGGTGGCGTGTTTCAGCCTGGGGGAGTTGTCTGATTATTCGGTGTTGATGGAGTCGGGTTACATAGACCGGCCATTGCTCGAAGAGCTGGAACGCCTGGGCGCCGTCGGCGACATCATGGGCCGCTTTATCGGCATGGACGGTGAACCGGTGATGCCCGAACTCGACGCCCGCACCCTGGGCCTGCCGTTGGCCGCCTTGCGCGACAAGGCCTGGTCCATTGCCGTGTGCGTCGGCGCGCAGAAGCACCGCATCGTCCACGCCAGCGTCAAGGCCGGCTACGTCAATGTGCTGGCCACCGACGCGGCCACCGCCCGCTATTTGCTGGAGCAGGATCATGAGTGAGTTGGCCCTGGATATCCGTCATGTCAGCAAGCGTTTTCCGCCCAATGTGGTGGCGCTGACCGATGCCTCCCTCGACGTTCGGCCCGGTGAGGTGCATTGCCTGCTGGGTGCCAATGGCGCGGGCAAAAGTACCCTGTTGAAAATCGTCGCCGGCGCCCATCGCCCGGATGGCGGCGAGATGTCGGTGGCGGGCCGGCGGGTGGAACTGAAGAATCCGCAACAGGCGCGCCAGGCCGGGATCGCGATGATCTATCAGGAGCTCGACCTGATCCCGCAGATGACCGTCGAAGAGAACCTGATGCTCGGCTATGCGCCCCAGCGCTTCGGGATTATTTCCCGGGGCAAGCGCAGTGCGTTGGCCAAGGCCGCACTGTTGCGGGTCGGGGCCAACTTCTCGAGTTCCGACCGGGTGGGCAGCCTGTCGATTGCCAACCAGCAATTGGCGGCCATCGCCCGGGCACTGACCTGTGAGGCCCGGCTGGTGGTGATGGATGAGCCTTCGGCGGCGCTGAACGAGACCGAACTCAAGCGGGTGTTCCAGGTGATTCGCGAGATCACTGCGGCGGGTGTGGCGGTGCTGTATGTCAGCCACCGCTTGAATGAAATTCGCGAGATCGGCGACCGGGTCACGGTGCTGCGTGCCGGGCGAACCCTGCAAACCCACGAGCTGGCGCAGATTGACGACCAGGCGCTGATCGCCGCCGTGGTCGGCGAGCACCGCGACCTGCTGGAACGCAGCCCGCGTCAGGCGCCGCGGGATAACCTGGCGCTGAATATTCGCCGGCTGCAAGGCGAGCAGGGCCTGGACGTGCAGGGGCTGGAAGTGCGTCAGGGCGAAATTGTCGGGCTTGCCGGGCTTAACGGGGCAGGGCGCAGCACGTTGCTCAAAGCCTTGTTTGGCGTGGGCCGCAACGACAGCGATGTTGAACTGTTTGGCCAGCCTTATCAGCCGCAAACTTCGCGCCAGGCGATCCGCCAGGGCGTCGGGTTGGTGCCGGAAAACCGCAAGACCGAAGGCCTGCTGCTGGATGCGCCGATCTACCGCAACGCCTGCCTGGTGCATACCCGGCACTTGAACTGGTTCTCCCATCGCCAGGCCAAGGACCGCGCCGGCCCGGTGCTGCAGCGCTTGCAGACCAAGCTCGACAACCTTGAGCAACCGGTACGCCAGCTCTCCGGCGGCAATCAACAGAAGGTGGTCATGGCCAAGTGGGTGATCGACGGCGCGCGCCTGTTGCTGCTGGACGAGCCCAGTCGTGGCCTGGATGTCGGCGCCAAGGCCGACCTCTATGCCCTGGCCCGCAGCCTGGCGCAGGAAGGGGCGGCGGTGCTGGTCGCCAGCAGCGAGCTGGACGAGTTGTACGTCAATTGCGACCGCATCTGGGTGATGCATGAGGGGCGCAACGCGCTGTGTTTCGACCCTTTGACTGCCAGTCGCGACCAGATCGACCAGGCCATCCTTATCGGTAGAACGAGTGTAGAACCATGACTATTGCTAGCAACCCAAGCCCGGTTTTCGATAAGCCCGTCACCCTCACCAGCCGCCGTCGCAGTGCGGTGCTGGAGTGGGTGATGCGCTACAACTTTGTGTTCATTTTCCTGTTTGCGGTGGTGGTGGCGACGTTCCTGTCGGACGACTTCCTGACCTTCGGCAACATCGCCAACCTGTTCCAGCAGGGGGCGATTGTCGGGATCATCGCCATCGGCATGACCTTCGTTATCCTTACGGCCAATATCGACCTGTCGGTGGGCAGCCTGTGTGCCTTCGGCGGGATCCTGGTGGCGGTGCTCCTGCAGCAGCAGGTCAGCGGCTGGCTGGCGGTGCCGGCCACGTTGCTGGTGGGACTGGCCATCGGCACCTTGATGGGCAGCCTCACGGTCTTTGGCAAGGTGCCGAGTTTTATCATCACCCTGGCCGGGCTGGTGTCGCTGCGCGGGGCCACCTTCCTGGCATCCGACGGTGCGCCGATTGGCGGATTGCCGGCCAGCTTCACCTCGTTCGGCTCGGCCATGATCGACATCTGGCCCAGCGCCGGCATTGCGTTTCCGGTGCTGGGGCTGATCTTTATCCTGATCACCGTCATCGCCTGGCTGGTGCTGCGCTACACGGTGTTTGGCGAGTATGTGCTGGCCACCGGCGGCAACCTGGAGGCTGCGCGGCTGTCCGGCGTGCCGGTGCGGGCGGTGACGATTGCGGTGTTCGCCATCTGCGGCGGCCTGGCAGCATTCGCCGGCTTGTTGATGACCTCACGCCTGCACGTCGGCCAACCGACCGCAGCCCAGGGCCTGGAACTGGATGCAATTGCCGCCGTGGTGCTGGGTGGCACCAGCCTGTTCGGCGGGCGCGGCAGCGTGGTAGGCACGGCGGTGGCGGTGATGCTGCTGCAGGTGTTGCGCAATATCTTCAACCTGCTGGGGCTGGGCTCGTTCTACCAGATGGCGATCACCGGGGTGATCATCGTGCTGGCGATTTTGCTCAACCGCTTGATCGACCATTACGCCGGGCGCACCTGAGGACACCGTGATGAATGCACCGCTACCCGCGCCGATCAAGGCCGTGATCTTCGACATGGACGGCCTGCTGCTCGACACCGAAGGCATCTACACCGAAGTCACCCAACTGATTGCCGACCGCTACGGCCGCACCTTTGACTGGAGCATGAAGCAGAACACCATCGGCCTGGGGGCTTATGAACTGGCCAGCTATATCGTGCAGGCCGTGGGCTTGCCGATGAGCCCCGAGGCGTTCTTGCAGGAACGCACACCATTGATGAATGCGCGGTTTCCCCAGGCGGCGGCCATGGCCGGGGCCCAGGCGCTGGTGCGGCATTTGTCGGCCCACGGTGTGCCGATTGCGGTGGGTACCAGTTCGTCGCGGCACTATTTCGAACTGAAAACCACCTTGCACCGCGACTGGTTCTGCTTGTTCGATGCCATCGTCACCGCCGATGACCCTCAGGTAGGCGCTGCCAAGCCGGCGCCGGATATCTTCCTGGTGGCTGCCGAGCGACTGGGAGTGACGCCCGCTGAATGCCTGGTGTTCGAGGATTCGCCATTTGGCATCACTGCGGCCAAGGCGGCCGGGATGTACGCCGTGGCCATCCCGGACCCGGCGATGCCGCAGGAGAAGTTCCTGCATGCGGATGGAAGACTGCTGAGCCTGGAGGCGTTTGACCTCGCGCGATGGGGGTTGCCAGCCTACCGCTGACTCGACGTCCGGTAGGCTGCCTCGTCGTCAGCGGGTGTATGGTAGACCGGGCAAACACCTGGATTATCTCTGGAGAGAGAGGTGACTATGAGCACTCCCATGCTGAACAAGCTGCATCTCAACGGTTATGACATCGTGCAGGTCAACAGCGGCCCGTGGCGCGTCTGTACCAAGGCTGATCGCCTGGCATCCTTCGGTTCCCGTGAACAGGCGCTGGCGTATGCCGCGGCGCTACCGGGTTACAAGGCACGGTCTAGGCCGGTCGCCAATGATGCATGAGCCCTCAACAGCCTCGGTCAATCCGGGGCTTTTTATTGGCACCCAATTGAGCAACACATGACCGGTGGCGAGGGGGCTTGCTCCCGCTGGAGTGCGAAGCGCTCCCAGGATTTTGGGGCCGCTGCGCAGCCCAACGGGAGCAAGCTCCCTCGCCACACAGAGGATATGGTGGGATGATTCGCAGCTGATCAGCCCGTAGGAACCTGTCATGTCCCTGGCAACCTTATTTCTGTTCGTGATGATGAGCGCCGCGATTATCGCGATACCTGGCCCGACGGTTCTGTTGGCCCTGCAAAATGGTTCGCGCCATGGTTTGCAGGCGGCGTTCTGGGGCATGGCCGGGGCGGTGTTGGCCGACGCGTTGCTGGTGACGGCGGTGGCGTGTGGCCTGGGATTGCTGCTCGCGGCCAGCGAAGGGCTGTTTCAGGCGCTGAAATGGATCGGTTCGGCGTACCTCATCTGGATCGGCTGGCAGATGTTGCGATCACCCCAGGCGGCGTTGCCATCGGTGGGCGAAGGTGAGGACGGCGGCACCCGCTCGGCGAGTATTTTCACCCGCAGTTTCCTGGTGGCGATTTCCAATCCCAAGGCATTGTTGTTCATGTCGGCATTCCTGCCGCAATTCGTCGACAGCACCCAGGCGCAACTGCCGCAGTACGCGTGCCTGTTGCTGGCGCTGTGCGTGCTCAATGTCAGCATCATGATGTTCTACGCGTTATGCGGGGCACGCTTGCTCAGTCGCCTGCGGCCCGCACATTTGCAGCATTTCAACCGTGGGGCGGGTGGGTTGTTGATGACGATGGGCGTGCTGTTGGCCGCTTACCGTCGTGCCCCGGCTGCGTAACTTAAACGAATGGCTGGCCGTGGAACCCGCGTGGCAGGCGCTGACGGCCTGGCAGGTCGGTCAGGCGCTGGGTCCAGGCACTGCGCCAGTCACCGGCGGCATGGGCGGTTTTGGACTTGCGCGCGGCACGCCGAGCGGCGTTGCGTTGGGTGCGGCGGGCTTCCTTGAAGACTTCGGTGTTACGGCAGGTACGGCACTTGACCCGATTCAGCTCGGTGCTGGAAGGGAGGTTGTTGCCGTGATGACCGCAGGCAAGATGCCCGGCGACCTTGAAGTGAATGACCATGTAAGCGTCTCCTTCTTGGGGGATGCGTCGCATCGGTAATCTGCTGATGCGCGCGGGCAGGGCGGGGCAGCCATTGGCTGATGTTCACCGCTCTGTCTTTTATGACAGTTCGCTGCTCCATGCGTTCGTTTGAGGGTATTGCGCCTCCGTCGACACCCGTAGCGCCTGCTGGTAATGCAACGGCGAGCGGCCGATCTCACGTTTGAAGGCATGGCTGAATGCACTCTGGGAGTTGTAGCCCAGCGAGAGCGCGAGCTCGATCAACGAGCGTTTGCCCTCAGCCAGCGCCCGCGCTGCCAGACGCATGCGCCACTGGGTGAGGTAGGCCATCGGCGAGACCCCGGCGACGTCCTTGAAGTAGGCCGCAAAGCTGGCTCGCGACATTGCACACGCCTTGGCCAGTACCTCCAACGGCCTGGTTTCGCCCGGCTCGCCATGGATAAGGCGCAGCGCCGGCGCCAGGCGTTTGTCGGTCATGGCGCGCAGCCAACTGCCGGACAGCGGCGGTGCGGTTTCGAAATGCAAACGCAGAATTTCGATGAACATCAGGTGCGCCAGTTGCGATGAGGCCACTGCTGCACCCGGACGATCATGCTCCCGTTCACGCACCAGTTGATTGAGCAACCAATGCAGTGTTTCGAGCGCATGGGTCCTGGCATTCAAATGGATGAAGGGCGCCAGTGCTGCACGTAGCAGGTGTTCGGAGTCAGGGCTGAGTTCCACCTTGCCGCCAATCATGAAGAACTCATCCCCATCGCCGTGATACGCCAGGGCACCCACTCGCTTGTCGAGGATCTGTTGCAAATCCACCGGTGTTGCACTCAGGTCACTGGCCATGACATGGGGCCTTTCGGCCGACAGTAGAAACACATCGCCTTCGTTTACCGCAATGGGCGTGCTTTCGCCTTTGATCTTCAGCCAGCACGTCCCTCGCAACACGCCCCAGAACTTCAATTGGGTAGCCGGTGGAAAGGCGATCGCCCAGCGTCCGCCCGCCACCAGGCCGCCGGACATCACGGAGCGGGCTTGCATGAAGGTGAGCAACTCGGAAAATGGATCAGTCATGATTTAGACGATTGCTTATAAAAATTGGAGTCTAGCGCATTCATCGTCTAGGTCGGATGGATATGCTGGGGTCTCCAACGTCACTACAGAGGGTTTGATCATGACATCACGCACTTGGTTGATCACCGGAGCCAACAGTGGCTTCGGACGCGAGATGACCGAGCAATTATTGGCACGGGGGGAGCGCGTTGCGGGCACGGTCCGGGATTTGGCGAGCATGGCGGACCTGCGAGCGCTTCATGGCGAAAGGCTGTGGCTGGCCGAGTTGGATCTGACTGATACCCCGGCGATTCGCCGGGTGGTCGATCAGGCATTCAAGGCGCTGGGGTCCATTGAGGTGGTGGTCAGTAACGCAGGCTACGGCCTTTTCGGCGCCGCAGAAGAGATGACCGATCGGCAGATCGAGCATCAATTGGGTACCAACCTGCTGGGTTCCATTCAACTGTTGCGCGCCGCGCTGCCCCACCTCAGGGCCCAGGGTGGCGGGCGGATCCTGCAACTGTCCACCATGGGCGGGCAGGCCGTTTTCCCGGGTGGTTCGCTGTACCATGCGAGCAAGTGGGGAATTGAAGGCTTTGTCGACGCCTTGGGCGAGGAAGTGGCTTGTTTCAACATCGGCTGCACCCTCATCGAACCCGGTAGCGCCCGCACCGGTTTTCGCTACCGCAGCGCGCAACTGGCGCCACGCCTGGAAGACTACGACCGTTCTCCTTCCAGCCACGCACGGCGGATGATCGAAGGCGGCACGACGGTGTCGTCGGGTGACCCGGCCAAGATGGTTGCGATCATGCTTGCCAGCGTCGACCAGCACCCTGCGCCCAAGCGCATTGCCTTGGGGCCAGACGCCTACACCGTGATGCACAAGCAGCTCAGCGACCGTCTGGCAGCACTGGAAGCGCAAAAGGACCTGGCATTTTCGACGGACTTCTTTGTGCCGTAACGAAACCGGCATCGCTGTTCGCGACGCACCCGCTCGTTTATCCTCCGGTCACACACACAATGTGACTGGAGTGGAAGATGAGCAATCAAGAGTCCCAGGAAGGCGGCTGCCGTTGTGACCGGGTGCGTTTTACCGTGACCGAAAAACCATTGATCACCATGGCGTGCCACTGCACCGGGTGTCAGAAGATGTCATCCAGCGCGTTCTCGCTGAGCGCGCTGATCCCCAGCCACGGATTCACCATCACCCAGGGCAACCCGGTGATCGGCGGGTTGCATGGCGTAGACCGCCACTACTGCTGCCCCCACTGCATGAGTTGGATGTTTTCCCGCCCCAATGGCGTGGAAGATCTGATCAACCTGCGTCCCACCATGCTGGATGACGCCAGCGGCTATGTGCCATTCATTGAAACCTGGACCAGTGAAAAGCTGCCGTGGGCGACTACCCCGGCGCAGCACAGCTTTGCGCAGCTCCCGGAGAGGGAGAATTTCCCCGCGCTGATACAGGCGTACGCCGAGTACAGCGGCGGTTGAACTAGTCCATCAGCGCCAGCAGGTCGGTGTCGCCCACGTCGCGCCCGGCCTGGGTCAGCAGCGTTGTCACCTGGCCCCGGTGGTGGGTCTGGTGATTGAAGAAGTGTACGAGCAGTGCATGAAAATTCTTGTTCATGGGCGTGCCCGCCATGTTGTGGTACTGCAGGGGCTGATCCAGGTCCGGCTCACTGATCGACTGCACCCAGTCGATGATGAGCTGGTCGAGCCAGGCGCGGTGGGCCGACAGTTCACGGATATCGGCGAAGGCCAGTTGATTCAGGCGTGGCGGCAACCCCAATGCGTCTAACGGTACCAGCGCGGCAAAGCCTGCTGGATGCTCGGCGAAACGCTTGAGCCAGACGCGATCACCCAGGGCGAGGTGGTTCAGCGTGCCAAGGATCGACCCGAAGAACGCGCCACGGTCGGCAATCAAGTCTTCGTCGCTCAGGCCGCCGGCCGCTTCATACACCTTGCGGTTCATCCACTGGTTATAGGTCGCCATCAAGGCAATCTGCTCGGTACGGGTCACGTGAGGTTCCTCGATGGGGGGCGCGTCGCCATGATAAAGCGAGCCTGCCGGGCGGTCATGGTGTTCTCGCGCAGCGCAGCTATTGTTGTTGATCTGGAACTCTGCGCCCTGGGAGGGTGACACCATGAATACCGGCGATCTACTGGAACAATTGCTGCGGGCGGGCCAGGCCTCGTCCAGCCAGCAGGGCGGCGCTGCACCCGGGTCTCAGGGCGGGCTCGGTGGTTTGGGCGGCTTGCTTGGCGGTTTGCTGGGCGGCAGCGCTGCTTCGGCTTCCGGCGGTGGCGGCCTTGGTGGCTTGCTCGGTGGCCTGGGCGGCATGCTCGGCGGAACCCGTGCGGCGCCTCAGGGGCGCACCGGCGGCACCAACTACGCGGCGCTGGCGTCGTTGGGGATGATGGCGTTCCAGGCGTATCAGGCCTGGCAGCGGCAACAGGCGTCGGCGCCGCAGCAGGCGTTGCAGACGGTTGACCAGTTGTCTGGCGCGCAGGTCGAAGAACACAGCCACGCCGTGCTGCGTGCATTGATCGCGGCAGCCAAGGCGGATGGCGAGATTGATGAGCGGGAGCAACAGATGATCTCGGCCGAGATCGGCAAGCACACCGATGATCCGCAATTGCAGGCGTGGCTGGATGCCGAGGTGGCCAAACCGCTGAATGCGGCGGATTTTGCCGAGTTTGCCGGCGACCCGGCGGTGGCGTCGGAGGTGTACCTGGTCAGTGTGCTGCTGGTGGATGACCAGCGGGACGCGGAGCGCAATTATCTGGATGAGCTGGCGGCGCAGTTGAAGATTGATCCTGCGTTGCAGGTGCATCTGGAGCAGCAGGCCAAGGGGCAGGTTTAAATCGCTATTTACGGTCATACCAAGCCTGTGGCGAGGGAGCTTGCTCCCGCTGGGCTGCGTAGCGGCCCCGGAATCTTTGGGAGCGCTTCGCACTCCAGCGGGAGCAAGCTCCCTCGCCACAGCAAGCTCCCTCGCCACTGGGATCATCGTCTGCGGGTTAGAACCGCAGTGTGGCCCCCGTCGTGAGCCATTGATGCTGATCCCCGATCAAACTGCGTCCTACCACCAGGTCCACGTCCACATTCTTGCCGATATGCATCCTCGGCCCGGCTTGCCACGCCTGGTCGCCGCCTTGCTGGCCGTAGCGTTCGGCGATCAGTGTCAATGAGTCCATCAGGCTGTATTCAAACCCGGTGCCCCAGGTCGGCCGATGGGTCTGGTCGCCGTCGTTATAAGCGTGGCTCCAGCCGGCGTTGAAGTTAAGCCGCAGGGCCTCCATGGGCTGCCAGGTAAACGGCACATTCAAGTCCGCGCCATCAAATGAGTGCCGGCGGTTCAGCGCGTAATGCACGCCGGCAGACGCGGCCAGTTCCAGGCCCAGGTCTTCCCGGGCCCACAACTGCGCCTTGAGCTGCGGATTCACTTGGGTTTCGCCGTCGCCATCATGGTTGGCCCGGGACACGGCGGCAGTCCACTGCAACCACGCAATGGCAGCGGAAGTGCAGGCCGGCGCCAGGGTTTCACTGTGGGTTGAGCCCGCGTGCCGGTTGGCGGTGAACCAGGCGTCGACATTGCATTCGCCCGGGGCGTTGATTGCGCCGTCGTCGACCACGTAGGAGCCGCCTGCCGCATGGGCATTCGACATCAGGCTGAGCACCAGCACGATGCCCGCGGTCACGCCGACGAAAATCAGGTTGCGCCGCACTGCCCGAAGCTTGGAGGCGGGCAGGGGATGGAAGGTAACGTGGGTGGTGCGGTTGCGGTATTTAGTGAAACCGTCAGGGGTGTGTTTCTTGTACATGGTGAACCTCGATCAACAGCCGGTGGCGCGCCCCGACCGGACTTGGCAGGGACGCGCCGTGTTTCAAATAGAAAAAAGTGTGCAACGGGGTACCGCTACAACGCGGTTCTTCGTTCATGCCTGGATACTCCAATAAGGGTTGATTCAGCTGTCTACAGTCAGCACATGGATGCCACTGGCCCTGGCCTGGCTCACCAGTTCCGAGGTGTCGTCGCCACCGGGCAACGCGATGATCACGTCGGGCCGGCTGTCGGTGAGCATGAACTGGTTGCGATGGCGTTCGGCCTGCTTGCCATGGCGTTGCCAGTTGGGTGGGTAACGCACCACATCCACTCCGGTTTCCCGGGCCCAGTCTTCCACGTCGCTGCCCAGGAACTGGCTGCCACCGTGGATCAATACCTGCACCGGGCGCAGGCGGTGGTAGGCGTCCAGCACCTGGCGAGACATTTTTGTATCGGCGTAATGACGACCTGCACAGATCAAGATGCGCATGGTGATCTTTCCTTGTAGTGCGTATTGCCATTTATCGACGCGGGCGCAGCAAGCGGATGCACGTACTGTTTAAGGTGCTGGAAAACCCCAGCATGAAGCGCATTTCCACGGCGCTGAGCACGTTGCGCGCGTACAGCCGTACGCCCAGCACCATCACCGCCTTGGCCGCCTGGGCGAGGCCGTACACCAGCAGCGCGCGAGCAGCGTTGTCGAGGTAGCTCATAAGTGTGTTCATTGTCTGTCTCCGCGTGCACTGGCTATCTACCGATAGCCAGCGCTTTCAGGGGCGGTTGATCAGTACCACTGCTTGAAGCGGCGGATGTAGAGGGTTTTCATCAGTTGTGCCACGCAGCAGTAGGCGACCAGGGTGCCCACCAGCCATGGGAAGTACGCCAGTGGCAGCGGCTCCAGGCCAACCATCGCGCCCAGCGGCGAGAACGGTACGTAGATGCCCAGCCCGATCACGATGCAGGTCATCATCATCACCGGCCATGCGGCGTTGCTCTGGAAGAACGGGATCTTGCGGGTGCGCAGCATGTGCACCACCAGGGTTTGCGAGAGCAGCCCCTCGATGAACCAGCCGGACTGGAACAGGGTCTGCATTTCCACGCTGTTGGCCGAGAACACGTACCACATCAGGGCAAAGGTGGTCATGTCGAAGATCGACGAGGTCGGCCCGATCCAGATCATGAAGCGGCCAATGTTTTTCGCGTCCCACTTGCGTGGCTTGGCCAGGTATTCCTTGTCCATCTTGTCCCACGGCAAGGCCAGCTGGGAGATGTCGTACATCAGGTTCTGCAGCAGCAGGTGGATCGACAGCATCGGCAGGAACGGGATGAACGCACTGGCCACCAGCACCGAGAACACGTTGCCGAAGTTGGAACTGGCGGTCATGTTCAGGTACTTCATGATATTGCCGAAGGTCTCGCGGCCTTTCAGCACGCCTTCTTCCAGCACCATCAGGCTCTTTTCCAGCAGGATGATGTCGGCGGATTCCTTGGCAATGTCCGTCGCGCTGTCCACCGAGATGCCCACGTCGGCATCCCGCAAGGCCGGAGCGTCGTTGATGCCGTCGCCGAGGAAGCCCACGGTGTGGCCGTTGGACTGCAAGGTCTTGAGCACCCGCGACTTCTGCAGCGGCGTCAGCTTGGCGAACACCGTGCGCTCCTCGACCCGCAGCTTGAGGGTGGCGTCGTCCATCGCTTCGATTTCCGTCCCCAGCAACGGTACGCCTGGCTCCAGGCCGACCTGGCGGCAGATCTTGCTGGTGACGATGGCGTTGTCGCCGGTGAGCACTTTGACGGCCACGCCAATTTCGCGCAGGGCAGCGATCGCCGGGCCAGCGGTTTCCTTTGGTGGATCAAGGAAGGTCAGGAAGCCACGGATCACCAGGTTGCGCTCATCGGCCGTGGTGTACTGCTTGCGGGCGAGTGCCTGGGGAATGTTGCGGGTGGCCAGCACCAGCACCCGGAAGCCGTCCTCGTTGTAGTCCTGGGCAATCGCCAGCAACTCGTTGCGACGCCGATCATCCAGCTCGACGGCCACGTCGCCTTCCATCACGTGGGTGGAAATGCTCAGCATCTCCTCGACCGCACCCTTGCACACCAGCAGGTGATCGTTTTGCGCGTCCTTGACCACGATCGACAGGCGACGGCGGATGAAGTCGAACGGCAACTCATCCACCTTGCTGTAGGCAAACGGCACCTGGAACTTCGGATTCTGCTCGGAGAACTGTACGACCGCCTGGTCCATCAGGTTCTTCATGCCGCTCTGGTGATGGCTGTTGAGCCAGGCGAGGGTCAGCACTGAGTCATCACGGTTGCCAAAGGCGTTGACGTGGTGCTCGAGGATGATCTTGTCCTGGGTCAGGGTGCCGGTCTTGTCGGTGCACAGCACGTCCATCGAACCGAAGTTCTGGATCGCGTTGAGGCGCTTGACCACCACCTTGCGCTTGGCCATGGCGGTTGCACCCTTGGCCAGGTTGGCGCTGACGATCATCGGCAGCATTTCCGGGGTGAGGCCTACCGCCACTGCCAGGGCGAACAGCAACGCGTCGCTCCAGTCACCCTTGGAGAAGCCGTTGAGGAAGAACACGATCGGCGTCATTACCAGCATGAAGCGGATCAACAGCCAGCTGACGCTGTTCACCCCGCGGTCAAATGCGGTTTGCACCCGGGAGCCGACAATCGCCTTGGCCAGGGAGCCAAAGTAGGTGCGCGGGCCGGTGGCAACCACCACGGCTTTCGCCCGGCCGCTGACCACGTTGGTGCCCATGAAACAGATGTTCGGCAGGTCCAGCAGGTTGCCCTGGTCGGCCGCCGTGGACGTGGCGGATTTTTGCGTCACATCCCCGAGGGTATCGTACTTCTCTACCGGCAAGGCTTCGCCGGTCAGCACGGCCTGGCTGATGAACAGGTCACGGGACTCGATCAGGCGGATGTCGGCCGGGATCATGTCGCCGGCAGACAGTTGCACGATATCGCCGGCCACCAGGTCGCGCATCGGCACTTCCCGCAGGGTCGGCTTGGAGCCCACTTGCTCGCGACGCAACACCGTGGCGGTGGTGCGCACCATGGCCTTCAAGGCCTCGGCGGACTTGGCCGAACGATGCTCCTGCCAGAAGCGCAGCAGGCTGCTGAGCATGACCATGGTCATGATAATGATGACCTTGGTCAGGTCGGCTTCTTCACCGGCCTGCAGTGGCAGCCAGTAGTCAGTGAAGAAACTGATGGCGCCGAGGGTCAGCAGCACATAGATGAACGGGTTGTTCAGGGCCTGGAGGAATTGCACGATGGCGTGAGGCGGCTTGTCGTGGGCCACCTCGTTGTAGCCTTCACGTTGCAGGCGAGCAGAGGCATCCAGTTCGGTCAGGCCATCCTTGGTTGCCCGGACATTGGCGAGGGTTGCCGAGAGGCCGTTCTGGGCTTCGCGGGCGGCACGCATCGACAGCTTGGTGTCGGTATCCGTGCCGTTTTTCTTGTGCAGTTTCGGGTTTTTTACTGCGCTCATTGTGTGTACTCCTGTCGCCAATTTTTCGACAAAACATACCCGGTACTTACCTGATGACAGGCGAGCGAAAGCATGCCGAGTCGCTGACTTCGCGATCGGTTTAAATAAGGTGTTGGGTAACTTTCTATGGGCCCGCTAACAGCGCGTTAGTTAACTAGCGCGCAGCGGGCTACTACTGGCTTCGTCCATAGAGAACTCCAGCTAATCAATTAACGGATAATTCAGGAAGTTGCTGTTTCCAGCTGGCTTATGCCGCGCGAGCGTCCACGTAGAGGCTCAGCATCAGGCTCGCTTGCGCGACCAGGCTGGAAACGTCCCGTCTCTGTGGGTCTTGAGGGTCGGCGTGATCCCATTGCTGGACCAGGTGGCCGGTGGTGGGGCAGATACGCCAGTGTGCCCGGGGAGTCGGGCACACGCGGGGGGATGAGGTCACAAAGGTGCTGCGGGTAGGGGAAAAGCCTACGGGCTCGCGGCACAATTTGGCACGCAGGGCGTTAGCCAGCGTACGCAGATCAGGTAAAACAATCAGTTGAAAGGTCATAACACACCTCGGGACCGGACTGGCATCCGGTGAGGCAGTTACGTTGGAGCGTCAGGCTCTAGCGCAGCTTACTCGGCCGGAAAGGCGAGTCCCGTCATTTTTTCTGGGTTTGGCGCCCGATTCGCCGCATTCGCGGTGATCGGACAACGACTAGATACTGTGTCCATTGGCTTCTTTTGTGAGGTTGAAAAATGGCCCTGAGTTGCAGGCACGGGGAATTTACTCAGGCAGTTGCCGGATGTCAACGTTTAATGACTTAAATTGTTACTGGTTCAGAGTTTGTTCAGATAGAAGGTTGGGGGAAGTTGCAATATCAAGTGTGCTTATTGATAAGTGGCCGGTGTGTGGCGGGCAGGTGAAGTAACAATAGCCGGATAACTTATTGCGGGGTTCCGAAGCCTGCGTTCGGCCAGCGTG
>NZ_JACAPM010000010.1:0-11504 GCF_013385695.1 Pseudomonas sp. D8002
CCCCGTTAAACCACGCTGGCCGAACGCAGGCTTTGGAGCGTGGGTAACCCGGCAGGACGCCGGGTTAGCCGTCCTGGGCCAAGGATGGCCCATGACGGCGGCCCACGGTCCAAAGCCGGAGTGAGGGCACACCGAGCCTAGGCGAGGTGCCGAGTGGTGGGGCAAGAGCGTTTTGCTTACTTTTGCGCTCTTCAAAAGTGAGCCGCTGTAAGAGCGGAACCAATAGTCGCCGTTACTAAAATAACGGATATACACCCAGCCCAACTCCCCCCCAACACAAATGTCGCATCTGAAATCAGGTCAGACTCTCGTCAATCACCAACACCAGCTTCCCGGAAATCCGATTAGTCGCCAGCTCCGCAAACGCAGCCTCGGCATCCTTGATCGGAAACGTCCTGGCCAGTTGCGGACTCAAGCGCCCCTCGGCAAACAACGGCCAAACATGCTGGCTCAAGTCACTGAACAAGTCAGCCTTGAACTGATCATCCCGACTGCGCAACGTCGACCCCAACACCTGCACACGCTTGGCCAACACCTGCGCCAGATCGATCTGCGCCTCACGCCCCCCCATCAACCCAATCAACACCCAGCGCCCATCACGCGCCACCAGCTTGAGATTCAGCGCCGCGTAATTCCCCCCCACCGGGTCAAGAATCACATCGAACGGTCCAAAATCCCTCAAGCCCTCGATGCCGTCAGTACGTACCACACCCCCCTGAGCCCCCAGCGCTTCACAGTACGCAAGGCGATCCGCCGACCCCACGCTGACCCAACACGGGCTGCCAAACGCCTTGCACAACTGAATCGCCGCCGAGCCCACCCCACTGGCGCCGGCATGCAACAACACCTTCTCACCGGGCTTGAGGCCCGCCAACTGGAACAGATTCAGCCACGCGGTGCTGTACACCTCGGGCAACCCGGCCGCTTCCACCAGGGACACACCCTCCGGCACCGGCAGCACATGCCGCGCATCCACCACCACTTCTTCAGCCATCCCGCCGCCAGCCAGCAAGGCGCAAACCCGATCCCCCACTTGCCACGACGAACCGGCGCCGACTTCGCTGATCACCCCGGAACACTCCAGGCCCAGCACCTGGCTGGCACCGGGAGGTGGCGGATAAAGCCCCGAACGCTGTAATAAATCGGCGCGATTCAGGCCCGCAGCCGCCACGCGAATGCGTACTTGGCCTACATCGCATGTAGGACTTGGCTCTTCTTGCCACTCCACATGACCTTCAACGCCTTGCAATGCTTTCACAGTGCCTCCATAGTGAGTCTGGACTGAGCCCGTTGCTGTAGCGTCGGGCTTTTTGCATTATGCGACCGGCCCATATGGAACCGGCGACTTCAAAGACGGCCTAATATGCGTTATCAATTGCCCCCGCGTCGAATCAGCATGAAGCATTTGTTCCCCAGCACCGCCCTCGCTCTTTTTATCGGTATCGGCCTTTTGCCGCTGTCGAGCAATACGTTCGCAGCCAACAGCTGGGACAACCTTCAGCCTGATCGCGATGAGGTGATTGCCAGCCTTAACGTCGTCGAGTTGCTCAAGCGCCACCATTACAGCAAGCCGCCGTTGGACGACGCTCGTTCGGTGATCATTTACGACAGCTACCTCAAGCTGTTGGATCCCTCGCGCAGCTATTTCCTGGCCAGCGACATCACCGAGTTCGACAAGTGGAAGACGCAGTTCGACGACTTCCTCAAGAGCGGTGACCTGCAGCCCGGCTTCACCATCTACAAGCGCTACCTGGACCGCGTCAAAGCGCGTCTGGACTTCGCCATTGGTGAGCTGGACAAAGGTGTCGACAAGTTCGACTTCACCAAGAAAGAGACCTTGCTGGTTGACCGCAAGGACGCTCCTTGGCTGACCACCGAAGCCGAGCTGGACGACCTGTGGCGCAAGCGCGTCAAGGATGAAGTCCTGCGCTTGAAGATCGCCGGCAAAGAGCCGAAGGCCATCCAGGAACTGTTGACCAAGCGCTACAAGAATCAGCTGGCACGTCTGGATCAGACCCGTGCCGAAGATATCTTCCAGGCCTACATCAACACCTTCGCAATGTCCTACGACCCGCACACCAATTATCTGTCGCCAGATAACGCGGAAAATTTCGATATCAACATGAGTCTGTCGCTGGAAGGCATCGGTGCCGTCCTGCAAAGCGATAACGACCAGGTGAAGATCGTGCGTCTGGTGCCGGCAGGTCCGGCCGACAAGACCAAGCAGGTTGCCCCGGCCGACAAGATCATCGGTGTGGCCCAGGCCGACAAAGAGATGGTCGACGTGGTCGGCTGGCGCCTGGATGAAGTGGTCAAGCTGATCCGCGGGCCGAAAGGCAGCGTGGTGCGCCTGGAAGTGATTCCGCACACCAACGCACCGAACGACCAGACCAGCAAGATCGTGTCCATCACCCGTGAAGCGGTGAAACTCGAAGACCAGGCCGTCCAGAAGCAAGTCCTCAACCTCAAGCAGGATGGAAAGGACTACAAGCTCGGCGTGGTGGTGATCCCGGCGTTCTACCTGGACTTCAAAGCGTTCCGCGCCGGTGATCCGGACTACAAGAGCACCACCCGCGACGTTAAGAAAATCCTCACAGAATTGCAGAAGGAAAAAGTCGACGGCGTGGTCATCGACCTGCGCAACAACGGCGGCGGTTCCCTGCAGGAAGCCACCGAGCTGACCAGCCTGTTTATCGACAAGGGTCCGACCGTGCTGGTGCGTAACGCTGACGGCCGTGTCGACGTGCTGGAAGACGAGAACCCGGGTGCCTTCTACAAAGGGCCGATGGCGTTGCTGGTCAACCGCCTCTCGGCATCCGCCTCGGAGATTTTTGCCGGCGCGATGCAGGACTACCACCGTGCGCTGATCATCGGCGGCCAGACCTTCGGCAAAGGCACCGTGCAGACCATCCAGCCGCTGAACCATGGCGAGCTGAAACTGACCCTGGCCAAGTTCTACCGGGTTTCCGGGCAGAGCACCCAGCATCAGGGCGTACTGCCGGACGTCGATTTCCCGTCGATCATCGACACCAAGGAAATCGGCGAGAGCGCCCTGCCCGAGGCGATGCCGTGGGACACCATCCGTCCTGCGATCAAGCCTGCGGTAGACCCGTTCAAACCGTACATCGCAGAGTTGAAAGCTGATCACGAAGCCCGCTCCGCCAAGGATGCCGAGTTCATCTTCATCCGCGACAAACTGGCCCTGGCCAAGAAGTTGATGGAAGAGAAAACCGTCAGCCTGAACGAAGCCGACCGTCGTGCGCAGCACACCGACATCGAGAATCAGCAACTGGTGCTGGAGAACGCCCGCCGCAAGGCGAAAGGCGAAGCCCCGCTCAAGGAACTGAAGAAAGAAGACGAAGACGCGATCGCCGCCGAGCCTGATAAAACCAAGCCGGAAGATGATGCCTACCTGAGCGAGACCGGGCGCATCCTGCTGGACTACTTGAAAATCAGCAAGACGGTGGCCAAGCAGTAAATGATGGCGATTTAATGTGAACGCTCCTCGGAGTGTCATCAAATAGACATCATTCTGTCGTGAAATGAAGGACCTGCCAAAGCAGGTCCTTTTTTTTCGACCCGAGAAAATCATGACCATGACCGAACAGCTGAATGCATTGGGCTCAATCCTGGCTCAAGGCAGTTTGCACAGCCTGTTCCAACCCATCATTTCCCTGTCTGAACGACGCGTCATCGGTTATGAAGCCCTCAGTCGCGGCCCGTCCAACAGCCCGTTGCACTCCCCTGTCGCACTGTTCTCCGTGGCCCGTCACGCCGGGCGTCTCAGTGAGCTGGAGATGGTCTGCCGGGAAAGTGCCTGCCGGCGGTTCAGCGAGCAGAAACTGCCGGGCAAGCTGTTTCTCAACGTCTCACCCGAATCCCTGCTGGAGACCGCCCACCAGCCCGGCCGTACCCTGCAACTGCTCAGCGACTTCGGCATCCCGCCCAGCCAGGTGGTGATCGAACTGACCGAGCAAACCCCGACCGACGATTTTCAACTGCTGCAAACCGCGCTGCACCACTACCGCGCCATGGGCTTTTCGATTGCCCTGGATGACCTGGGTGCCGGTTATTCCAGCCTGCGGCTGTGGTCGGAGCTGCGCCCGGACTACGTGAAGATCGATCGACACTTTATCGACGGCATCCACCAGGACGCCCTCAAGCGCGAGTTTGTCGGCTCCATCCTGCAAATCGCCAAGGCCTCCCGGGCCCAGGTCATCGCCGAAGGCATCGAGTTGCCGGAAGAGTTGGCGGTGCTCACCGAGATGGGCGTCGACCTGGTGCAGGGCTACCTGCTCTGCCGCCCCCAGGAACACCCGCCGCAGGAAGCGCGGTTGATGCTGCCCAAGCCCGACAACGCCAACGTCGCGCTGAACGACGAAGGCAGCGACCTCAGCGCCCTGCTCAACGAACAACCGGCCGTGGGCCAGCACACTGCCACGGCGCAGGTCCTGGAAGCCTTTCGGCGCCAGGCCAACCTCAATTCCCTGGCGGTGCTGGATGAGCGTGGCCACCCGATTGGCATCGTGCACCGGCACTCGCTGTCAGATGCGCTGCTCAAGCCGTTCGCCACCGATCTGTTCGCCCGCAAGCCCATCAGCCGCTTGATGAGTGATGACTTTCTCGCGGTGGAACTGAGCCAGTCCTTGCAGCAGGTCAGCCGCCTGCTCACCAGTCGCGCACGCCAGCGGATCGAGGAAGATTTCATCATCACCCTCAACGGCGATTATCTGGGGCTGGGCCGGGTGATCGATGTGCTCAAGCTGATTACCGAGCTGAAAATCCAGCAGGCACGCTATGCCAACCCGCTGACCTTGCTGCCGGGCAACGTCCCCATCCAGCAGTGCCTGACGCGGCTGTTGCAGCAACAACGCGAGTCTGTGATCTGCTACGTCGATATCGACAGTTTCAAGCCATTCAACGATATCTACGGCTATGGCCGGGGCGATGAAGTGCTGCTGTGCCTGGCGCAATGCCTGAACGACCGGGTAGACCCCAGCCGCGACTTCGTCGGGCATATCGGCGGTGATGACTTTTTGCTGGTGCTGGGGCCGCAGGATTGGCGCAAGCGGCTGAACCAGTTGCTGGACGACTTCCACACCCAGTGCCGGCGCTTCTATCGCAGCGAGCATCTGGACGCGGGCTGTTTCGTTGCACTGAACCGCCAGGGCGTGCGCCAGGAGTTTGCGCTGCTGTCGCTGTCCATCGGCGTGGTGCATTTGTATCCACAGGCCTGTGGACAACTCGATGCCAGCCAGTTGGCGGAACTGGCCTCGCAAGCCAAGCACCACGCGAAGAACGTGGCGGGCTACAGCATTCATGTGATTGACAGCCTGGAGCTGGGCCAGGCAGAACCGCAGCCGCTCTAGATCAGAGTTGCTCCAGGCGCATCTGCGCCAACGGGTGCCCGGCTCGGGCGGCGATTTTCCACCAGCGTGCCGCCTCCAGCGGATCAGGCGCCTTGCCAAGGCTGCCCGCAAGGCTCAACACCCCAATCTGGTAGGCCGCCTTGCCGTCGCCGGCCAGGGCCGCCAGCCGCAACAGTCGCACGCCTTCTTCACGGGCGCCAAGGCCCTTGCCACGAAACGTCAGGATATGTCCGTAGAAACTCTGTGCTCCTACGTCGCCCAGATTGGCCATGCGCGCGAACTGGCCTTCAAGCCACTGCCAGCCACGCGGCTGTCGCACGAACCAGGACCAATGAAACAACTTGCGCGCCAGCCAGTAACTGGCATACGCCTTGAGCTTCCAGAACACTACGCCTCCGCTGACTCGGGATAATCGTATTCAAATACTCGCACCACTTCGGATGCGTGCCACGACGCCGCGGCCACGCCATCGGACGGCCCGCAGAAGCGCCCGAGACGCTCCACGCATTCAAAGAAACCGGTACGTGGCAGGCGACTGGCGCCCTGGCTGATCACCAGGGAACTGCGCAGTGGTTGGTCGGCCTTGGCATCCAGCGCCGCCAGGTGCTCCAGCGCAGCCGTCAGGGTCTGCATGGCCGGCGTGGGAAATTGCAGGCGCTCCAGCAAGGCGCGGTAGGTCAAGAGGTGGCGCTGTCGGCGCGCCTGGTCCAGCTCGTTGAGTAACCCATCCCAATGTTGACGGCTGATGCGTACGCTCACGTTTCGTCCCTCCAACCTGCAACGCCAAGTTCCCAGGCCAGGCTGCGGCGGATGGCTGCGTCCGGCTGGCGCTCACCGCTTTCGATCAGGCCCAGGTAAGACGGGCTGATGCCCACCGTGCGCGCCAGAACCTCGATGGCCAGGCCCTTGGCCTCGCGCAGGCTTCGCAGCTGCTCCAGGGGGCGCAGATCCGGTTCGGCAGTGGCTTGGCTAATGGTCGAAGCGGGAGGCGTTGGCTGTTGCTGACCGGCAGCTTTTAACAGCGCCTGATACTGAGCCCATGGCAGAACCGCATATTCGGGCTCGCCATCCTTTGTAATTATCTGAATATCCATGACTGCCCCGTAGGATCACAACACTTACTTCGTAAGTACTTTCCTTAGGAGTGTAATCCTAACAGCCACAAAGAGCGCAGGGGGATATTCCCAAGGTTCAGTTTTTTTTCAGGTGTTCTTGCGTAAGCAGCTGCGGCGTCGCAGGAAGGCGCTCAACCACCACAAGCTTCTCGGGGAGCTGACGCTCGCGCCAGGCGCGAAAGGCGCTCAGTTCGCCGTCGAGGGTCTTCATGACCCACGCCAGCACAGCAATGTCGTCGAGCATGCCGAACACCGGGATAAAGTCCGGGATCGCATCAATCGGGCTCAGGAAGTACATCAACCCTGCCACTACCGAAATCAGCGCCTTGGGGCTGATGGCCCGGTACTCGCCGCGCCAGTAGGCCAGGCATAAGGCCTGGAGCAGCTTGAGGTCGTCCTTGAGCTTGCCCAGCCGGTTGCCCTGGCTCGAGCCTTTGGCGGCGACCGCGAACAGCAACGTCGGCAAGCGCCCACGGCCAAGCAGGCGAGCAGCCATGGGCAGGAAGCGGGTGAAATTAAACGGGGCTTTCATCGTCACTCCAGTTCCAGGCGACAGAAAAGGTTATCCACACAAATTGTGGATAACCTTGTGAACAGAGCCTATTTTCCAGGCTGAAAGCCACGTAATACAAGGCCTACAGTCAGATCGGGCGTTTTTTGCGCACATAAAAAAAACCCAAGAATTCATTGACTTGGAGATAATCTGCGTCTACCCGTACTCGGGTCTTTTATCAGACTGCTCTAGCCCGCATGGGTTCGGTTGAATTTGCCCTGGATTCAACTGATCGTTCCCACGCTCTGCGTGGGGATGCCGCCTGTGGCGCTCCGCGCTCGCTGTTAGCGCTAGGCTTAAGCTATGCGCAATGGTGACGCAGAGCGTCACGGGATGCATTCCCACGCAGAGCGTGGGAACGATCGCAGAGCGTGGGAACGATCGCACAGGCCAGAAACAACAACGCCCCGTCGAGACGGGGCGTTGTGTGTTCAGGCGCTGATTACTTCTTGGCAGCAGGAGCCGCCGGTGCGTCAGGAGCGTCTGCCTTGGACGGGTCCTTGATGGCCAGCAGTTCCAGGTCGAATACCAGCACGGAGTTGGCTGGAATCGCCGGGCTCGGGCTCTGGGCACCGTAGGCCAGGTCGGACGGGATGTACAACTCGACCTTCTCGCCAACGTGCATCAGTTGCAGGCCTTCGACCCAACCTGGAATCACGCCGCTGACCGGCAGGTCAATCGGGCTGCCGCGATCCACGGAGCTGTCAAAGGTGGTGCCGTTGGTGAGCTTGCCGGTGTAGTGAACAGTCACTACGTCGGTAGGCTTGGGTTGAGCACCGTCCGCTTTCTTCACGATCTTGTATTGCAGACCGGAAGCGGTGGTGACAACGCCGTCTTTCTTGGCGTTTTCTTCGAGGAATTTCTTGCCGGCGGTTGCCGACTCTTCGCTCATCTTGGCCATACGCTCTTCAGCACGTTTTTGCAGTGCGGCGAAGGCTTCGACCAGCTCGTCGTCTTTCAGCTTCTGTTCTTTCTTGCCGACGGCATCTTCGATGCCTTGGGCTACCGCTTTGGAGTCCAGGTCATCCATACCTTCTTGAGCAAGGCTTTTGCCCATGTTCAGGCCGATACCGTAGGAAGCTTTTTGCGCCGGGGTTTTCAGCTCTACGCTGGTTTGCGAATCACAACCCGCAAGTACCAGGCTAACCAGGGCCACCGCCGCCGCCAACCGATGCTGTTTCATGCTATTTCCTTGTTCGTGTGCCAAAAGGGCATTCGAGTAAAGTCGCGAGCTTATCAGGCGGCCACGACCAATGGCTACCGGCATGTGAGCAGGAAACTTCTGATAAGTTCACGTGTTTAAAAGCATTTTCATTCAATCCAGGGCCCTGCAACGGACGGCAGCAGCGCTGGAACGAGACTCATGGCCACTTGCCGCACTGCTGGCCTGATGGCATAAGAACGCTACAACTCGACAAGGATAGTTATCTTGCGCATTTTTTCCCGTGTTTTGCTGATGATTTTCATACTGCTGGGCCTGGTCCTGGCGGTGGTGCTCTATTACGTGGTCAACCCGAAGCTGCCGGTCTACGTGCCGGTGGAACAGGTGCACTACCAGGATCAATGGAGCGCCGCAGATCGCCAGACCTACTATTTCACGCCCCAGGGCACCCAGGTCAAGGGCCTGCGTTATGCCTGGTTTACCGCACTGGAACTGCCGTTCTCCGAACAGCGTTTCGCCACGCCCGAGTACCTGGCGCGCTTCGGTTTCCTGGTAGATCCCAGGCAAGTGCCGACTGCACAAAACCCCGGCAACCTGCCGGTGGGTTTCGCCCGGCATAAAAATACTGGCAGCAATGATGAGTTTCTCGACATCACCTGCGCCGCCTGCCACACCGGCCAGTTGAACTTCAAAGGCCAGGGCCTGCGGATCGACGGTGGCCCGGCGCAACATGTGCTGCCGTCCAGCGTGCCGACCCTGCGCGGCGGCAGCTTCGGCCAGGCACTGGTCGCCAGCCTGGCCTCGACCTACTACAACCCGTGGAAATTCGAGCGCTTTGCCCGCACCGTGCTGGGCCATGACTACGACGACCAGACCGCAGCGCAACTGCGCCAGGACTTCAAGAAGTCCCTGAACAACTTCCTCAAAGTTGCCTGGAACGACACCCACCGTGGCCTCTACCCCACCGAAGAAGGCCCGGGCCGCACCGACGCCTTTGGCCGTATCGCCAACGCCAGCTTCGGCGACGCCATTTCCCCCGACAACTACCGCATCGCCAACGCCCCGGTGGACTACCCGCAACTGTGGGACATCTGGACCTTCGACTGGGTGCAATGGAATGGCTCGGCCCAACAACCCATGGCCCGCAATATCGGCGAAGCCCTGGGCGTCGGCGCCACCCTGGACTTCTTCGACAGCGCCGGCCAGCCGCTCCAGGGCGATGCGCGCTACGCCTCCAGCGTGCGGGTTCGCGACCTGAATACCATCGAAGAAACCCTGCAACGGCTCAAGCCACCCACCTGGCCCGAAGACCTGTTCGGCGCCATCGACAAACCGCTGGCCGCCCAGGGTCGCGCACTGTTCGCGGAAAACTGCGCCGGCTGCCACGTGCCAGCGGTGTCCCAGGTCGATGGCCGCCCGGTGCGCCAGTTGAAAATGCTCCCGGTGGAAGTCATCGGCACCGACCCCGCTACTGCCAACAATATCGCTGACCACCGCTTCGACCTCAGCGCCCTGCAATGGGACCCGGCGGAGTTGGCGAAAATGAACGTCGAACTGCACCCCACGCCCACCGAGCCGCTGGACCTGCGCAGCCTCTCTTCAGCCAAAGGCCTGGCCTACATCACCGCCTTTGTCGAAGACCACGCCTACCGTGCCGCCGGTGTGACACCTGCCGAACGCCCGCGCCTGGACGGCTTCGGCCTGCCGATCGGCGTACGCGAATTGCGTGCCTACAAGGCACGGCCCCTGGCCGGGGTGTGGGCGACACCGCCGTTCCTGCACAACGGCTCGGTGCCGACGATCTACCAATTGCTCTCGCCTCAGGACGAGCGCAGCCCGACCTTCTATAAAGGCACCTTCGAATACGACCCGCGCCACCTGGGCTATCAAACCGCTGCGTTCCCCAACGCGTTCCTGTTCGATACGCGCATCACCGGCAACCACAACAGCGGCCACGAATTCCGTGCCGGGCAGCGTGGCAACGGGGTGATTGGCCGAGGCTTGCTGCCCCAGGAACGCTGGGCGCTGCTGGAATATTTGAAAGTGCTGGGCGGCCCGCTGGAACAGCAACTGCCCTGACCCAACCGACTTCGCAGAAAAGGATTTTTAAATGCTCGCTCGACTTTGGCTGCGCCTCGGCGCGTTTCTCGGCAAGACCCTGTTGTGGCTGGTGGGCCTGGGCCTGCTGGGCTGGTTGCTGTCCACCCTGTGGTTTGCCTGGCAGCACAGCGGCCCGGTCTCGCCGGATGAACAGATCCCGCCGGGTGAAGCGGCCATGACCCAGGGCATCATCCAGACCGCCGTGCGCATCGTCGACCAACACCGCGAAGGCACGCGTTACCTGCGGGATGCGCATGCCAAGGCCCATGGCTGCGTGAAGGCCGAGGTCAGCGTACTGGCGGACCTCGACCCGGCCCTGCGCCAGGGCGTGTTCGCCGAGCCGGGCAAGACCTGGCAGGCGATGATGCGACTGTCCAACGGCAATGCGTATCCGCAGTTCGACAGCATCCGGGATGCCCGGGGGATGGCGATCAAGTTGCTGGACGTGCCAGGCAAACAGCTGCTGGCGGATCAGCAGGCGCGGGGTGAGCAGGACTTTGTGATGTTCAGCCATCCGAACTTTTTCGTCAGTGATGTGGCGGAGTATGCGCAGAACATTTCGGCTCAGGCCGATGGCAAGAAAGTCATGGCGTTTTTCCCCGGGGTGGATCCGCGCAGTTGGCAGGTGCGGCATTTGTTTATCGCGCTGGCGACGTTGGCGCCGCCGCCGGTGAGTCCTACGCAGACGACGTATTTCTCGGTGTCGCCGTATAAGTTCGGGGCGGCGAATGCGAAGTTTCGGGTGGCGCCGGATCCCCAGGGGTGTCCTGCGTATGTGCTGCCCAAACAGAATCAGGACCTGCCGAACTTTTTGCGCAGTGCGTTGAATCAGCAACTGTCGACGGACCGGGTGGCGGCGTGTTTTGTGTTGCAGATTCAGCGGCAGAATCCGCAGAAGTTCATGCCGATCGAGGACACCAGCATTGAATGGAAAGAGAGTGATGCGCCGTTTGAGACGGTGGCCAAGGTGGTGATTCCGGCGCAGGATTTTGATACGCCGGCGTTGAACCTGGCTTGTGATAATCAGTCGTTTAATCCGTGGTTTGGGGTGGAGGCGCATCGGCCGATTGGGGGGATTAATCGGTTGCGTAAGGCGGTGTATGAGGCGGTCAGTGATTATCGGCATAGCCGGAATTTGTAGCTCCGCGGTGTGGGGTGCATATCCGTTGCTGCGGTTATGGCCGCTATTGGTTCCGCTCTTACAG
>NZ_JACAPM010000011.1:0-78476 GCF_013385695.1 Pseudomonas sp. D8002
GCTCTGGCTTTTGATCTGGCTTTTAACACTCAGGTCGGCTCTCAGGCCGCCGTGCTAATGCCGGAGTGAGGGAACGCCGAGCCACAGCGAGGCGCCGACAGGCGGGGCAGAGCGCTTTGGTTACTTTGCCGCTTTTGTACGGACCGCAACAACGGATATGTACACAAAGTGCTTCACCTACAGCACCCACTGCTGACCCAGTGTTGCTACAGACGCACCCCCACCCCCAAAAAACCCACAACCCCCTGCCCCCGTTGGCCCAAGCCCCCATGGCATGCCCGTTGCAGTCCCAATCCCCAAAGGTCCCCGCACCCAACACGACTGAACCGGAGCACCCATGACCACTGAATTCTTCTGGCGCCTGCCGCTGGGCACCGACGGCCCCCAACTCACCACCGACAAACACAACCGCGGCAACCCCACCTACCGCCCCGGCAACATAGCACCAGGCCGCCTGCCCAACGGCCAACCCGACGACTTCACCTACATCGACTACATCGCTCAGGTCGCCAAAGCCGCCGAACTCGCCGGCTTCGAAGGCGCCCTGCTGCCCACCGGCCCCGAACCATGGATCGTCGCCGCCGCCCTGGCCCGAGAAACCCGGCGCATCAAATTCCTGATCGCCTTCCAGGCCACCTGGACCCTGCCCGCCTACGCCGCCCAACAAGCTGCGATCCTGCAAAACCTCAGCCGTGGCCGCGTAGAGTGGAACATCATCACCGGCGGCAACCCCGCCAGCCAGCGCGCCAACGGTGACTTCCTCGAACACGACCTGCGCTACAAGCGCACCGGCGAATTCCTCGACATCATCCAGGGCCTCTGGGAGCACGAAAAATTCTCCTACAACGGTGATATCTACCAACTGGAAAACGGCGCTCTGCCCCACGGCCTGCACCACGAACGCAAGCCCGGCGTGTACTTCTCCGGTTTCTCCGACGCCGCCCTCGACGTCGCCGCCAAACACGCCGACGTGTACCTGAACTGGGCCGAACCCATCGACAAGCTCAAGCCACACATCGAGCGCGTACGCGAATTGGCCGACAAACAAGGCCGCACCGTGCGCTTCGGCCTGCGGGTAGACCTGTTCGCCCGGGAGACCGAGGAGCAAGCCTGGAAAGACCTGCGTCGCCAGTTCGACAAGCTCGAAGGCAAGAGCAGCCAGGTCGCCAAGGGCTTTACCAGCGGCTCGGATTCGGTCGGCGGCGCGCGCCAGACCGCGTACCACCAGAACGTCGACCGCTTCGACGACCTGATCATCGGTCCCAACCTGTGGGCCGGTTTCGCCAAAGCCAAACCGGGTCCGACCGTGGGCCTGGTCGGCAGCCACCAGAACATCGCCGAGCGCCTGGTGGAATACCGCGACGCCGGCTTCTCGACCTTCATCCTCGCCGGCAATCCACACCTGGAAGAAGCGTTGCGCATTGGCCAGGAAGTCCTGCCGCTTGTGCACCAACGCCCGGCGATCCAACCTCTGAAAGCCAGCGCCTGAACGCTGTGGGAGAACTCCTGATGACCCAACCTCTCGATACGCTCTGGTACACCCGCTGCCCCGTGCCCACCGGCCTGGGCATTGCAGTGCAAAAAGGCTGGCTGCAAGACACCGTCGGTGCCCTGGGCACCGAGGTGCAGTCGCTGCGCGAGTCCGATGACAAGGCGGTGCGCGAATCGCACTTCGATCACACCCTGCGCAATTCGGTACGCCATGGCGGCAATATCCCGGCGATCTGGGCCCGCGCCCAGGGCCGGGAAACCCGAGTGATCGGCCTGTCGTGGGCAGATGAAGTGCAACTGATCCTGACCCGCCAGGACAGCGGCATCAAAACCGTCAAGGACCTCAAGGGCCGTACTTTCGGCTTGCCGGACTGGGCCGGCGCACAGATCGACTTCACCCGCGCCCAGGCCCTGCGCGGGCTGGAAAACGCGTTGTCACTGGAAGGCCTGAAAGTCGGCGACGTGAAGCTGAAGAACTTCCGCTACGGCGGCACCTTCAGCGATACCCCGGTGCGCAATATCGCCGGTACGCCAGTCACGCAAAAAGTAAGCGAACGCAACCTGGAGCTGATAGGCCTGCTGCGCGGTGAAGTCGATGCGATCTTCCTCAAGGGCGCCCACGCCGCCCAACAGGCTCATGATTTCGGCCTGCACACGGTGATCGACACCGGCTCGCACCCGGACCCGCTGATCCGCAGCAACAACGGCACGCCGCGCACCCTGGCGGTGGACCTGAACCTGCTGGAATACCACTTCGACGTAGCCACCGGCATTCTTGACTCGGTCCTGCGCGCCGAGCAATGGGCCCACACCCACTCGGAGGAAACCCGGCGCTACCTGGCCCAGGAAACCAACAGCAGTGAGTATTGGGTCACCGCCGCCTACGGCAACGACGCCCACTTGCGCCTGCGCACCGAACTGGATGAACAGGCAATTGCCGCGCTGCAGGACTTCACGCATTTCCTGCACCGCTGGCGCTTTATCCCGAAAAGCTTCGACGTGCGTGAATGGATTGATGCACGGCCGCTGGAAGCACTCTTGAACGGCAAAACCGCGCTGGCAGGCTAACCCCTGTAGGAGCCGGCTTGCCGGCGATGACGGCCTTCAATGGGGTATTGACCTTTCGGGCCTCATCGCCGGCAAGCCGGGCTCCTGCAAAGGTTTCCTATTTCATGGATTTGAACGAAGACCCTTATGAGCAAACCACTCGATACTCTCTGGTACACCCACAGCCCGGTTCCCACCGGTCTTGGCATTGCTGTGCAGTCCGGTCGCCTGGCCGAGGCGTTCCTGCCTTTTGGCACCAATATCCAGTCGTTGCGCGAGTCCACGGAACGGGAAGTTCGCGAGGCGCATTACGACCATCACCTGAAAAACTCGGTGCGCCACGGCGGTAATATCCCGGCGATCTGGGCCTACGCCAGTGGCGTGGAAACCCGGGTGTTGGGTTTGTCGTGGAGCGACGAGGTGCAGTTGATCCTGACCACCGCCGAGAGCGGTGTGCGCAGCGTGCGCGACTTGAAAAACCGGCGCTTCGGCCTGCCGAAATGGGCCAACGTGCAGATCGACTTCACCCGTGCCCAGGCCCTGCGCGGCCTGGAAAACGCCCTCAAGCTCGAAGGCCTGGAAGTCTCGGACGTAGAGCTGGTGGACTACCCGTACGGCGGCACCTACAGCGACAACCAGGTGCAATACGTCTACGGCTCCCCGGCGAGCCTGGGGGTGAGCCGCTTCAGCCGCCGCAACAACGAACTGATCGGCCTGCTGCGCGGTGATATCGACGCGATCTTCCTCAAGGGTGCCCACGCCGTGCACCTGGCCAACGAGTTCGGCCTGCATGTAGTGGTGGACACCGGTTCGCACCCGGACCCGCTGATCCGCTCCAACAACGGCACGCCACGCACCCTGACGGTGGACATCAACCTGCTGCAGGAGCACTTCGACGCCAGCGTGAAAATCGTCGACACCGTGCTGCGCACCGAGCAATGGGCCTGGGCCAATCCGGACGAGACCCGGCGCTTCCTGGCACAGGAACTCAACACCAGCGAGTACTGGGTAACCGCGGCCTACGGCGAAGATGCCCATCGTCGGCTGCGTACCACGCTCGATTCGCGCTCCATCGAAGCCTTGCAGGATTTCACCGATTTCCTGCATCGCTGGAACTTCATTCCACGGCGCTTCGATGTGCGCGACTGGATTGATTTCAGCGTGCTGGAAAAGGTCATCGGCTCCACCTCCCGCGTGGCTGTTTGACCTCCCCCACGTAGCAGCTGTCGAGCCCAGGCGAGGCTGCGTTTGCGGTGTGTCAGATACACCGTTTACGCAGCCTCGCCGGGGCTCGACAGCTGCTACGGCAACACCTCCCCTGCTGCTCCAGCAGCACCCTCCAAGCAACTTCTGCTGAATCTTCGACAGGCTTTTCAAGCGGCCTTCGGCTGCGCTTTCAATTGTTCGAAAACGTCCTCTTCTTGAATTTTTTATTCGTTATATATCAATATCTTACAACCATGTATCGTCCCTGAAATCTGCTTGGCACGATCTCTGCTCTAGCCCCTTCAAGGAAACTTTTCCGGGGGAGATTTCATGCACACACTTAATCCAATCACCAAGGGCCTGTGGCTCGCTTTACTGCTGGCAGGCGGCACCGCCAGCGAACATCTGCTGGCCGCCGACGCTGCCGAAAACGACGCCGGCAAAACCGAACCGTCGCTGAAGACCGTGACCGTGACCGCACAACACCGGGAAGAAACCCTGCAAGAGGTTCCGGTCGCGGTGTCGGCGGTACAAGGCACCAGCATCATTGCCGACGGCGTGCGGTCGATGGGCGATATCACCACCTTCATTCCCAACGCCTCGGCGAAAAACCCCGACGGCGACGGGCGCCCGCGCTGGTACATCCGTGGCCTGGGCACCGGCGACACCGGCGCGGCCACTGTGTACCCGGTGGGCATCTACGCCGATGACGTGTACCTGAACGCACCGATTGCCGGTGGCGGTCCGCTCTTTGACCTCGAACGCATCGAGATCCTGCGCGGTCCCCAAGGCACGCTGTATGGCAAGAACACCACGGCCGGCGCGGTGAATATCATCTCGAAGAAACCGACCTTCGACACCGACGGCTATGGCACGATCGGTTTTGGCAGCAAGAACGAACGCATCGTCAACGGCGCCATCGGCGGCACCCTGGTTCCGGAAAAACTCGCGGCGCGGATCTCGCTGTACTCCGAGGAACGCGACGGTTTCCAGAAAAACCTGATCGACGATCACACCTACGGCGACGTCAACAAAAAGGCCGTGCGCCTGCAATTCTTCGCCCAGCTCAACCCGGACCTAGACGCGCTGTGGAAGATCCACAGCCGCGAGTTCAAGGGCGACGGCGCCAACGGTGCGCTGACCCTCGGCCGCTACTACAACGTGGGCTACACCCGCCCCGCCGGGCGCAATATTGCGCTGAACGTGGACGACGACTCCAAGCTCAACCATGACGGTACTTCGCTGACCCTCAACTGGCACCTGGGCGACTACACCCTCACGTCCATCAGCGCCTACGACTACATCCGCGGCCAGTCCAGTGGCGATGCCGACTACACGCCCTACGAGGTCAACGGCACCTCTACCGCCGACAACAAATACACCCAGTACTCCCAGGAAATCCGCCTGGCCTCGCCCCAGCAGGAAACCCTGCGCTGGTTGGCCGGCGCGCACTATTTCCATGAAGACCTGGACAGCAGCGCCGGACGCTTTATCGCCCCGGGCCCGACACCCAATGGCACCGGCTCGAACCAGGTCAACGGCGCGACGGACTTTCGCGACCTCAATTACAACCACACCACCGACAGCTACGCGCTGTTCGGCAACCTGACCTACGACCTCACCGACAACTTCAGCGTGACCGGTGGCCTGCGCTGGACCCAGGAAAAGAAAGACATCGACCTCAACCTCACTCAGTTGACGCGCGCCACCGCCAATGGCCCGCTGATTCCCCTGGGCGGCGTCGGTACCAACGGCAACCGCCAGGAAGACAAGACCTGGGAAGCCTGGACCTATGACCTGACCCCGGAATACCGGATCAACGACAACGTGCGGGTGTTCTTCCGCTATGCCCACGGCTTCCGCTCGGGCGGCTTCAACACCGGGCTGTCCACCAGCCTGTCGCAGCTGACCACGGTGGACCCGGAACAACTCGATGCCTACGAATTCGGCGTGAAGTCCGAGTGGTTCAACCATCGCCTGACGGCCAACGCGAACATCTTCTACTACGACTACTCGGACATTCAGGTCAACCTGCTGACCGTCAACAACGGCGTACTGACCACCGCGCTGACCAACGGCGCCAAGGGCAAGGTCAAGGGCGCCGAGCTGGAACTGGAAGGCCAACCCACCGACTACCTGCACCTGCGGGCGGCGATTTCGTTCCTGGATACCGAATACACCGACTTCAAAAACACCAACCCCAACACCGGTGCGGTCACGGGTGACTACAGCGGCAACAGCTTCGTGCGCTCGCCGCGCAACGTGGTGTCGCTGGGTGGCGACTACACCATCCCGCTGGAAATCGGCGGCAAGCTGGTGGCCGGTGCCGACGTGAGTTTTCGCGACAAGGAATACTTCCTCGCCGACCGCCAGAGCAGCGCCGACAAGGACTTGAGCCAGCCGCACTACACCTTGGCCAACAGCCGCCTGACCTGGTACAGCGCCGACGAAAAACTCAGCGTCACCGGGTTTGTGAACAACCTCACCGACCGCCGCTATCAGGTGCATGGCCGGCCGAACGGCGGGCTGGGGCAGTACGTGATCACTTACGGCGACCCACGCACCGTGGGGCTGAGCGTGACCAGCCGCTTCTAACTTCAGCCGCCGGACACTATTCACCAAACGCCGGAGATCAAATGTGGGAGCTGGCTTGCCTGCGATAGCGGTGGGTCAGCCAACCATTATGTGGCTGTGCCGCCATCATCGCAGGCAAGCCCGCTCCCACAGTTGACCTTCTTTGTTTGAGCCATAGCACCCGGCCGCCCTCGTCAACACGCTTCGAAAGGACCTTTCTATGTTCCAACGTACTCCGTTGGCCGGCGCTATCGCGCTGGTCATGGGCAGCCTTGCCGTGCCTGCTGTAGCCGCCGATGCGCAGCCCACTGCCAAGACCGACAAGCTCGACACCGTGGTGGTACTCGGCACCCGCCGCAGCGACGTCACCGCGCTGCAAAGCGCCGCACCGGTAGATGTGCTGAGCGGCGAGCAATTGCAGCAAACCGGCGCTGCCGACCTGTCCGGCGCACTGACCGCACTGTCGCCGTCCTTCAGCTTCCCGCAGTCGCCCCAGGGTGCATTTGCCGGTTCCATCGCCCAGGGCGCCTCGCTGCGCGGCCTGGCTTCCGACCAGGTGCTGGTATTGGTGGATGGCAAGCGCCGCCACACCAGCGCCAACATCACCCGCCAGAGCCTGGCCAACGGTCGTGGCGCGGCAGCGGTGGACTTGAGCCTGATCCCGTTGAGCGCGATCGACCACGTGGAGATCCTGCGTGACGGCGCCGCCGCTCAATACGGCTCCGATGCGATTGCCGGGGTGATCAACATCGTGCTCAAGCAAAAGGACGACGGCGGCAACGTCGGCTACCGTTTCGGTGGCTACAACAAGGGCGATGGCATGCAGCGCAAGTACAGCGGCTGGAAAGGCTTCGAACTGCCGAATGACGGTTTCCTGACTTTGAGTTTCGATGCCGGCAGCCAGGACCCGGCCAGCGACACCAACCCGGACAACCGAATCTTTTATCGCGGCGACACCAGCGTGAACACGCCGCGCGAGCAGAACAACCGCTATCGCACCTGGAACTGGGGCTCCAACAGTGTCTCCGACCAGTACAACTTCCTGGCCAACGGCGAGATGGGTGTGGGCGAAGGATTGACCGCCTACGGGTTCGCCACCTATTCCCACAAGAACACCGACTCCACCGGTTTTTTTGACCCGCCCACCGCGCTGTACAACAACTACGGCAGCGTTTCCTTGCAGCGTTATCCGGACGGCCGTTTGCCGATCACGCGCTACACCCTGGAAGACTATGCCGCCACCGGTGGCCTGCGGTACGAAAACGAGCAACTGGGCAAGTTCGACCTGGCGCTTAACCACGGCACCAACATCGTCAAGTCCACCGACTACAACGCGATCAACCCCAGTTGGGGCACCAACAGCCCGGCGACGATCTACACCGGCGAGCGCAAGAACGACCAGACCAACGTGACCCTGGATTGGGTGCGGGACTTCCCCACCGACTTGCTGTTCAAGCCGCTGACCGTCTCCGCAGGCCTGGCCTGGCGCCAGGAAAATTACCAGTTGAGCGCAGGCGCGCCGGCCGCCTCGCAGAACGGCCCGCTGTTCAACACCGTTGACCCGGTGACCGGACGCCGGCTCACCGGGTATTACTCGGGTATCACCCCGGTGGATGCCGACTCGCTGCAACGCAAGGTGCTGGGCGCGTATCTGGATGTCGAAGGCCAGGTCACCGAGAAGTTCCAGGCCGGTGTCGCAGTGCGTACCGAGCACTATTCGGACTTTGGCGACACCACCAACGGCAAGCTGTCGCTGCGCTACGACTTCACCCCGCAGATCGCGGCACGGGCCAGCGCCAGCACCGGCTATCGCGCACCGTCCCTGGCGCAGAGCGGCATGTCGTCGTTCAGTGTGCAGGTAGTGGAACAGCCGCCGGGCAGCGGCAACTACGTCGAGGTGCAGCAGCGCACCTTGCGCGCCAACAGCCCGGAAGCCCAGGCCCTGGGCGGCACACAGCTCAAGCCCGAGGAGTCGACCAACTACTCGCTGGGCCTGGTCTGGCAACCGCTGGACAACGCATCGGTGACGGTGGATGCCTACCGCATCAACATCAACAACCGCATTACCCTTTCCGACCAATTGCCGGCCTCGGTGGTCTCGCCGATCTTCGCCGGGACGCCTTACGCCAATATCCAGAGCGCGGCGTTCTACACCAACATCGCCGACACCCGCACCGACGGTATCGAACTGACCGGCAACTACAAACTCGACCTGCAGCAATGGGGCCGGGTGAACTTCAACGCCGGCTATGCGCGTAATCGCACGCAAATCACCGACCTGCGCAACGTCGGCAACATCGCGGGCAACCAGATCATCGGCCGCACCACCCAAGGCCTGATCGAGCACGGCACCCCGGACTACAAGCTGACCCTCAGCGCCAACTGGGCCTATGAAAAGTGGGGAGTCACCGTGGCCCAGCGCCGTTATGGCGAATGGAAAAGCCTCAACGCCGCCAACCCGAACCTCGACCAGACCTTCAGCCCGCAATGGGTCACCGACCTGGACGTGTCCTACAACCTTGGCAAGGGGATCAAGCTTTCAGCCGGTGCGACGAACCTGTTCAACACTCACCCGGACAAGGCTTCCGGCGCGCAGTTGTACGGTGTGCCGATCTACTCGATCACCAGTCCTGAAGGCGCCCAGGGTGCGTTCTACTACACCAGTGTGAGCTACGACTTCTGAGGTAATTGCTGATGGGGTGTTGCTGCAGCAGCACCCCATTGTTGGCCAGGCATCATTCGGGCATTCGGATGTACACCCATCCATTGTGGGAGCTGGCTTGCCTGCGATGACGGTGGATCAGCCAGCTTCAATGTTTACTGGCCACCGTCATCGCAGGCACGCCAGCTCCCACATTTGGCCTTCATTGTTCTCCCCTGTTGTGTTCACTGGCACATGTCTTGCGATAGCCCCCGGGTACTTCGCTGAAATAAGACCCGCCATGCGCCCTTACCGATTGCTCACTGCCCTGACCTGGCTCATCTCGCCGCTGGCCCTGCTCGCCACCTGGACGCTGGTGGCGCACCTCGGGATCTTCCCGCGCAACCTGCTGGTACCGCCGGCCCAGGTCCTGCAAACCTTTGAAGAACTGCTCGCCAGCGGCGAACTCGCTGAACACCTGGGCAACAGCCTGTCCCGGCTCGGTCTGGGCTTTGGCATTGGCTCGCTGTGCGGCCTGGCCTTCGGGGTGCTGATGGCCCTGTCAAAGAACGTCGAGGTGTATTGCGCCCCGCTGTTCCACACCTTGCGCCAGATCCCCAGCATCGCGCTGATCCCGATGTTCGTGCTGCTGTTCGGCATTGATGAAACCTTCAAGATCATCATCGTCGCCAAGACCGCATTTTTCCCGGTGGCCCTGGCCGCCAGCGAAGGCGTCAAGGGCATTCCCCGCAGCTACTTCGAAGTGGCCGACGTGTATCGCCTGCGCTGGCCGACCTTCGTCTGGCGCATCGCCCTGCCCGCTGCCGCGCCGCCGATCATCACCGGTTTTCGTATCAGCCTGACCCGCGCCTGGGTGGTGCTGGTGGCCACCGAACTGCTGGCGGCCGACAGCGGCCTGGGGCAGATGATCGAGATGGCCCGGCAGATGCTGCGCATCGACGTGGTGATGGTGGGTGTGGTGGTCACCGGGCTGATTGGTTTTGCCCTCGACTTTGGCTTTCGTTCACTGGAACAGCGGCTGTTTCGCTGGCAGACCCGCTAGGAGCCCGGCATGACCCTCTTGAAAAAATCCCGCGGCCTGTTGCTGCCGCTGCTGTTGATCCTCGCCTGGGAATACGCCTCGCGCCAGGACGCGGCCGGCGCCTACGCCTTTGTGCCGCTGTCGGCGATCGGCTCGGCGTTGCTGGAAATGCTCGGTAACGGCGAGTTGCTGGTCAACCTGCTGGCCAGCCTGGCCCGCACCAGTGGCGGCCTGGCCCTGGGCATCCTGTTCGGCGTGGTGCTGGGGGTGCTGATGGCGCTGTCGAGTGTGGCCAACCGTTTGATCGGCCCGCTGTTCCATTCGATTCGCCAGGTGCCGATGCTGGGCTGGATCCCGTTGATTGCCATGTGGTTCGGCAACGGCGAGTTCTCCAAGGTGCTGATCGTCAGCCTCGCGGCGTTCTACCCGATGGTGCTCAACACCTACCAGGGCTTCAGCCATGTGGAGCGGCGTTATCGTGAAGTCGGCCAGGTGCTGGTGCTCAGCCCGGTGCAGCAGTTCGTGCACGTGCTGTTGCCGGCGGCGTTGCCGAGCATCGCCACCGGCGTGTTGCATGCCCTCGCCTTCGCCTGGGTTACGGCGATCGGCAGTGAGCTGTTCCTGTCCTCCGGCGCCGGCCTGGGCAACCTGATGATGAATGCCGAGGCTGGCTCGCGCATGGAAGTGATCGTGCTCAGCGTGCTGTGCATCGGCCTGCTGGGCTACCTGATGAACCTGCTGTTTACCCGCCTCAGCCGCCACGTGCTGCGCTGGCGCAATATTCGTTGAAGGCCATGAACATGAACGCAATCGCCCACCACGCCCTCCACACCGCCGTGCAGACCGGCGCCCTGCAGATTCGCGGCCTGAACAAGGCCTATCGGATCGAAGGCAAGCCGCTGCCGGTGTTGCACAACATCAACCTCGACGTGCGGCCAGGGGAGTTTGTTAGCATCGTCGGCGCCAGCGGCTGCGGCAAATCCACCTTGCTGCGCCTGATTGTCGGGCTGGAGGCCGAGTACGAAGGCGATATCCTGCTGGACGGCCAGCGCATCGCCGCCACCAGCCTGGAGCGCGGCATTGTGTTCCAGGATCACCGCCTGTTCCCGTGGATGACCGTCAGCCAGAACATCGCCCTGGCCCTGAAAAACCACAACCTGCCCCAGTCCGAAAAGGATCGGCAAGTGGCCGAACATATCGCTCTGGTCAACCTCACCGGCTTTGAAAACGCCTACCCGCACCAGCTCTCCGGCGGCATGGCGCAACGTGCTGCAATCGCCCGGGCACTGATCAATAAACCCAAGGTACTGTTGCTCGATGAACCACTGGGCGCCCTCGACGCCCTGACCCGTGTGCACCTGCAGCGGGAGCTGCAACGGATCTGGGTGCAACAGCGCTGCACGGTGATCATGGTCACCCATGACATCGAAGAGGCGCTGTACCTGGGTGACCGGGTGATCGTGATGGACGCCCACCCGGGGCGGATCAAGCATGAAATCCGGGTGGACTTGCCACATCCGAGGGAGCGCAGTTCGCCGGTCTTGCAGGGCTACAAGGACCGGTTGCTGGAAGAGCTGGTCGGGCACTGAAGACAGTGGGCATGCCGAGCTTTACATTTTGTATAGTTATGGATATTTTATCCAAACAGCAAATGCAATGCGCTCGTGCACGGTTCATTTTCAGAGGTCCTTTCCATGCAACTGTCTTCGTACCATGACGTGATCAAAGCCGCCGAACGCCTGGAGGGCTTCGCCAACCGCACGCCGGTGTTCACCTCGCGCACCCTCGATGCCGAGACCGGCGCCCAGGTGTTCATCAAATGCGAAAACCTGCAACGCACCGGTTCATTCAAGTTTCGCGGTGCGTTCAATGCGCTTTCCCGGTTTGACGAGGCGCAGCGCAAGGCCGGTGTAGTGGCGTTTTCCTCGGGCAATCACGCCCAAGGCATCGCACTGGCCGCCCGCCTGTTGCAGATGCCGGCCACCATCGTAATGCCCACCGACGCCCCGGCTGCCAAGGTCGCCGCCACCCGGGAATACGGCGCGACCGTGGTGTTCTACGACCGTATCACCGAAGACCGCGAGCAGATCGGCCGCACCCTGGCCGAGCAGCACGGCATGACGTTGATCCCCTCCTACGACCACCCGGACGTGCTGGCCGGCCAGGGCACTGCCGCCAAGGAGTTGCTGGAATTCACCGGCCCACTGGATGCCTTGTTTGTCGGCCTGGGCGGTGGCGGTATGCTCTCCGGTACGGCATTGGCCACCCGTGCCTTGTCACCTGATTGCCTGCTGTACGGGGTCGAGCCCGAAGCCGGGAATGACGGTCAGCGCTCCTTCCAGACCGGCAGCATCGTGCACATCGACACGCCCGCGACCATCGCAGACGGCGCCCAGACCCAGCACCTTGGCAATCACACCTTCCCGATCATCCGCGAGAACGTGAATGACATCCTTACGGTCTCGGACGCCGAGTTAGTGGAGTCGATGAGGTTCTTCATGCAACGCATGAAGATGGTCGTGGAGCCCACCGGTTGCCTCGGCCTTGCGGCCTTGCGCAACCTCAAGCAGCAGTTCCGGGGCCAGCGCGTGGGCATCATCGTGACCGGTGGCAACGTCGATATCGAGAAGTACGCGAGCCTGCTAAAGGGCTAAAACCTCTAACAAGAAAATACTGTGGCGAGCGTGCTTGCCACATGGCTTCCTGCTGCCTGCAATTTCTGCCGCCTATAAAAAATGCCCGGGTGTTCCCTGAGCGTTAACAACAAGAGGTGCTTATGAAAAATCGTTACCTGGCCCGGGCCATTGTGATTGCGATCATCCTTGGCGTGCTGGTGGGGGCCGTGCTGCATGCCCAACTGGACGCCGACACCGCCAAGACCATCGCGGGTTACTTCAGCATGGTCACCGACGTGTTTTTGCGCCTGATCAAGATGGTCATCGCGCCGCTGGTGCTGGCGACGTTGATCAGTGGCGTGGCGAGCATGGCCGACAGCGGTTCCATCGGCCGTGTCGGGTTGAAGGCGATGACCTGGTTTTTGATTGCGTCCGTGGTATCGCTGCTGATCGGTTTGACATTGGCCAATCTGTTTCAGCCAGGCGCGGGGCTCAACCTGAGTGTGGCGGCCAACGGCAACAGCGGTTTGAACACCGCCAGCTTCAACCTGTCGGGTTTTTTGTCCCATGTATTCCCCCGCAGCATCGTCGAGGCCATGGGCAACAATGAGGTGCTGCAAATCGTGGTGTTTTCGTTGTTCTTCGGCGCAGCGCTGGCGTTCGTCAAGGGCAGCGCCAGGTCGCCGATCCTGCACGTGCTGGAAGAACTGACCCAGGTGATGTTCCGCATCACCGAATACGTGATGGTGATCGCGCCGCTGGCGGTGTTTGCCGCAATTGCCGCCACCATCAGCCTGTACGGGCTGGGGATGGTGGGCAGCTTTGGCAAGTTGATCGCGCAATTCTACCTGGGCCTGGCGGTACTGTGGCTGGTGATCAGCGGCGTGGGTTACCTGGCGCTGGGCGCACGTTTCAAACAGCTGTTGCAGTTGCTGCGCAGCCCGGTTTTGCTGGCGTTCTCCACCGCCAGCAGCGAGGCGGCCTACCCCAAGACCATCGCCGCCCTGGACAGCTTCGGCTCGCCCAAGCGCATCAACAGTTTTGTGCTGCCCCTGGGTTACTCGTTCAACCTCGACGGTTCGATGATGTACCAGGCGTTTATCGTGATGTTCATCGCCCAGGCCTATGGCATCGAAATGAGCTTCGGCCATCAGGTAATGATCCTGCTGACCTTGCTCGTCATCAGCAAAGGCACCGCCGGCGTGGCGCGCGGCTCACTGGTGGTGCTCGCGGCGGGCCTGCCGATGGTCGGCCTGCCGGAAGCCGGTTTGCTGCTGATCCTCGCCGTGGACCCGATCCTCGACATGGGCCGTACCGCCACCAACGTGTTCGGCTGCGGCGTGGCCACGGCGGTGATTGGCCACGGTGCCACCGATGAACAACCTGCTCCCCTTCCCTCCCTTGCTTGAGAACTGCCGATCATGAAGATTCACCACACAGCCACTGCCTCCCAGCCTGCCGGGCACTACTCCCAGGCCGTGAGCCATCAGGGCACGCTGTACATCTCCGGTCAATTGCCGGTGAGCCCTGACGGGCGTCATAACCTCGAGGCTTCGTTTGCCGAACAGGCTCAAGTGGCCCTGGACAATCTGTTGGCGATTTTGAAGGCCGCAGGCGGCTCACCCGCAGACCTGGTGAAAGTCACGGTGTACGTGGTGGGGGTAAAACACTGGCCTGAATTTGATGGCTTGTACGCCGCTGCGCTGGGGGATCACCGCCCCGCCCGCGCGGTGGTGCCGGTGCCGGAACTGCACCACGGCTATCTGATTGAAATCGAAGCCGTGGCGCGCTCGGCATAGGTCATTTGGCGTAGGTGTAGACCGCCGCCCGCGAGACCCCAAGGTGTGAGGCAACCGTTTCCATGGCACGCCGGATGTCCATCACGCCGGCTTCTTTCAGCTCTTGCATCAGCAGGCGCCGGTCGGCGGCCTTGAGGGCACGTGGGGTGGTCGCCAGGCGTGCGGCGAACTGGTCGATGCGCGCACGTATGGCGTCGGCACCGGACGGGTCGAGAGACTCGGCGGGCCGGTCGCCGCTGACCGAGCCGAACTGTTCCAGCATGCCCTGCAAGCCACGGAACAACGAGAGGTCGACGTTCATGCACAAGGCCGCCACGTACTTGCCGGTGGAGTCCTTGATGCCGATGGAAGTGCTCTTGACCTGACGCCCGTCGGCGAACTGGTTCTGGTAGTTGGCGATCACCTGCGGGTACTCGGGATCGGCAATCCGCGCCAGGCCCAGCTCGGTGGCCGGGTCACCCGGCTGGCGCCCGGAGAGGTTGTTGTGGATGGCCATGATTGCGTGCTGCGGGTCGCGCAGGTCGTGCAGCACGACCTCGCAAAACGGGCTGAAGGTCTTGCTCAGGCCTTCGGCAATCTGTTCGAGTTGGCTGATCAAGGCCGCTTGTTCGGGAGTGTGTTTTTTCATTCAGACAACATATCCAGTACTGGATAGACCGTCAATTTACCTTTTGGAGTGTGCACGATGGAAACCCCGACAGCTTTGCTGGATGTGACCCGGATGCAGCGCAATATCCTGCGTATGCAGCAGCGTGCCGATGACTTGGGTGTGAGCTTGCGGCCCCATGTGAAGACCCATAAATGTGCCGAGGTGGTGGCGGCGCAAATCGCTGCCGGGGCCACGGGGATTACGGTTTCGACGTTGAAGGAGGCCGAGTATTTTTTCGACCTCGGCATTCGGGACGTTCTGTATGCGGTGGCGATGGCGCCGCATAAATTGCCTCAGGCGTTGGCGTTGCGTCGTCAGGGGTGTGCGCTGACGCTGATCACCGACAGCCTTGCCGGGGCCCGGGCGATTGTCGAGTTTGGTGCGCTGCAGGGTGAGGTTTTTGCGGTGCTGATTGAGATTGACTGTGATGGGCACCGGTCCGGGGTGAAGCCTCAGGATCCGCTGTTGCTGGAGATCGCCAGGCTGCTGTATGGCGGCGGGATGCTTGCCGGGGTGTTGACTCATGCCGGGGAAAGTTACGGGCTGGATACGCCTGAGGCGTTGCGGGCGATTGCCGAGCAGGAACGGGCGCGCTGTGTTGCAGCGGCCGAGGTGATTCGGGGGGCGGGGTTGCCTTGCTTGCAGGTGAGTGTGGGTTCGACGCCCACGGCGCTGTCGGCGGTGAGCCTGGAGGGTGTGACTGAGCTGCGGGCTGGGGTTTATGCGTTTTTTGATTTGGTGATGCATAACGTTGGGGTGTGCCGCATTAATGAGCTGGCGTTGAGTGTGCTGACTACGGTGATCGGGCATCAGGTGGAAAAGGGCTGGATCATTACCGACGCGGGGTGGATGGCGATGAGTCGGGATCGTGGGACGCAGTCGCAGAAGCGGGATTTTGGTTATGGGCAGGTGTGTACCGAGGGTGGCGAGGTGATTGAGGGGTTGCTGGTGGGCAGCGCGAATCAGGAGCATGGGGTGGCTTGGTTCGACGGGGTGGCGGTGGATGTGGTTGAGCGGTTTCCGCTGGGGACGCGGCTGAGGGTTTTGCCTAACCATGCGTGTGCTACGGGGACGCAGTTCGGCAGCTATGGCGCGCTGCTGGAGAATGGTGAGGTGCAGGTTTGGGAGCGGTTGCGGGGGTGGTAGATCCAAGGCCTCAAACGAGAGCGGGAAAAGTCTTCGTTGTCAGAATGTCGGATCAGCGTCAGGACTTGCGCAGATCGAAGAGGTCTTAAACGCTGGTATTGTGGTTACTGGACCTCAGTGTGTGAAGTGATAGCCGGTCCCAACAGGCCATGAAGCAATTCGCCCAGCGTATTGAGGTCCTCCCCAACACCCAGCGCCACGACGCCAACCCCGTATGTATCCCTGTACTGTGTGGTTTCCAATGAAGGTACTCCGCCCTTTTTTGGTACGAGTAACAACGTGCAATCAGGACCCCGGTCTTGCCAGCGCAAACTGTCCCGATAGATATGCGCGGATTGCATTGCATCCAGTACGCCATAGCGGCTGGCTCGATACTTCGCATCCAGCACCAAAAAACGCTTCTGACCATGGGCCTCAAGGGTGATGACAATATCCGGGAAACGCTGCCGCGAAATACTGGCGAAGCCCCGGTTGGGTTTTTTATCGAATGCCGGGCAGCGGACCTGAAGCCATACATTGAGCTCGATATTGGGTGCGATTGCGTTGAAGGCAATGCATTCAGCTTTGTTCGAAACGCAATCCCTTTGCCAGACCATGTGTGAATAGCGCGCTTGCAAGGTTTTGACCACTTGGAGGTAACACCACCGTTCGTAGACTTCCCAGGTAGGACTCATCCAATGCCTTTCTTCGCTCAACTCACCACCCACCCCATTACGCAGAGCGTGCCAGCCCACCCGATAAGCGCTTGCGTACAGTGGGTGCGCCGAAATAGCGTTCAACCCGGCCGATGAAATATGCGCCGTCTTTATTGATGTAAAGGGCTCACTGCGCGCAATTCGTCGCAGGTCATGCTGTAGGCGATTCAGGTACGCCATACGGCGCGCGAGCCTTGGCACCAGTAACGAACGAGCACCGTCCTGTTCCTTCTGCTCACTGAGCCGACTTAACCCCGCGATCACTTGCCCCGCGCGCCGAGCCACAGCGCGCAGAACCGCGCAGAGCGTCTGGTTCGCAGCATTATCAAGGTCGTTGAATACCGTCGAAACGTCAAAGGCAATGGGCCCGGGAGTACCGAAGTTGCTGGATTGCCCGTTCAACACCGGCAACATTGCAGGATTGCGCATAGCCTTGTGCACAGAGTATCGGTCCAGCCGTCTGACCTTGTTCAACCCCTGAATTGTCCGCTCTCGGCGCAGCCTCGTCAGTGGGCTTTTGGTCACCCTACGCATAGCCTTCAAAAATGCGTCGCCATAACAACGCAAGCGCGCGTATTGCAGATGCACATTCGTCACTTCACCTTGCACGCCGATCTGGCTTTTCGTGTATTCGGTACCCATCAACAAACTTGGGTCGAAAGCCTGGATGTCGGCGATCATCCGCTCAAACGAAGCCTGTTCGAGTTTTTCGCCTTGTGGCGCTACAGACAGGCGATAAAGAGCGACAACGTTGCCGCTGACATCTGTGAGCTCAGCAGCGACTTCCCCCGCATAGAAGCCTGGCTCCCACACCCAGGCCATCTGTTGCTCATGCCGGCCGGCCGCCAGAGCGACGTCATCGACAAATAACTGGCCTGCCCCTTCGGGGATCAGAAAGACATAACGACCCTGCTCATGGAACCCTGAACACAGCTGATCCGGGCTGATGCTGAATAAGCGACCTGAGTGGTCAACGCAGACAATCTGCCCCATGCTTAACGCCAGAACCGGGCAGAACCCAGGTACTGGAGGTCTTCCAGCAACTCATGCATCTTGGCCTGCGATTGCGTAAGTTCATTCTGTTTGAGTACTACCTGCACTGCAGCAAACGCCCGTTGGATACGGGGCGAGTCCTCACCGCGCAGTTTGGGTAATACTTTGGAATAGATAGCCTGGTCCAACGCACTTTCAAAGTCGATAACGTTCCAGCGCAACGCCTCGCGGATATAGCCCATTACATCGCTGATCGTGCGCCAGCCGAAATGCAGCCTGACGGGACGAAGTGCTGCGACCAGATCCTTGAGTGCCTGCTGGACTTTGTGGGTCTGCTCGCTGGAAAGCGGACTATTTTTCCAACCAGGAAAGGCGTCCACGTCAATATCCCAGAACTCAATCACGCAGGCACGATCAAGCACCTTGTCGCTGAGTCCATGGGTGGTTTCGTCCATATTGACGGTACCGATGATAAAGAGGTTCGCGGGGTAGTCGAGGCTGGCTGGAATCCCATTAATCTCGACGCCTTGGGCGTGCAACTCGATCCGGTCACCGGTTTCCATTGCCGACAACAGCGGTGCGAGGTACTGCTCGGGGTGCGACAGATTCATTTCGTCCAGGACCACAGTGTAGGCACGGTCTGGATCTGCACTGGCACACAACAGAAAATCAAGGAGCGCCGTCCGCACATAGACTTCATTATTAATCGGGTTAATGTATCCCAACAAGCAAGACGGATCGTGCCAACCCGGTTGTACCGCAACGGTCAGCAAACCCTGCGCGGGATCTTTTTCCCCGTGCCGTAAGCCCAATGCATAACCTCGGGCCAGCAGTGTTTTCCCAGCACCGCTCAACCCCGTCAATACGGCAAGATGACGACGGTGATGGCTCCACAGGCCGGCATCGAGCTGGCCTATGAGTTCAGGGCGCAAGACAATGTTGTCGTCGAAACTCTCAAGAATCTCTCCCAGTTTCGGACGGTTGATATAGCCTTGGTAGTCGGGCGAGGTTTCTTGTGGCACCAGTACCGGGTCCCCTCCGAGCAAACCTGGAACCCAATGAATACGTTCGGCCCAAGTCAATCCACGCTCGGTCAACTGCAAGGTCTTGTCGGAGGCCAACTCAACAAGCTTCAGGCTGCGCAACCAGTTGATCAGTGAGCTCGGAACAAAGTTGCTGGTCCAGCCTGGATTGACCTTTTGTAGTTCCAGCGCCAGGGCCTTTACAGTCAAAGGTTCCTGCATCAATAGATAGAGCATGTTGTCGAAACCGAGAATACGCGTTAACAACCAATCGCAGAAATCATCCGGGTCGCCAGACTCAAGGAAACTTTCGCCTCTTGGCGTCAGGTAAAGGTTGTCTCCGTCAGGCCGCAATACACCCCACTCCGCAATCAACGCATTGATTTGAGTGTTGAGGGTGCCGGTTACATGGCCGGGGTTAATTGAATGCATGTGCTCACGGAAATCTTCGCGCGTGCAGCCTTCACGAGCAAACTCGATCATTGAACGAATGGTTGATGAGCCGCCACCAATAGCCAACATGCCACGGCGCCGACGATCTGCAGGTAATGGGTTGAGGCGCTCCTCTCCGGTAGCCAGGTCTGATACCTCCGTCGCCTCCAACTCCGCCTTTTGGACGTGATTGACGTACAACAACCAAGGCACGGTCATATGCTCAACAAAAAATTGCGTCAGCCCTGGGCCAGGATCGTCAAGAACCCCCTTCAATCGCGCCATTACCCAGCGTTGCTCCGACAGGCCATGCCCCAGGGGACCGTCAAACCCCATCGCGATAGCCAGCTCGTGGAGCTTTCGGAAATTGGTAATAGTCGTGAAGTATTCAGGACAAATAGCCGCGAGCAACCGACATAACTTCAGCAAAGGCCGGCGCTTGACCTTGAGCTCTACCAAGGCAAGTACCTGTGACCAAGTGGAATCAATCAACATCTCCACGGCATCAGGGAGCAACACTCGATAGGTTGACTTTAGCTGCCATAAGACCTCGGCGATTTGCCCATCGGCTGCCACCAATGAAATGTCGACACTGCCCATGCCTGTGGCTGAAATAGCCCGGCTGTCCCAAAGCATTCGCTGAAATGCCTCACTGGTGAACTCATCGTGATCCGACTCGCGCACTTTTTCGAGCAAGACCATCAGTCGATTACGCCACTCCTGATTTCCAGGTTGGGTGCGCGTTTGCTCAAGCGCGCTTTTACAAGCGGCTTTCAGCTGGGTGTCATCTTTCAAATCCAACAACATTGGCTTAGCTCTCCGAAGCCACTAGGTCTTTTTACGGCTGAACGGGCGTGAATCGTTAAAGCACAAAGCGTCCGTCTCAGACTTGCAAACTGAAACCAGCAGGAGGACAAATAAGCGTCACCATTTTGTCGGCCTTTCTACGGTAATCATCACCCGCCCACACGTATGCCTTGATCCAGATTGTCATGCTGTCGTATTGGAAACGGATACAACTCTGATCATCAAGGTACATGTTGGAACGTGCGACCTGTTCCTCACGCTCAAATACAGTAATTACCAAGCCAACGCGGTAGTCCTTGCACGCATCCTGTTGAGCTTTGGCGCTACGCATATCCGCAGTTGAGAACCGGTAAAACTCGTTGCGCTCCAAGTCCAGCTCAGTGCGCACGGCGTCACGTTCCTGACTGTAAGGATGGCTGTGAAAGTCTCCGAGAAAACGCAGTTCCGGAAAGAATGATTCGACGAAGGTATTTTTCAAGGTATAGGCATCGTCGCGGGCAGTAACGGAATCCCCCGTGCGGTGAGCGGCAGTCGATACATTTGCCTGGCTGATACGGTACACGGTCTCGTTCATACTGGTTGAGCTGAGATGGCCCCACAGATAACCAAAGGTCTCCAACTTGATCCCGGTACCGTCCAGATCGGCAGAGTGATCAACGCGGTAAGCCTCCAGCGCAGAAGTGGCAATCGTAAAAAAGGCTTGTTCGGACAGTGATACCAGGCAATTGGACATGGATCTACTCGTGTCAGTCGGTGAGATCGACACAAGGGAGGCGTGAAAAAACTCCCGCTACATGACCATCCTTGTGTCGAGCATTGCGCAATGGCCATAGAAGCCATCCAGGGGCGATAAGGTAACCGATCACCGAGCGAAGACAAAGCCATTTGCCACTATCACACACCGCAAGCAACTTAACCCAACCAGCCTAGCTCAGATACAGCACGTGGCCTGATATATGATGGGTACTCGACCGATCAGGAAATGACCAATGCTGCCGATTCGCACCCCGTTGATCCTGCACCCCGGCTTGTCCACCGCTACCCGGCGGGTCTGGCTGAAGCTCGAGAACCTGCAACCCTGTGGCTCGTTCAAGTTGCGCGGCATGACCACGCTGTGCGCCTACGCGGCGAGCCAGGGCAAGACCACGGTGGTATGCCCCTCCGGCGGCAATGCCGGGCTGGCCACGGCCTTCGCGGCGCGCGGCCTGGGGTTACAGGCGCGGATCGTGGTGCCGACCACCACCCCCGAAGCCACCCGCGCACGCATCCGCCAGGCCGGGGCCGAGGTGGTGGTGCACGGTGATCTGTGGGATCAATCCAATGAGCTGGCGCTGCAACTCTCAAAAGCACCCGAGGCGCTGTATGTGCCGGCCTTTGATCACCCGCTGTTGTGGGAAGGCCACAGCAGCATGATCGATGAGATTCTTGAGGACTGCCCTCAGGTGGGCGCCATCGTGACCTCGGTGGGCGGCGGTGGACTGCTCGCGGGCGTTCTGACGGGCCTGGAGCGTCATGGGCGGTTCGGCTGCAAGGTGATTGCGTGTGAAACGGCGGGCGCGGCTTCGTTTGCTGCTGCCGTAGAGGCTGGAAAGCCCGTGCGGCTGGCGAAGATCGATACCGTGGCCAAGTCGTTGGCCGCGACCCAGGTGGCGGCGTGGCCGGTGCAGCATATCGGCAGGTTTGCCCATCAATGCGTGGTGTTGAGTGATGCCGACGCGATGATGGGCGTGGCGCGGTACGCCGATGATTTACGCCAGTTGGTGGAACCGGCATGTGGGGTTTCGTTGGCCGTGGCGTATCTGGAGCATGGGGCGATTGCCGGGATTGAGGATGTGGTGGTGATTGTGTGTGGTGGGGTAAGCATCAGTGCCGAAACGGTTGCCCAGTGGCAAAACACGGTCTCTCTATGATCGTTCCCACGCTCCGCGTGGGAACGCCGCCCTGGACGCTCCGCGTCTGCTCTTGAAGTCGTGACGCGGAGCGTCACAGGATGCATTCCCACGCAGAGCGTGGGAACGATCAATTCAGGCATCCTGCAGGATCAGATCCGCACCCTTCTCCGCCACCATCAACACCGCCGCATGGGTATTGCCCGAGGTCACGTTGGGGAAAATCGACGCATCGACAATCCGCAGTCCTTGCATCCCGTGCACCTTCAGGCGCTTGTCCACCACCGACACCAGCGGGTCCGAGCCCATGGCGCATGAGCCACACAGGTGATAGATCGAGCCGCTGTTCTCGCGGAAGTACTGCAGCATCTGCTCATCGGTTTGCACCGCCGGCCCCGGCAACACCTCGGCCACCGTCACGCCCTTGAGCGCCGGCGCCTGCATGATCTTGCGCATCAGCCGGCTGCCCTGGATCACCTCGTCGATGTCCTTTTGGGTGCTCAGGTAGTTGGGGTCGATCAAGGCCGCGTCCCGTGGGTTTTTCGAGGCGATGCGGATCGTCCCGCGGCTGGTAGGCCGGCACGGGTTGAAGCACAGCAGGAAGCCTGAATACGGCTCGGGCTTGAGGCTGGCCTTGTTGTTTTTCGGGATCTGGTACGACAGCGGGTTGAAGTACAGCTGCAGGTTCGGATGCGCCTGTTCAGCATTACCGCGAAAGAACCCGCCGGCCTGGTTGACGCTCATGGCCAGCGCGCCCTTGCGGGTCAGCAGGTATTTGAGGCCGAGTTTGAACTGGCCAAACAGCGAACTGAGCTGGTCGTTCAGGGTCGGGATATTGGCCTTGTAGTAATAGCTGGCGCAGAGGTGGTCCTGCAGGTTCTGCCCCACTGCAGGCAGGTCCTTGACCAGCGGGATGTTGTGTTCGGCGAGCAATTGCTTGTCCGCCACACCCGACAGTTGCAGGATCTTCGGCGTATCCACCGCCCCGGCGCACAGGATCACCTCCTTGCGCGCGCTGAAGGTGCGGACCACGCCGTGCTGGGTCACGCTGATGCCGGTGGCGCGCTGCTGATCGTCGAACAGCACGCGGTCTACCAGCGCATGCAACTCCACGGTCAGGTTCGGCCTACCCAACGCCGGGTGCAGGTGCGCAAAGCTGCTGGAGCAGCGCTCACCGTTGCGGGTGTTGACGTCGTAGAGGCCCGCACCTTCGAAGTTCGGCCCGTTGAAGTCATCGCTCAGGCCATAGCCCAATTGCTCGCAGCCCTTGAGAAATACATCGCAGATGGCATGGGTCTGGCCCTTCATCGGGGTGATGCTGATGGGGCCGCTGCTGCCGTGGTATTCGGTGTCGCCCAGGGGGTGATTTTCCAGCTTGCGGAAGTACGGCAGCACGTCCTTGAAGCCCCAGCCGTCGTTGCCATTGGCCGCCCAGTCATCGAAATCATGGGCCTGGCCGCGCACGTAGATCATGGCGTTGATCGAGCCGGAACCGCCCTGCACCTTCCCCCGCGGGGCATAGATGGCACGGTCGGCCAGCTGTTTTTGCGGCTGGCTGTAGTACATCCAGTTGAAGGTCGGGTTGTAGTACATCTTGGCGAAACCGACCGGGATCTTGAACCACCAGGAGCTGTCCTTGCCGCCGGCTTCCAGCAGCAATACCGAATGCTCGCCCGAGGCGGAGAGTCGGTTGGCCAGGACGCAACCTGCGGCGCCGGCGCCGGCGATGATGTAGTCGTATGTCATTCACGGTTACCGCATAAGTCGTTTTTTTTAGCCCTTGGCGGGCGAAGTGTCTTTCACGTCAGCAGGCGTGGGCGCCATTTGCAGGTGCAGCCGCTCGCCGGTGTACGGCGTGTGCTTGCGCACCACGTCCATGTTCAGCTCCACCCCAAGGCCCGGCTCGGTGGACGGGATGATGTAGCCGTCCTCCCATTGCAGCGGCTTGGTCAGCACTTCGGCATGGAAACCGCCCCAGGTCATGATGCTTTCCTGGATCAGGAAATTCGGCGTGCACGTGGCCAACTGGAAACTCGCCGCTGCGCCGATCGGTCCGTTGTACAGGTGCGGGGCGATCTGCGCGTAGTAGGCCTCGGCCATGCTTGCGATTTTCTTGGCTTCCAGCAGGCCGCCGCAGCGGGCCACGTTCATTTGCAGGATCGATGCTCCACCGGCCTGCAAGAGCTTGAAGAACTCGTACTTGGTGGTCAGGCGCTCGCCGGTGGCGATGGGAATGCTGGTCTTGGCCGCGACCTGGGCCATGGCCTCTTCCTGGCCTGGTGGCACCGGTTCTTCGAACCACAGCGGGTCGTATTTCTCCAGGCGCTTGGCCAGGCGAATCGCCGACGAGGGCACCATCTGCCCGTGGGTGCCGAACAGCAGGTCGCACTTGTCGCCCACCGCCTCGCGAATCTTGCGGCAGAAGGTTTCGCAGCGTTCCAGCACTTCCAGGGAGATCTGGTGGCCGGAGTACGCGGTGTACGGGCCTGCCGGGTCGAACTTCACGGCGGTGAAGCCCTTGTTCATGTTCTCGATCGCGCATTCGGCGGCCAGGTCCGGGTCGTCGTAGTCGTACTCGCCCTTGCTGTTGACCGGGTACAGGTAGGTGTAGGAACGCAGGCGTTCGTTGACCTTGCCCCCCAGCAACTCATAGACCGGTTTGTTGGCGGCCTTGCCGATGATGTCCCAGCAGGCCATTTCCAAGCCGCTGACCACCCCCATCATGGTCAGATCGGGGCGCTGGGTGAAACCGCTGGAGTACGCCTGGCGGAAGAAGCGCTCGATGTGGTGCGGGTCGTGGTTGAGCAGGTAGCGCTCGAACACGTCCTCGATGATCGGCAGCATGGCCTTGGGGCCGAAGGTGGCGGCGTAGATCTCGCCCACGCCTTCGATGCCGCAGTCGGTTTTCAGTTTGACGAACAGCCAATACATGCCGCCGATGTGCGGTGGCGGTACGGCGACAATATGGGTTTCAAGGGCGACGATTTTCATCTCAGGCACCTGTCTGGTTGAATTTTTTACGATTGATCCGGGCGCGCAAGGTCAGGGCCGCGAGGGTCCCGAGCACGCCGATGAAGGCGATGTAGCCGAAGTACAGGTTGTAGCCGACCTGCCCCGGGTATGTGTCGGTGAGGTAGCCATTGATCAGCGGGATAAAGGTGTCCGGCAGGTAACCCACCACCGAGACGATGCCGATGGCCAGGCCGGTGATGCGCAGCGGGATGTCGCAGCTGTCGAGGATCGCCCAGTACAGGCCGCGAATCGCGTAGGTCATCAGGCCGATAAAGATCACCGTGCCGATCAGCAAGCCGAGGCTGCCAATGGCCGGGAACACGATCAGGCCGACCATCGCCAGGGTCACCAGCATCAGCGCGACGATCAGCACCGAGATGTTCGAAAACTTGTCCCCCAGCCAGCCGCCGCCGATCCCGCCGATGGGTCGCATCCACAACTTGATGGTGGTGATGGTGCCGGCCATCACGGCGGTCATGCCGCTGCCTTGCAGGTAATCGGAGAAGCTGTAGGTGGCCCAGAACATGTGGTAACCGCAGAACACGATGGCGGTCACCAGCCACAGCTCGGGGATTTTCACCAGGGTGGTGAGGTCGGCGATCAGGTTGAACTTGCCCTTCTCCACCGCCGCAGTTTCGGCCATGGACTTGGGGTCCTTGAGCAGCACCAGCACACAACCAATGGCGATACACACGAACGAATACAGGTACACAACGTGCTTGAAGCCTTCGGCCGCAGTTTGGCTGCGGGTCTCGGTGGCGTAGGCGAACAGCCCCAGGGCCACGGTCGCCAGCAAGGCTTCCACCAGGCCACGGCCGCCGTCGAGGATGCCGAAGAAACGGCCCTGCTCACTGTGATGGGCGATCATCTTCACCCGCTTGAGCACCGAAGCCCAGAAGGTCAGGCCGGTGGTCAGGCCCCAGCAGCCGAAGATGATCATCAGGCCGGTCATCGACGGCACAGTGGAGTACCAGATACCCAGGGCCCCGGTGGCCACCAGCGAAAAGAAGATCAGGAAGCGTGGCGGCAGGCGATCGGCCAACCAGCCGCTCGGCAGGTAGCTGAGCAGGAAGATCGTACCGAGCATCGAGTACAGATAACCCAGCTGGCTGTGGTTGATCTGGAACACCTCGAGCATGGTGGTCTGGTAGACCTGGCGCAGGTAGAGGATCGGGTAGATCGCCCCGGCAGCCAATACCAGCAACATCAATTGGAAGTAGCGACTGGCTTTGTCGCTTTTAGCCGCGGACACGGCATCGAAACCCTGGGCAACGGGTGCAGGCTTGGACATCTTGTAGACCTCGGGCACCCACTGTGCAGGTGCCCCGATAATTGTTTTTATTGAGGTGAAGCCGGTGGTCGGTGAATCAGTACTTCATGACCACCAAACGGGTCTGGGTGAATTCAAGCATCCCGTGCTTGCCGTCATCGCCGCCCAGCCCTGAGCGTTTCCAGCCGGCGTGGAAACCCTGGTAAGGGTCGGCCGGGGTGCGATTGACGTACAACTCGCCGGCCTCGATGGCGTTGGCGACTTTCATGGCCGTGCGGTAGTTCTCGGTATAGAGCACCGACGACAGGCCGAACTGGTGATCGTTGGCCATAGCCAGCGCTTCGTCGATATCGCGGTACTTGAGCACCGGCAGCACCGGGCCGAAGATTTCTTCCTGGATGATTTCCATGTCCTGGCGGCAGGCGCTGAGCAGCGTCGGCGGGTAGAAATGGCCCGGGCCGTCGGGGAGTACGCCGCCTGTTTCCAGTACAGCACCGTCGGCGATGGCGCGCTCGACCATGGCGTGAATATTCTGCCGGGAGCTGGCGTTGACCAGTGGGCCCATCAGGCCCGCATCCGTGGCACGGTCACCGAATTTGACGGCGCTGATCTTGGCCTTGAGCAGGGCCAGGAATCGGTCATAGACGCTTTCCTGCACATACACCCGCTCGACGGCCGTGCACAGTTGGCCGCAGTGGGTGGTCTTGGAAGCGATGATGTCGCTGGCGGCTTTTTCCAGGTCGGCGTCGGCCTCGATGATCGCCGGGGTCTTGCCGCCCAGCTCCAGGGACGGCTTGGCGATGTTGGCCTTGCAGTAGTCGAGCACGATGCGCCCGGCGTTGACGCTGCCGGTCAGGGTGATCAGGCCCACGGCCTTGTGGGTGCACAGGGCGGCGGCGGTGGCGTGGTCCATGGTCAGGATGTTGATCACGCCGGCCGGCATGCCCGACTGCTCGACGGCGCGGGCGATTTCAAAGGCGGACAACGGCGTGTTGTTGCTCGGGCGCACCACCACGGTGTTTCCGGCAATCAGCGCCGGGGCGATTTTGCGCAGCAGGGTATAGACCGGGTAGTTGAACGGAATCAGGCAAGCCACGACGCCAATGGGCTCGCGTTGCAGGAACAGGTTTTCGTCCGGGGTGTCGCTGGGGATGATTTCGCCTTCGATGCGGCGCGCCCATTCGGCGTGGTAGCGGGTGATCTGGGCGGCGTAGCGCGCTTCGTTGCTGGCGTCGTCGAGGCTTTTGCCGGATTCGCTGGCCAGCGCCCGGCCTATGCTTTCAGCGCAGGTTTCGAGGGCGGCGGCGAAAGCCCGCAGGTGTTCGGCGCGCTGGATGCTGGTGAGCTTGCCCCAGGTTTTCTGTGCGCTGGCGGCGGCATCGACGGCCGCAATGGCTTCATCAGGGGTGGCGGCGGACACCCGGCCTACCTGGGCCTCGGTCGCGGGGTTGTAGACCGCGATTTGGGCGGTGCTGGCAGGTTCGGCGAAGTGGCCGTTGTAAAAGTTGCGCTCGATTTGCATATGGTTTTTTGCCCAATCGTTGTTGTTTTGCGAGTGACTTGCAGTTTTGTCATTGGGCGGGGGTTGGACAAACGATTTATTGACGGGGGTAACGTGCGAAAAATGCAGGTTAGTGGCTGATCCGTATTAATGACCCGGGTCTGAGTCTGTATTGTTCTACCCATACTTCCTACAGTGCCGCCCACTTGGAACCGTGGGAGGACTAAGCATGCAACCACCATCAACCGCACAGGCCTACAACTACAAGGTCGTGCGTCAATTCGTCATTGCAACTATCGTCTGGGGCGTGGTCGGCATGGCCATGGGCGTGTGGATCGCCTCGCAACTGGTGTGGCCCGAGATGAACCTCGACCTGCCGTGGACCACCTTCGGCCGCCTGCGCCCGCTGCACACCAGCCTGGTGATTTTCGGCTTTGCCGGCAGCGCGCAATTCGCCGCCAGCTACTACGCAGTACAGCGCACCTGCCAGGTACGGCTGTACTCGGACAAGCTCGCTGCCTTTACCTTTTGGGGCTGGCAGTCGGTGATCGTGATCATGCTGGTCAGCCTGCCACTGGGTTACACCACCACCAAGGAATACGCCGAGATCGAGTTCAGCGGCGCGGTGTGGATGACCGTGGTGTGGGTGGCCTATGCGATCGTGTTTTTCACCACTGTGGTGCAGCGCAAGACCCAGCACATCTACGTCGGCAACTGGTTCTTCGGTGCATTTATCGTGGTGATCGCCATGCTGCACGTGGTCAATCACCTGTCGATCCCGGTGGACTGGTTCAAGTCCTACCCGGTGTATTCCGGGGCCACCGACGCGATGGTGCAGTGGTGGTACGGGCACAACGCCGTGGGGTTCTTCCTGACCACCGGTTTCCTGGGGATGATGTACTACTTCGTGCCGAAGCAGGTCGGGCGGCCGGTGTATTCCTATCGCCTGTCCATCGTGCACTTCTGGGCGCTGATCACCCTGTACATCTGGGCCGGTCCGCACCACCTGCACTACACCGCGCTGCCGGACTGGGCGCAGTCGCTGGGGATGGCGATGTCGCTGATCCTGCTGGCGCCGAGCTGGGGCGGGATGATCAACGGCATGATGACGCTTTCCGGGGCCTGGCATAAATTGCGCACCGACCCGATCCTGCGCTTCCTGGTGCTGTCGCTGGCGTTCTACGGGATGTCGACCTTTGAAGGGCCGATGATGGCGATCAAAACCGTCAACGCCCTCTCCCATTACACCGACTGGACCATCGGCCACGTCCACGCCGGCGCCCTGGGCTGGGTGGCGATGATCACATTTGGCTCGCTGTACCACATGATCCCGAAAATCTTCGGGCGCGCGCAGATGCACAGTGTGGGGCTGATCAATATGCACTTCTGGCTGGCGACCATTGGCACGGTGCTGTACATCGCGTCGATGTGGGTCAACGGCATCACCCAGGGCCTGATGTGGCGGGCGGTGAACGATGACGGCACCCTCACCTACTCGTTTGTGGAAGCGTTACAGGCCAGCCATCCGGGATTTGTGGTGCGATTCGTCGGCGGGGTGTTCTTCCTCAGCGGCATGTTGCTGATGGCGTACAACACCTGGCGCACGGTGCGAGTGGCGGATTTGAAGGTGGCGCAGCTTGACGCGCAGATCGCCTGATGTGGGAGATAGCGCTGAACCTGGCGGCGGTGATCAGTCTGTATGGCGCGGTGGAGTATTGCCTGCGGGGCCAGTCGAAGGAGAGCCTGGATGAGGCCAGCCTGATGCCGTTCGCCGATGACCCGGAAGTGGCGCGGCGGGTGGAGCGGGCCACGGGCAAGCGGGTCAACGCGGTGGCGCCTGAGGAAACAAAGCAGGACTGGGGCAATATAGAGATCTAATTGTGGGAGCGGGCTTGCTCGCGAAAGCGGTGGTTCAGTCAACATATACAGCGACTGACACACCGCTTTCGCGAGCAAGCCCGCTCCCACACAAGCACCACATTGAGCGACTAGCCGCGTTCGCGGGGAATCAGGCTCTGCAACTGCAACGCCAGGAAGTTGGCATCGAAGCCGAACGTATCCGGGTCTTTCAAACCGTTGGTTTTCTTCCACAGCCAGTCGTTTTTCCCCGGCAGCAATACCAGGGAAATGCTGCCGTAGCGGGCGGCGGTCAAGCCCATCACCGACAGCGAAATCAAACCGCCGGCGCCCATCACATCCGGCACGAACTCCACCGGTTTGCCGGCGATATGGATGGTCAGTTTCTCGGTCTTGAAGGTGGAGGTCTCCACCGGCACGCTGGGGCCGGAAGCCACGTACGCCTCGCGCTGCACTTCCAGCAAACCGACCGTCTTCACAGGCGCAAGCCACTGCTCGATCTGGCCGAACAACTCGCCGATCTTCTGCGCCCAATGGGCCGACTGCACTTCGAACTGCTGTTTCTTGTGGGCTTCGCTGTCGGCGTAATGACGCAGCATCTCGCCCAGTTGTTGTACATCGTCCATTGCCGTGTTCCTTGGGTGACCCATGTTGCGAGCCTTGATCATGGCAGATGCCGCACACCGGCGTATGACTAAAGCGCAGCGCGCGGGTAATGTGGTGCCCTCGCCCGTCCAATTCAGGAGCATCGCATGCGCACCATCGGCCTTATCGGCGGCATGAGCTGGGAGTCCAGCGCCGAGTATTACCGCATCATCAACCAGAACGTGCGCGACCAGCTCGGGCCGCTGCGCTCGGCACAACTGTTGATGTACAGCGTCGACTTCGGCCCGGTGGAGCAGGCCCAGCACGCCGGGCGCTGGGACGACGCGGCGCTGATCCTCGAAGACGCCGCCCGCCGCCTGCAAGCCGGGGGCGCCGAGTGCATCGTGCTGTGTACCAACACCATGCACCTGGTAGCGCCGCAGATTGAAGCGGCGGTGTCGATACCGTTTCTGCATATTGCAGACGCTGCCGGCGCGGCGGCCGTGGAAGCTGGCACCCTGAGCGTTGGCCTGCTGGGTACCGCATTTACCATGGAGCAGGAGTTTCTCAAGTCACGCCTGGCGGCGCAGGGGCTGACCGTGCTGGTGCCGGACGCTGAAGAGCGCCAGGCCGTGCACCGGATCATTTACGAAGAGTTGTGCGTCGGGGTGATCAGCGACGCATCGCGCGAGGTGTACCAGCGGGTGATCGAGTCTTTGGCCGCCCGTGGCGCCCAGGCCATCATCCTCGGCTGTACGGAAATCAGCCTGTTGATCAAGCCGCAGCACAGCGACCTGCCCTTGCTGGACACCACCGAGCTGCATGCGCAGGCTGCGGTGGCGTTTGCGTTGCAGGACGACTAGGCCGGCTTGCGGATGCGCGCCATGGTCAGCGTGTCGACGAATGCGCCGTCACGCACGGCGTAGTCGCGCAGCAGGCCTTCGGTCTCGAAGCCGAACTTGTGGTACAGCCGGTGGGCGGCTTCGTTGTCGGCGTACACCGTGAGTTCCACCCGGTGCAGGTTCATCCAGTTATCCGCCACCTCCAGCGCCGCGCCCAGCAGCCGGGAGCCCACGCCCTTGCCCTGCCAGGCGGTGGCGACGCCCATGCCGAATGAACCGACGTGGCTGCGGCGCACACGGGAATATTGCTCAAGCCCCAGGTTGCCGATCACCTCATCCGCATGCACGGCCACCAGTTGTAGCCGCCGTTCATCCCCGGGTGCCAGGCGTGCGCGCCAGGCTTCAACCGACTGGAAAGGCATTTGCAGCACCTGACGGCATACAGCCGGGTCGTTGTAGAGCGCAGCGACGCCTTCAAGGTGGGCCTCGGTGAAGCGCGTGATAACGATTTTGGGTTCAGGTGTGTGCATGGTGTTTCATCCTTTGAAAACACATGGCGGGCCAGTGTAGGCGGCAAAGCCTCAGAATGGCGAGCCCAGCACCGCAATTACCGGGGCCGCGCAGCAACCAGTTTCCAAACCCGGGCGATGTCCGAGGCGCGTTCGCGCAACAGGCGCGGCGCCTCGCTGCAGGCCTGCTCCAGGGTAGTCGGGCCTGACGGCAAGGCGAACGCGGCGTCCACGCCATGGGCGTACATCTGCTCATAGCCATCACCCAAGGTGCCGGCGATCACGATCACCGGCACGTTGTGCTGTTTGGCGATCCGCGCAACGCCAAACGGGGTTTTGCCCCGCAGGGTCTGGGCGTCGAAGCGGCCTTCGCCAGTGATCACCAGGTCGGCGCCACGCACGGCCTTTTCGAGACCCACCAACTCGGCGACCACTTCAACACCCGCACGAAACTGTGCGCCAAGGAACGCCTTGGCGGCAAAACCCAGGCCACCGGCGGCGCCGCTGCCGGGTTCGTCGCGTACATCTTTGGGCAAGACCTTGGCGCAGTGATCGGCGAAATGGCCGAGGGCGGCATCCAGTTGCTCGACTTGCTGGGGATTGGCACCTTTTTGCGGGCCGAAAATCGCCGAGGCACCGTGGGGGCCGCACAGTGGGTTGTTCACGTCGGCGGCAATTTCGAAGCGCACCTGGGCCAGGCGTGGGTCCAGTTGCTCAAGGCTGATGCGCGACAGCTTGGCCAGCGCCAGGCCGCCGAGAGGCAGTGCTGCACCCTGGGCATCAAACAGCTGCACACCCAGGGCGAGCATCGCCCCGGCGCCGCCGTCGTTGGTGGCGCTGCCGCCGATGGCCAGGATGATGCGTTGGGCGCCCGCATCCAGGGCGGCACGGATCAGCTCGCCGGTACCGAAGGTGCTGCTGGAACACGCATCACGTTTTCCCGGCGGCACCCGTTGCAGACCGCTGGCTTCGGCCATTTCGATGATTGCGGTGTGGCTCTCGGCCAACCAGCCCCAATGCGCGTCGACACTGCCGCCCAATGGCCCTTGCACACGGCTGGTGCGCAGCTCGCCCTGGCAGGCGGCGAGTACCGATTCCACCGTGCCCTCACCACCGTCCGCCATCGGGCACTTGATCAGCTCGGCGTCGGGCCACACGCTGGCCAACCCCTCGGCAATGGCATTCGCCACGCCTTCAGCACTCAGGCTGTCCTTGAACGAGTCGGGGGCGATGATGATTTTCATGGGCTTTCTCCGGTTTTTATAACGCCCATGCTGCCAGTTGGCACCGGCAATAACGCCGGTCCATTGCACAAGAGTGGCTGGGGTTTGTTGTTCATTTGGACAAAGCTTGCGGCAATAGCTGCACGCCGAGGTACAACGCGAGCATGCCGTCGAGGGTCAGCGGGTCGACGCCGCTCAGCTCGGCGATGCGTTCCATGCGGTAGCGCAGGCTGTTGCGGTGGATCCCCAGGGCATCGGCGCAGGCTTGGCTTTGGCCGTCGTGGTCGCACCAGCTGCGCAGGGTCGCCAGCAACTGGCCGTTGCTGTCCTTGGCCAGTACCTTGCGCAGCGGGTTGAGCAATTCATCGAGGGCGTCGTCGTTGCGGTGGCGCCAGAGCATGACCGGCAGGCGGTAGCGATTGAGGGTCAGCAACCGCGATTCGGGCAGCACATCACGGCCATAGGCGAGCAGGTCGCCGACTCGCCGGTAACAACGGCGCAGGCCGGCCAGCCCGTCCGCTTGCCCGCCGACGGCGACCCGCAGGATGTTCCAGCCCAGGCCGTCGAGCTTTTCCAGCAGGCGCGGGTTATCGACTTGCACCGAGGCCGGCCGGCACCACAGCAGGGAAAACTGCGCGGAGCTGACGCACCAGCTGTCGGGGTAGCGCGAGGTCAGCCAGGCGCTCAAGGCCTCGGCCGACTGGCCGCTGCCCAGCTCGAACAGGTACGGCGTGCGCGCCAGCTGCGGCTTGAGGCCCAGTTGCTGGGCTTCATCCACCAGGCGCGGCGAATCGCCGGTCTCGGCCAGCAGCAGTGCCAGCAGATCATCGCAGCGCTGGCGCCGCCATTGCTGCTCGGCTTGCTGGTGACGCTGGCTGACCAGCATTTCGGCGGTCATGCGCACCAGTTCGGCATAGGTGCGCAGCAATTCCGGCTCACCGGTAATGCCCAGCACGCCGATCAGGCGCTGGTCGTGCAGCAGCGGCAGGTTGATCCCGGGTTGCACGCCCTTGAGGTGCTTGGCGGTCTGGCCGTCGATTTCCACCACCCGCCCGTTGGCCAGCACCAACTGCGCGCCTTCGTGGCGGGTGTTGATCCGCTCGGGTTCGCCGCTGCCCAGGATCAGGCCCTGGCTGTCCATGACGTTGACGTTATAGGGCAGGATCGCCATGGTGCGATTGACGATATCCTGCGCCAGGTCATGATCCAGCTCGAACATGGGGCTAAATTCCTGAAAAAACCGGTTGTTCATAGGCACAGCGCAAACCATGCTTCACTGTGCGCGAGCACAAAGACAGCACCCCTTGAGGTGGCCGAGACTCGTTGGGCGATCAACGTTACCCTCGCATCGCGAAAAATCATAATAAAGAGAGACTGCCATGTCACAGAGCGCCGCTGTTACCCAGGCCACCGATGACGATAAAAACGCCGTATACAAGCGCATCACCCTGCGCCTGATCCCCTTCATTTTCATCTGCTACCTGTTCAACTACCTCGACCGCGTCAACGTCGGCTTTGCCAAGTTGCAGATGCTCGACGACCTGAAATTCAGCGAGACCGTGTACGGCCTCGGTGCCGGGATCTTCTTTATCGGCTACGTGCTGTGCGGCGTGCCGAGCAACCTGGCGCTGACCAAATTCGGTCCACGGCGCTGGATTGCGCTGATGATGATCGTCTGGGGCGCCCTGTCCACCTGCCTGTTGTTCGTTACCACACCGACGCACTTCTACGGCTTGCGCCTGCTGACCGGCGCCGCTGAAGCCGGGTTCTTCCCGGGCGTGGTGCTGTACCTCTCGCAGTGGTTCCCGACCTTCCGCCGTGGGCGGATCATGGCGCTGTTCATGTCGGCGATTCCGGTATCCGGCCTGCTCGGCAGCCCGTTCTCCGGCTGGATCCTCAACCACTTCGCCGCCGGCCAGGGCGGGCTTGCGGGCTGGCAGTGGATGTTCCTGCTGCAAGGCGTGCCGACGGTGATCCTCGGCGCCCTCGCCTACTTCCTGCTCAGCGACAGCTTTGCCAACGCCAAGTGGCTCACGCCCCATGAGCGCGCGGTGCTGGAAGCCGACCAGGCGACCGACCTGGCCAACAAGCCGAAGACCACCAGCGACTCGCTGCTGGAAGTGTTCAAGAACCCGGCGATCTGGGCGTTCGGCCTGATCTACTTCTGCATCCAGAGCGGTGTGTACGCCATCAACTTCTGGCTGCCATCGATCATCAAGAACATGGGCTTCAGCGATAACCTGGTGATTGGCTGGTTGAGTGCGATCCCGTACCTGCTGGCGGCGGTGTTCATGCTGCTGGTGGGCCGCTCTGCCGACTTGCGCAAGGAGCGTCGCTGGCACCTGGTGGTGCCGATGCTGATGGGCGCGATCGGGCTGGTGATTGCGGTGAACTTTGCAACCACGCCGGCCATTGCGATCCTCGGCCTGACCATCGCCACCATGGGCGCCCTCACCGGCCTGCCGATGTTCTGGCCGGTGCCAACCGCGATGCTCAGCGCAGGTGCGGCAGCAGGTGGCTTGGCGTTGATCAACTCCATGGGCCAGATGGCGGGGTTCCTCAGCCCGTATATCGTCGGGTTTGTGAAAGATGCCACCGGGTCTACGGACCTGGCGCTGTACCTGCTGGCGGCGGTGATCGTCGCGGGCAGTGTGTTGGCGTTGCGCATGACGCGCACACTCAAGGCTTGAATCAGCGCTGACCGGTGCCGCGATATCGAGGGCGGCGCCGGTCATCTATCTGCTCATATAAAGGCGTGTTTTTATAGGCAAACAACTGCCTGACAGCCGTATTAACCTCTACGCCCATTCCAGGTAACAAATAGGCTACAACCTTTACCCAGCCTTTACTTTCGTACTCCATCATCCCGTCCGAAACCGCTGTCTGAAGCCTATGCCCGGGGATATTATCAAGACCGGTTCGGTGCATACGTAGAGGACTTATCATGATCAGTCGACTCTCAAAAATGAAAGTAGCCATGTTGCTCATTGCCACCCTCGCCATCGCAGGGCAAGCAGAAGCCCGTGGAGGATATGGCTATGGCTGGGGTCACGGTTATGGGTACGGGCATGGCGGTGGTTGGGGCTGGGGTGGCCCGGCTTTGCTGGGTGCGGTTGTCGGCGGTCTCGTAGTGGGTTCGGTGGTCGCCAACTCCCAGCCTCCGGTCTATGTGCAGCAGCAACCGGTTTACGTGCAACCGCAGCCGGTGTACATCCAACAGCCGCCACCGGTCTATTACCAGGCGCCGCCTCCAGGCTATTACTACCCGCCACAACCGGTTCCGGTGCCACGTTATTAAGCACGGCCCTATTACTGATAATGCAGGTCCCGCCTGAAAGCGGGACCTTTTTTATTCAGCTGCCTTTAGAGTAATCCGCCGCCGTCGACATCAATCACGCTACCGGTGATAAACCCGTTCTCCATCGCCAACACATACCCGGCAGCCACTTCTTCGGCCTGCCCCACGCGCCCCACCGGCAACGCCCCGCCCGCCTTGGCAAACATTGCCAGTCGCTGCTCATCGGACAACCCGGCATACGCCTCGGTGTCGATCACCCCCGGGCTGACCACATTGACCCGCCGTGGCGCCAGTTCCTTGGCCAGTTGCTTGCCCAGCGCTTCGGTCGCCGCATTGATGCCGGTCTTGATGAATTGCCCCGCAACCGTTTTGCGCCCCAACTGCCCCGACGTCAGGGTGATGCTGCCGCGCTCGGCGAGAAATGGCAGCGCCGACTGGATCGCCCGCAGCGAACCCCAGAGCTTCACGTTGAAGTTGTCTTGCGCCAGGTTCAGGTCGGTCTCGATCAGGGCCTTGGCCTGCACCGCAGGCCCTGCGGTGTAGACCAGATGGTCAAACTGCCCCACGGTTTCGAACAAGCGCTGTAATGAGGCTGCGTCGGTCACGTCCACCTGCTCGCTGCGCACCCCGTTCTCCACGGTTGAAGACAAGCGCCGCCCGGCCAGCACCACATGGGCACCGCGTGCCACGGCCTGCTTGGCCACCTCGGCACCGATGCCGCTGCTGCCGCCAATGACGATGATGGTTTTGCCGTTGAGGGGAGATGTCATGGGGAAATACCTGGCTGAGAAAATGAGCTTTCATCTTCCCAGCTTGGCAATCGTTGAAAAATCCCGGTAAAACGACAAGATCTTTAAAGGATTTTTACAAATTAGCTCAATCCTCGACCTTGAAGTGTTCGTACGCACCGCCGACACCGGCAGCCTGTCGGCAGCCGCCCGCAGCCTCAGCCTGACCCCGGCCGCAGCGAGCATTGCCCTCAAGCGCCTGGAAACCCGCCTGGGCATCCGGCTGCTGGCGCGTTCCACCCGCAGCATGCGCCTGACCGAAGAAGGCCGGCGCTACCTCGACAGTGTGCGCGTGGCCCTGGAGGCGCTGTCGGAAGGCGAACAGGCGGTCAAGCAGCAAGGCCAGAGCCTGAGCGGGTTACTGCAATTGGCCGCGCCCTCGGATTTCGGGCGCAATGTGCTGCTGGGCTGGCTGGATGAGTTCAAGCTCGAACACCCGAACGTGCGCCTTCAGTTGCTGCTCAATGACAGCAATGCCGACCTGTTCCGCGAAACCGTCGACATCGCCCTGCGCTTCGGCGTACCACGGGACTCCAGCCTGGTCGCGTTGCCGGTGGTGCCCGACCACACGCGGGTGGCGTGCGCCAGCCCCGACTACCTCGCGCGCCACGGTACGCCACGCCTCCCCCAGGACCTGGCACAACACAGCACGCTGCGCTATATGCGCCAGGGTCGGGCGAACAACACCTGGTACTTTCGCCAGGGCGAGGTGCTGCAGGAAGTCGAGGTCGGCGGCGACTACCTCAGTGATGACGGCGAGATCGTGCGGCGCTGGGCATTGGCCGGGCACGGCATCGCCTATAAAGCGCGGCTGGATGTAGCGCGCGATATCAAGGCCGGGCGCCTGGTGCCGTTGCTCACCGATTGGCAAGGCGAACCGACCCCGTTCAATCTGATGTGTCCCCATCGGTTGCAGGTGTCGGAGCGGGTCAAGGTACTGCACCGCTTCCTGCAACTGCGCTGCGCCGAACTATTGCCGCAATAACCGTCGCGGGGCTTGTTCCAGAGCCTTGCTCTCTGGTATTGGATAGGGCCTGTCTCCCCCTTTTGAGGTGTTCACGATGATTTACCGCACACTGGGCCAGTCCGGGTTGAAGGTCAGCGCACTGACCCTGGGCAGCATGATGTTTGGCGAGCAGACCAACACCGAGGACTCGCTGCGCATCATCGACAAGGCCTGGGATCAAGGCATCAACTTTATCGACACCGCCGACGTCTACACCGGCGGGCGCTCCGAGGAAATCGTCGGCGAAGCCATCGCCCGCCAGCGCCAGGATTGGGTGCTGGCTTCGAAAGTCGGCATCGGCCCGGCGGATGGCCTGCCGAACCGCAGCGGCCTGAGTCGCAAGCGGATTTTCAATGCGCTGGAAGCCAGCCTGACGCGCCTCGACACCGATTACCTGGACATCTATTACCTGCACCGCGAAGACCACAACACGCCACTGGAAGTCACGATTTCAGCGATTGGCGACTTGATCCGCGAGGGCAAGATCCGCCACTGGGGCCTGTCCAACTATCGCGGCTGGCGGATCGCTGAAGTGATCCGCGTGGCCGAGCGCCTCGGGGTGGACAAACCGATCATCAGCCAGCCGCTGTACAACATCGTCAACCGCCAGGCCGAGGTGGAGCAGATCACCGCCGCCGCCGCGTATGGCCTGGGCGTGGTGCCTTACAGCCCGCTGGCCCGTGGCGTGCTCAGCGGCAAATATGCGCCGGACGTTACGCCTGAAGCCGGCAGCCGTGCCGGGCGCCAGGACAAGCGCATCCTGGAAACCGAATGGCGCGTTGAATCCCTGCGCATCGCCCAGCAGATCCAGCAATACACCCAGGGCCGTGGCGTGGGGATTGTCGAGTTCGCGATTGCCTGGGTCCTGAACAACTCGGCGGTCAGTTCGGCGATTGTCGGGCCGCGCACCGAGGCGCAGTGGGATGCCTACACCGGCGCGCTGGAGGTGAAGATCACGGCGGAGGACGAAGCGTTCATCGACTCGCTGGTCACGCCAGGGCATGCGTCGACGCCAGGGTTCAATGATGTGAGCCACTTTGTGTCGGGGCGAGTTGCCCGGCCATAAGTCCCTTTTATGGGGGGACCTGAGAAATCCTCCCATAAACCGCTCCAAAACAGAGCAAACATCTCACCTCAAAAGCACTATATTCCCTCCCTGAAATCCCCCCTTCTTTTGTATCAATCGGCTTTCGTGAGGACAGTGTGTCTAAAGGTGTTGTGTTATCGGTCTTGGCCTCGGTGTTGTTTGCCGTGATGTATTACTTCACGTCGCTGCTTACGCCCTTGAGCGGCCTGGAGATCTTCGGCTGGCGCATGTTGTTGACGGTGCCCTGCATGACCGTGTTCATGATTGTCAGCGGCGAGTGGCGACGGGTGTGGGAACTGGTTCGGCTGGTTGCGGCCAAACCCGCGCTGATCGGCGGGGTCGTGGTGTCTTCGGCGCTGCTGGGGGTGCAGTTGTGGCTGTTCATGTGGGCGCCGCTCAACGGTCGCAGCCTGGATGTATCGCTGGGCTATTTCCTGCTGCCATTGACGATGGTGCTGACCGGTCGGCTGGTGTATGGCGAACAATTGTCACGCCTGCAAAAGATTGCGGTGTTCTTCGCCGGTGCTGGTGTGCTGAACGAGTTGTATCAGGTGGGCGGATTCTCCTGGGCAACCCTGGTAGTGATCATCGGCTACCCGGTTTACTTCGTACTGCGCAAACGCCTGAAGACCGACCACCTCGGCGGGCTGTGGCTCGATATGGCGCTGATGTTGCCGGTGGCACTGTGGTTCGTGCAAAGCGGCGAACAGGGTTTTGCCGTGCTCGACGCCCACAAGGGCTTGTACGCCTTGATCCCGATGTTGGGCTTGATCAGTGCGTCGGCGCTGGTGTGCTACGTCGTCGCCAGCCGCTTGTTGGCCTTCAGCCTGTTCGGGCTGCTCAGCTATGTAGAACCGGTGCTGCTGCTCGGCGTGGCCTTGTTGTTGGGCGAAAGCATCAAGGCGGGGGAATGGCTGACGTATCTTCCGATCTGGCTCGCGGTGATGGTGCTGGTGTTTGAAGGCTTCAAGCATTTGGTGCGTCAGCAGAAGGCCTGACAGCGCTTTTTTTTGCTGCCATTTCGAGCATTACAGCCGTTTGCGACAACCCCCCTCGGATGGCCCCGTAATACGGAATCCTGCCTTGGATTTCGTCGCCTATTTGCGTCAGTGCGGCGTCCATTTGCGCCTTTTCAACGCCAAACAGCTTACCGAGCCGGTTGCCATGGTTGAGTTCAAGCAAGGTGCCGGTGACGGGGTTTTTGACGATTTTTTCGATGGACTGCGCCACATCCTCAGGCACGCCCAGTGCGATCAAGGCCGTCCCAATGCCTGAACCCGGATTCTTCAGTTGGCGGATGAACTCGTCGAACAGCCCCCATAAATCGTTGGCACCTACATTATCCAGGCTGACACTGACGACCGTTTTCAAGTATTGCTCTCGCGAGACAGGCGACAGCGGCTGGTCATTGTTCAGGCCGTTTTTCACAAAGTAGAAGTTGCCCTTGTTACCTCCTCCATGGAAGTTGCCGTAGGCATCGTACTGATAGAGTACGGTTTCTCCGTCCGGACGTGTGCCTGCGAAAGTCACCCGGCCATCACGGGTCTCAACTTTCAGGTAGGTCCCCGTCAGCCCGTTGACCGGTACCGGCGGCACGCTTGTGTGCTTGTCCAGGCGATTGAAGATATCGCCCTTTTCGTAGCCAAAAGGCCCGACCACGGCATTGATATCGCCTGCTGCGAAGCGCGTCATCGTGTCTTTTACCCGCTTTGTCTGATCGGCAGGTGCATTGCGGGAAAAATGCCCGGCAAATACATCCAACTTGTCAGGGTCGGTGGCGACCTCTTTGAGCCAGGCGTTCATTTCTCCAAGGTTATTGAATTCGAAGAACGAATTGCCCTCAACGTCAGGAATATACAACAGGACATTCGTTCCGGTTTCAGAGGCGGGTACGCGTTTGACCACCAGAATGTCGCTCGACTGGATCCCGTCCACCGCGAACGTGCAGACCTGCGCACCGACGGTTGATGAGGTACCCGGGGCCAATACGGCATTGGCCAGTTCGACGCCTGCGGCGGTCAGCTCGCCCTGCGCACTGCTCCATTCCACGTTCGAGGAAAACGTCACGCGGGCGACAGTGGCAGGACTTAATGGGGAGGGAACAGTTGGGGCCAAGGGACTGATGGCCGGTTCGTCGTTGACGGCTGCTGCCTGATTCAAACCTGGAGGTGGACTACCGGTGTGCGCAATGACTGTCATACATGAACCTCAACTGGGCATATGACACTGAGTAACGCTGGCAGTGAATTCCGTTCCTGGCCGCTGGCAACCGCCTATGTCCCGATGTTTCTGCCGGGCAACAAAAAGCCCGGCCAGGTGCAATCCCGGTCGGGCTTTTTTGTGTATCGCCCAGGCGATCAGTCAGCGGTCAACACACCACGACGCACTTGGTCGCGCTCGATGGATTCGAACAGCGCCTTGAAGTTGCCTTCACCAAAGCCGTCGTCACCCTTACGCTGGATGAACTCGAAAAACACCGGGCCCATCAGGGTTTCCGAGAAGATCTGCAGCAGCAGGCGCTTGTCCCCCGCCACTGACGAGCCGTCCAGCAGGATGCCCCGTGCCTGCAGTTGATCCACCGGCTCGCCGTGGTTCGGCAGGCGGCCTTCGAGCATCTCGTAGTAGGTGTCTGGCGGCGCGGTCATGAAGCGCATGCCGATCTTCTTCAACGCATCCCAGGTCTTGACCAGGTCATCGGTGAGGAAGGCAACGTGCTGGATGCCCTCGCCGTTGAACTGCATCAGGAACTCTTCGATCTGCCCGGCACCCTTGGACGATTCTTCGTTCAGCGGGATGCGGATCATGCCGTCCGGGGCGCTCATGGCCTTGGAGGTCAGGCCGGTGTATTCGCCCTTGATGTCGAAATAGCGCGCCTCACGGAAATTGAACAGCTTCTCGTAGAAGTTCGCCCAGTAGGCCATGCGGCCGCGGTACACGTTGTGGGTCAAGTGGTCGATGACCTTGAGGCCCGCGCCCACCGGGTTGCGCTCGACACCTTCGAGGTACACGAAGTCGATGTCATAGATCGAGCTGCCTTCACCAAAGCGGTCGATCAGGTACAGCGGCGCGCCGCCAATGCCCTTGATCGCCGGCAGGTTCAACTCCATCGGGCCGGTTTCGATATGGATAGGCTGGGCGCCCAGTTCCAGGGCCCGGTTGTAGGCCTGTTGCGAGTCCTTGACGCGAAACGCCATGCCGCACACCGACGGGCCGTGCTCGGCCGCAAAGTAGGAGGCGATGCTGTTGGGTTCGTTGTTGAGGATCAGGTTGATCTCGCCCTGCCGGTACAGGTGTACGTTCTTGGAACGGTGGGTCGCGACCTTGGTGAAGCCCATGATCTCGAAGATCGGCTCCAGGGTGCCCGGGGTTGGCGATGCGAATTCGATGAACTCAAAGCCCATCAGGCCCATTGGGTTTTCGTACAGGTCTGCCATTTTCGGTGCCTCATCATCATTCTTGTAATTAACAAATGTTTATTTGCGAGCAAGGATGAGGTCAGCGGGTGGCGCACAGGAGATACCCCGCACGCTGCGGGCGAGGAAGTCACCAAAGATGAGGGGGGACCCGAGTAGCTTCATGGTTACATCAGTCTCTGACGGGCGAGGCTTGCGTTAGCGCAAGTCCTTATTCTTGTATGCGTAAATCGATTCTACACAGCGTAAACAGATTTGTCCGTACTCTTATCAAATCCCCATTGCCCTGGCCCGCGCAAGGGGTTTGTTGCACAGATAGATGCCCAGCAGGATGACCGCCCCACCCAGCAGCATCGGCACGGTCAGTTGCTCGCCAAGCAGCAATGCGCCGCAGATCACTGCCGTCAGCGGATTGAGGGCGATAAATACACCCGCACGGGTGGCGCCGATGCGGCGCAGGCCATCGTAGTAGCCGATGTAGGCCAGTGCCGAGCCCAGCACGCCCAGGTACAGCAAACTCATCAGTTGGGGCAGATCAATCCGGCCCAATGCGGCCACCGTTAGTCGGCCCGTCACCAGCGTGGTGATCGTCAGCATCAGCGTGCCCAGCAGGATCGACCAGGTCACGGTTTGCAACGGCCCCAGGCGCTGGTTCAGACCCCGGGAAAACAGCGAGTACACGCCCCACCCCACCACGCAGCCGAAAATCAGCAGGTCACCGACCCACGCATCTGCCGTGCCCTGCAGCAACTGCGGGTTGCGACTGACGATCACCAGCCCTGCGCCACCCAGGCACAGCGCGATCCCCACCAGCTTGAAGCAGCCCAGGCGTTCCTTGAACATCAGCAAAGAGGCCAGGCCAATCACTGCCGGGTTCAGCGCCACGATCAACGACGCCCGGGACGCATTGATGTAATGCAGGCCGTAGAAAAAACACAGGTTGTAGAAAAAGATCCCGAAAAAGCCCAGCACCATCAATTGCATCCATTGCGCGGTGGTCGGACGCACCAGGCGAATACGCGCGACGACCAGGAAGGCCAGCAGCGCCAGGCTGGCCAGTGCAAAGCGCACGGTCGCCGCCAACAGTGGGTCCAGGCCTGCCGCCAGATAGCGCCCGGCAACGAAGGTGCCGCCCCAGATCATGGTCACGGCCGCCAGCTTCAGATATGTCAGACGGTCAGGGCTCGGGTTCATCAGATTTCTACTCACAAGACACGGGATTGGCTTATTGTTTGGCTAATCCCCGATCATCGTAAAATGAGTAAATACTCATGACCCTTACCCAACTGGAAATCTTTTCCCTGGTGGCCGAACTGCAAGGTTTCACCAGCGCCGCCAATCGCCTGGGCATCAGCCAATCGGCGGTGTCCCATGCGATCAAATCCCTGGAGCAGGAACTGGGTGTGGAGTTGATCCGACGTCATCAGTCCCAGGTCGAACTCAGCGATATCGGCCAACAACTGCTGTTGCGCGCCCGGGCCATGCTCGGGTTGGCCAACACGCTGCAACAGGAAGCCGCCGATGCCCGCGGGATGAAGCGCGGCACGCTGCGCATCGGCTCGTTCGGGCCGACCTCATCGATTCGCTTGTTGCCCGCGATCCTGCAGCATTTTCGCGAGCAGCATCCGGGCATCGAGGTGCATGTCGACGAAGGCCCCGATCGCCAGGTGACGCAGTGGCTGGAAGAGCGGCGCGTCGACGTTGGGTTTGTGGTGCTGCCTGAAGAGCGCTTCGATACGTTCCCGTTGATTGAGGACCAACTGGTCGCGCTGCTGCCCTTGGGGCATCACTTGGGCGCGCAGCCAAGTGTCAGCCTGAAAGCGCTGTGCGGTGAACCTTTTATCCTGACCCAGGCCGGTTCGGCCGAACTGGTCTCAAGGCTGTTCGTCGGTGCAGGGTTGCAGCCGGATGTGCGTTACCGCTGCTCACAGCTGCTCAGCACCCTGGACACCGTGCGCCGGGGCGACGGCGTGACCATTGTCGCCGAGTTGTCGCTGCCTGAATCCACGCAGGCGGATTACCTGATCAAACCGCTCAAGCCTGCCGTCAAACGCCAGGTGGGGCTGGCGGTACTGGACCGTCGGCAGTCCTCCCCGGCAACCCTGGCATTTATTCAACTGGCCACACGGTTGAAGCTTTATTGAACATGCACAGACGCCTGCCGCCATCTATCATGGCCAATACCAATACGCTTTGTTGGAAGGCCACCGAGGTTGTCCCGACCGCATTTGAGCGTCCTATTGCCCTCTCCCGCTACAGGCTGCGCAAATGCCACTGACCGTCAAAGGCCCCCGAAAGGCCTCCACTCGCCACCTGATCACCCTGCTCAGTGGCGCGCTGCCCATTTTGCTGGGTGTGCTTATCCTGTATTGGCAAGCCGGGCGCACCCTCGAGCACAGCACCGCGCAAACCGCCCAGGAGGCCGTGCGCCAGTTTGACCTGATGCTCGACAACACCGCCCTCGCCGCCCAGGATCTGCTGCCACTGGCCGGCCATGAATGTGATAACCCGACTCAACTGAAGCTGCGGGAACAGGTCACCCGCCGGCCGTTCGTGCGCGCCACCACCTTGTCCTGGCAGCGCAACATCTATTGCAGCTCGTTGTTTGGTGGCAACTACCAGTCCCCGGTCAACCCTGAGGACTACGTCGGCGGCCGTCTCTGGCTGATGAAAGGCAACCCGGTGACACCCGACACCGCATTGCTGGTGTATCGCCTCACCGAGGGTGACCGGGGGGCCTTCGCCTCCATTGATGGCTACCACTTGACCAACGCGTTGCGCCTGATCAGCCGATATACCGACCTGGTGTTGCAGGTGGGGCCTAACTGGCTGGCGGCGGATGGCAAGGTGCACAGCACAGCGCTGCCGACATTTTCCGTCGCGCATCATCATCTCGACTCCACGCGGTATACCTACAGCGTGGAAGCCGGGATGCCGGAGGGTGAAACCTGGCGCTACATGCAGGCACGGTATCCCGCGCTGTTCGTTCTGGTGGTGTTTTTCGGCGTGCTGGCAGGCATCCTCGCCCACTGGCTGCAAAAGCGCTCATCGGCACCGACCCTGGAACTGCAACGGGCCCTGGGCGCCAATGAATTTGTGCCCTATTACCAGCCAGTGGTGCGTGGCGACAACATCCGGCAGTGGGCCGGCTGTGAAGTGCTGATGCGCTGGAATCATCCCAGGGAAGGCCTGGTGCGCCCGGACCTGTTCATTCCCCTGGCCGAACATTCGGGCCTGATCGTACCGATGACCCGCGCCCTGATGCGCCAGACCGCCGCACAGTTGGCGCCCCACACCGCGCAGTTTGCCGACAATTTTCACGTGGGCATCAACATTACCGCTCGCCATTGTCACGACCTGGAGCTGGTGGAAGACTGCCGGGAGTTCCTCGCTGCCTTCCCGCCGGGCAAGGTGATCCTGGTCCTGGAGTTGACCGAGCGCGAGTTGATCGAGCCCACGGATATCACCCGCCAGCTGTTCCAGGCGCTGCATGAAATGGGGGTAATGATCGCGATCGACGACTTTGGCACCGGCCACTCCAGCCTGGGTTATTTGCGCAACTTCAATGTCGATTACTTGAAGATAGATCAAAGCTTCGTGGCAATGATCGGTGTTGATGCACTCTCACGGCATATACTCGACAGCATCATTGAACTGTCTGCCAAGCTGGACCTGGGCATCGTTGCCGAAGGCGTCGAAACACAAGAACAATGCGACTATCTGGCGGCCCAAGGCGTTGATTTCTTGCAAGGCTACCTGTTTGGCAAGCCTGTACCTTGCGACGAGTTCATTAGATTCCTGAACAGCCATTGAATAGCCAGCCACTTCAACGGAAATATTGTTATTTATACAAAAGACATGATTTACTCATGACTGATTAACTACTACAATTTTTCCTGCCTGTGCTGAATTGGCAGGAAGGCCACTTTCATTGAGTCGCCTTAAGGCTCTTGGCTTATCGCTTTGTTTGCAGTAGATATCAGCCAAATACACTATTGGAGTATAGATTTTGTCCAGACTCGCCGAATTTCGCGCAGCAGAAAAAGCCCTTCAAGAGCAGCTTGCCCAGCTGGAATCCCTGAAGAACGATGCTGGTTTGAAGAAAGAAATCGAATTCGAAGAAAAGCTGCAAGGGCTGATGAAGACCTACGGCAAAAGCCTGCGCGACATCATCTCCATCCTGGATCCTAACCCGGGCAAGTCCGGCGCTTCCGTCGCTGCCGCACCCAAACAGCGCCGTGCCCGCGTCGTCAAGGTTTACCACAACCCGCACACGGGTGAACTGATCGAAACCAAGGGCGGCAACCATCGCGGCCTGAAGGCGTGGAAAGAACAGTACGGCGCAGCCACAGTAGACTCCTGGCTTCGCGGCTAATGCTTTGCGGCTAGTACAAACGCACTAAGAAAAGCCCTGCACATGCAGGGCTTTTTTGTTTACAGGCATCGATAGTGAAACAAATCAGGACGCTGGCACTTTCAAAAACGAACTTTAAAAAACATTTCACTTTGTTCAAATCGACTTATTTGTCCCGATGCCTACAACGCTCAAAGTTTAAGGCTGTCACGCACCGAACTGACTTCATCCTTGCTTGATTCGTAAGCGTCGGCCTGGCCTGCGTATGAAAAAACATAGGCCTTATCGGTATCGACAGCCCCCACCAACGTTTGCGACAGCACATGCCGACCGTTCTCGGTGATTACACAGGTAGTTTCCAATGCCTCAAGCCGGCTCAATGTTGTGGGGTGCATCTTGGTGCACACACTTTGATAACCACCCTGGGCAAAGTCCTTCTGGATGGATTTGCGCATTTCCAGCAGCACACCTTGCAGGTTGACCGTATGCCCCGCTTCGATTGGCGTGCCCGTCAACTCCATGACCATCAAGGTCGCGCCATTCTCATCATTCTTTATGGCCCGCTGGCGGGACACCGCCGACGGTTGCGCCGGGGCCTGGTCGTCGGGCGCCACTTCCTCTACCTGCCAGCCGCTGGGCCAATGAATTTCCGGGTCAGCCGCCCATGCAGCGGTGCTGCCCAGCAACAGGCCCAGGGTACTCAACAACGGTGCGCGAAATCCGGTCATTACGAAAAACACTCAAGGTTCAAGCGACAAAGTTTGGGCCCCTGCACCCGCTGGCCGCAAGGGTTGCGTGACCTTTTTCATTTGGCGCAACCGGCAGGGCTGCGTATCATGGACCGGCTGCACGGATGCCAGCCGCAAGCCAAGGGATGCTCCAACCGGAGCCACGTTTGCCCCATTTTTCTCTGGAGGGCCCATGAGCCTGCACGAACTGAACGCTTTCCCGGGCGTCACCGCCCAGCCTGACGCCGCCACCACGAACTTCGTATTCAACCACACCATGCTGCGGGTCAAGGACATCACCAAGTCGCTGGATTTCTACACCCGCGTACTGGGTTTTTCCCTGGTTGAAAAACGTGACTTCCCGGAAGCCGAATTCAGCCTGTACTTCCTGGCCCTGGTCGACAAGGCCCAGATCCCGGCCGACGCTGCCGCCCGCACCCAGTGGATGAAGTCGATCCCGGGCATCCTCGAACTGACCCACAACCACGGCACCGAAAACGACGCGGACTTTGCCTACCACAACGGCAACACCGACCCGCGTGGCTTTGGCCATATCTGCATCTCGGTGCCGGACATCGTTGCTGCCTGCGCGCGCTTTGAAGAACTGGGCTGCGACTTCCAGAAGCGCCTGAGTGACGGCCGCATGAAAAGCCTGGCCTTCGTGAAAGACCCGGATGCGTACTGGGTTGAAATCATTCAGCCAACGCCGCTGTAAGGTTCCGCCGGCAATAAAAAACCCCATGATCACTCATGGGGTTTTTCATTTCCGGGCCGGAATTTACGCCGGGGCGGAAGTGCGGATCAGGTGATCGAAAGCACTCAGGGAAGCCTTGGCGCCCTCGCCTACTGCAATCACGATCTGCTTGTACGGCACAGTCGTTACGTCACCGGCGGCAAAAACACCTGGCAGCGAAGTCTCACCACGTGCATCGACGATGATCTCGCCACGTGGAGTCAATTCCACAGTGCCTTTGAGCCAGTCGGTGTTGGGCAGCAAACCGATCTGTACAAAGATGCCTTCCAGGTCGATAGTCTTGAATTCGCCACTGTCGCGATCCTTGTAGGCCAGGCCGGTAACTTTCTGGCCATCCCCCTTGACCTCACTGGTCAGCGCGCTGGTAATCACGTCAACGTTCGGCAGGCTGTACAGCTTGCGCTGCAACACGGCGTCGGCGCGCAACTTGCTGTCAAACTCAAGCAAGGTCACGTGGCTGACGATACCGGCCAGGTCGATGGCTGCTTCAACGCCGGAGTTACCGCCGCCGATCACCGCCACGCGCTTGCCCTTGAACAGCGGGCCGTCGCAGTGCGGGCAGAAGCACACGCCCTTGGCCTTGTATTTCTGCTCACCCGGTACACCCATTTCACGCCAGCGGGCACCGGTGGCCAGGATCACGGTCTTGGACTTGAGGGTCGCACCGCTTTCGAAACGGATTTCGTGCAGCTCACCGTTGTTTTTCGCCGGGATCAGCGCAGTAGCACGCTGCAGGTTCATGATGTCCACGTCGTACTGACGCACGTGGGCCTCCAGGGCGCTGGCGAGTTTCGGCCCTTCGGTTTCCTGTACCGAGATAAAGTTCTCGATCGACATGGTGTCCAGCACCTGCCCGCCGAAGCGCTCGGCTGCAACACCGGTACGGATGCCTTTACGTGCAGCGTAGATAGCCGCTGCCGAACCCGCTGGGCCACCGCCGACGACAAGTACGTCGAACGCATCTTTGGCGCTGATTTTCTCGGCGGCTTTTTCGATACCGCTGGTGTCGAGCTTGGCGAGGATTTCTTCCAGGCCCATGCGGCCCTGGCCGAAGTTCACACCATTCAAGTAAACGCTGGGCACGGCCATGATCTGACGATCATCGACTTCTGCCTGGAACAGCGCACCGTCGATGGCGACGTGGCGGATGTTCGGGTTCAGTACTGCCATCAGGTTCAGCGCCTGGACCACGTCCGGGCAGTTCTGGCACGACAGCGAGAAGTAAGTCTCGAAGCTGAACTCGCCTTTAAGGGCGCGAATCTGTTCAATCACTTCGACACTGGCCTTCGAGGGGTGGCCGCCGACTTGCAGCAGCGCCAACACCAGCGAAGTGAATTCATGGCCCATTGGGATGCCGGCAAAACGCAGGCTGATATCGGCACCCGGGCGGTTGATGGAGAACGATGGCTTGCGCGCATCATTGCCATCGCTTTTCAGGGTAATCAGCGTCGAAAGGCTGGCTACATCCTGCAAGAGGGCAAGCATTTCCTGGGATTTCGCACCGTCATCGAGGGAGGCGACGATCTCGATCGGCTGGGTGACCCGTTCCAGGTATGACTTCAACTGAGCTTTAAGATTGGCGTCCAACATACGGGCGATTTCCTATTAATTCGGTTTATTGCAGACAAAAAAACGCCCGAGCGACTCTCGCCCGGGCGTTTCGAGGGCGGATGCAGCTTACTTAGGTGCGGTAACCCGCCCTTGGCATTTCACAGACTTAGATCTTGCCGACCAGGTCCAGGGACGGAGCCAGGGTGGCCTCGCCTTCTTTCCACTTGGCTGGGCAGACTTCGCCCGGGTGAGCAGCAACGTACTGGGCCGCCTTGATTTTGCGCAGCAGCTCGGAAGCGTCACGGCCAACGCCGCCATCGTTCAGTTCAACGATTTTGATCTGGCCTTCAGGGTTGATCACGAAGGTGCCACGGTCTGCCAGGCCAGCTTCTTCGATCAGCACGTCGAAGTTGCGGGAGATGGTCAGGGTCGGGTCGCCGATCATGGTGTACTGGATTTTGCCAATGGCTGGCGAGGTGTTGTGCCAGGCAGCGTGGGCAAAGTGGGTGTCGGTGGAAACGCTGTAGATTTCGACGCCCAGTTTCTGGAATTCGGCGTAGTTGTCAGCCAGGTCTTCCAGTTCGGTTGGGCAGACGAAGGTGAAGTCGGCTGGGTAGAAGAACACGACAGACCATTTGCCTTTCAGGTCAGCATCAGTCACGTCTACGAAGTTGCCGTTTTTGTAGGCGGTAGCTTTGAACGGTTTTACTTGGCTGTTGATGATAGGCATCGTTGACTCTCCGTCAGGTTTGTAGAAGGGCTTAGTAAGTTGATGAGGTGAATCCTACCCACTCTCCCGGCCGATGGCTCATTGGCAAACCTGATGCTGACGATTGGTTTTCACTATCAAGAGACTGTATTAATAGAAGAAACCTTGAATCACTCGAGGGATGCCCGGGTCATGCCGAGAAAGGGCGTCGCTTCAACATAGCGCATGGCCGATTTCATGTCTTTCCAGCCGACGTAAGTCATCAACGACTTCAAGTCCCAGCCACTGCGATGAGCCCAGGTAGCGAAGCCCCGGCGCAGGGAGTGGCTGGTGTACTGATCGGCCGCAATCCCGGCGCGCTCCAGCGCCTGGCGCAACAGCGGGATCACGCTGTTGGCGTGCAAGCCCTCCTCGCCCAGGTTGCCCCAGCGATCAATGCCGCGAAACACCGGGCCGCGCACCAGCGCTGAAGCGCTGAGCCATTCGCTATAGGCTTGCACCGGGCACAGCCGCAACAGCGCCGGCGTCTGGTAGGTGCGGCCGATATTTTCCCGATCACTTTTGCTGCGCGGTAGATACAGGGTGATGCCCGAACCGGGCACCGCCTGCACGTGCTCGATATTCAACCGGCATAACTCATCGCTGCGAAAGCCACGCCAGAAACCCAGCAGGATCAACGCCGCGTCACGCTTGGCCCGCAGCCATCGAGGATGGTCTTCTGCGCGCCGGGCGTCGTGGCCTTCCTGTTCGAGGAACTGGATGACCTGCTCCAGGTGCTGCAGTTGCAATGGCTCCGCCTGTTTTTCCTGAGCCGGGTGCAGGGCGCGAATGCCTTTCAGGACTTTGCGCACCACTGGCGCCTTGGTCGGATCAGGAAACCCCTGGCTGGTGTGCCACTGGGCCAGCGCCGATAAACGCAGCTTCAACGTGTTGACCGACAGCACGCCCGCATGCGCCACCAGATAGCGCGCCACGCTGTCGCTGGTCGCCGGCAGGAATCCACCCCAATTCACCTCGAAATGCTCGATTGCCGCTCGATAGCTGCGGCGGGTGTTATCGCGGGTGGCCGCATTCAGATAACGGTCCAGCTCACTCATGCCTGTACTGCCATTGGCTGTTGTCCATTTCAAAACCTGTATCACACGGGATAATACGCCAATATCCCATCTGATAAATCATCAATTTGGGCTTTAAAACAATCGTGATATAGTACGTATATACATACTACGTACCACAGTACCAAATCAACGGAGACTCCATGGCTCGCGGCGGCATCAATAAAGCAGTAGTTCAAACGGCACGCCTGGCGATCCTTGCCCGTGGCGAAAACCCGAGCATCGATGCAGTACGCATCGAGATGGGCAATACCGGCTCGAAAACCACGATTCATCGCTATCTGAAGGAGCTGGAAGAAAGCGAAACCCGCCAGACCATCACCGAAGCGCCCATTGACGACGAATTGGGTGAACTGGTGGCGCGACTGGCCCAGCGCTTGAAGGAGAAGGCCCAGGAGCCTATCGACCTGGCCCTGTCGCAGTTCCAGCAACAGAAAACCGCCCTGCTCGCCCAGGTTGAGGAGCTGGAAGCGGCCCACTCCCAGCTCAAGCAGCAGTTCGATATCCAGTCCGCCGCCCTGGCCGATGAAAGCGCGGCCTTGCAAAGCACTCGCTCCAGCCTGCAAACCGAGCAAACCCGCAACGCCGGGCTGAGCCAGGCGTGCAGCGATTACGAGTTGCGGATCAACGACAAGGACGAGCAGATTCGCTCACTGGAAGAGAAGCACCTGCATGCCCGGGACGCCCTGGAGCATTACCGCAATGCGATCAAGGACCAGCGTGAGCAGGAACAGCGTCGCCATGAAGGCCAGTTGCAGCAGGTCCAGGCAGAGCTGCGCCAGGCCCAGCAGAGCGCGATGGTGCGCCAGGATGAAATCACTCAGTTGCACCGCGATAACGAGCGCCTGCTGATCGAGCATCGGGTGACCGTGAAGGAATTGAGCGCACTGCAGGAACAGGCTCGCCAGGACCGCGAACAGCAGCGTCAATTGAGCGAGCAAGTGAGCGTGATCGACAGCGAGCGTACCCTGTTGCAGGAGCGCTTGCGGGTTGCCCAACTGGAGAATCAGGCGCGCCAGGAAGCGCTGGCCGAGCATCAGAAGGCCAACAAAACCCTGGAACTGGACCTGGTCAAGGCCCAGGCCAGTATTGATGCGCTGCGCCTGGCAGCCGCCGTTGCGACGGCGCCGGAAGCAACTAACGAGGGCTGATTACTGCGCCACTGGCGTGCGCATGGTGACGAACTCTTCCGCCGCCGTTGGGTGCACGCCGATGGTTTCATCGAAATGCTGCTTGGTCGCGCCCGCCTTGAGCGCGATCGCCAGGCCCTGCACGATCTCGCCAGCGTCGGGGCCGACCATGTGGCAACCCAGGACCTTGTCGGTCTCGGCGTCGACCACCAGCTTCATCAGGGTCTTTTCCTGGCAGTCGGTCAGGGTCAGTTTCATCGGCCGGAAGCGGCTTTCGAACACCTGCACCTTGTGCCCGTCTTCACGGGCCTGCTCTTCGCTGAGGCCCACGGTGCCGATATTCGGCAGGCTGAACACCGCCGTCGGGATCATCGCGTAGTCCACCGGACGATATTGCTCAGGCTTGAACAAGCGACGTGCCACGGCCATGCCTTCAGCCAGGGCCACTGGCGTCAGTTGCACGCGGCCGATCACATCACCAATCGCCAGGATCGACGGTTCGGCGGTCTGGTACAGCTCATCCACTTCGACAAAGCCGCGCTTGTCCAACTTGACGCCAGTGTTTTCCAGCCCCAGGTTATCGAGCATCGGGCGTCGGCCGGTGGCGTAGAACACGCAATCGGCTTCCAGCACGCGGCCATCTTTCAAGGTGGCCTTGAGGCTGCCATCGGCCTGCTTGTCGATACGCTCGATGTCGGCGTTGAACTGCAGGTCCAGGCCGCGCTTGGTCAGCTCCTCCTTCAAGTGCGTGCGCACCGAGCCGTCAAAACCGCGCAGGAACAGGTCGCCGCGATACAGCAGCGAAGTCTGTGCGCCCAGGCCATGGAAAATCCCGGCGAACTCGACGGCGATATAGCCACCGCCGACTACCAGCACACGCTTGGGCAGCTCCTTGAGGAAGAACGCCTCATTGGAGCCAATGGCGTGCTCGCGCCCCGGGATGTCCGGGATCTGCGGCCAGCCACCGGTGGCCACCAGAATGTGCTTGGCGGTAAAACGCTCGCCGTTGATTTCTACCTGGTGCGGGTCCACCAGCCGCGCATGCCCTTCGTGCAGGGCCACGCCGCTGTTGACCAGCAGGTTGCGGTAGATGCCATTGAGGCGGTTGATTTCACGATCCTTGTTGGCGATCAGGGTCGCCCAATCGAAATTCGCCTCACCCAGGGACCAGCCAAAACCGCTGGCCTGCTCGAAGTCTTCGGCGAAATGCGCGCCGTATACCAACAGTTTCTTCGGCACGCAGCCCACATTCACGCAGGTACCGCCCAGGTAGCGGCTTTCAGCCACTGCCACTTTGGCGCCAAAACCCGCAGCGAATCGTGCAGCGCGCACACCGCCGGAACCGGCACCAATTACATAAAGGTCAAAATCGTAGGCCATTTCACTCTCCTCGGCAGGACAACAGCATACCTGCTGCCGCGCCAGAGGTCAGCGCCTTACCAGCGATACGTCGCGCTGGCCTGCAACGAACGGGTTGCGCCCCAGTAGCAAAGGAAACCGTTGCTGCAGTAGGCCAGGTATTCCTTGTTGAACAGGTTGCTGGCGTTGAGGGCCAGGCGCCAGTTCTGCACGTCATAGTGCGCCGCGGCATCAAACAGCGTGCGCGATGACACCTCCAGCGTGTTGTCGGCGCTGCCGTAGCTCGGCCCGAAATAGCGCGCACCCGCCGCGAAACCGACGCCCTGCAGCGGGCCGTCGTGGAAGGTGTAGTCCGCCCACAGCGAGGCACTCTTGCCCGGGATGCCGGTCGGGTGTTCGCCCTGGTCGCCGTCATTGGATTTGAGGATGCGCTGGTCCATCCAGGTGTAAAAACCGATCAGGCTGAGGTTCGAGGTGACCTCGGCATGGGCTTCCAGCTCGATGCCGCGGGAGCGGATTTCGCCTTTCTGGGTGGCAAAATTGGGGTCGACATCGTCGGTGGTCAGGACGTTTTGCTGACGCAGGTCGAACACTGCCGCGCTGTACAGGCTGCGGGAGCCCACAGGCTGGTATTTAACGCCGGCTTCGTACTGCTTGCCGGTGGTCGGCACAAATGTCGCGCCCAGCCGGTCAGTGCCCAGTTGCGGCTGGAACGATTCGCTGTAGCTGACATACGGCGCAACGCCGTTATCAAACACGTAGCTCAGGCCCGAACGCCAGGTGAGTTTCTCGTCGTGCTGGCGCGTGTTGCTCAGGTTGGCGCCGGTCAACGCGCTGTCCTGATTGTCGTAGGTACGCGCCCAGTCTTGCCGCACACCGATCAGCCAGCGCCAATGGTCGAAGCTGAGCTGGTCCTGCAGGTACACGCCAAACTGGCTCTGGGTGGTGTATTGGTTGATGGACACCGGCACCCTCGGCAGGGCGCTGAAGTCGGGGTTGTAGATATTGATCGCACTCGGGAAATACTGACCGCCCCGGTTGATGGTCTGCAACAGCCGCTGGAAGTCCGCCCCCATCAGCACAGTGTGCTTGACCGGGCCGGTGCTGAAGTCGGACTGCAACTGGTTATCAAGGGCGAACTGGCCAAGGTGCTCATGATTGACGTTGGCCCAGAGCGGCGCGGTGGCAAGGTTGGCGTCCAGCGGCCCGGTGAGGGAAGTCTGGTAGTAGTCGACGTCATCATGCATATAGCGCAGGTGCTGGCGAAAGCTCCAGGTGTCGTTGAACCGGTGGCTGAACGCGTAGCCCAGGGAAAACTGATTGCGCTTGAAGCGATCGCGGTCCGGGTCGCCCAGGTAATCATCGGGGCGCAAGCGCCCATTCGGGTTGTGCAGCGCGGTGCCATACGCGGGTACCGGGTTGAACAGCCCACCTTCCGGGTCGTATTGATAGTTGGCCAGCAGGGTCAGGCTGGTGTCGTCGTCGATGTTCCAGGTGATGGCCGGCGCGATGGCGATGCGCTGGTCCTTGATGTGATCGGTCTGGGTATCGGCCATGCGGCCCAGCCCGGTCAGCCGATAGGTCACATCGCCCTGCTCGTCCAGGCGCCCGCCAAAATCGAAGCCGGCCTGATAGCGGTTGTCATTGCCCACGCTCATTTGCAACACGTGCAGTGGCTCATCCGTCGGCCGCTTGCTCTGCATGTCCACCAGGCCGCCCGGCCCGCTCTGGCCGTACAGCACGGAAGCTGGCCCGCGCAGCACGTCGATGCGCTCCAGAAACCAAGGGTCGACCCGAGGCGTAGCGAACCAGGTCGTGCGATTGAGCTTGAGCCCGTCGAGGTAGGAGTCGGCATCGAAGCCGCGAATGCTCAACTGGTCAAACCGCAGGTCGTTATCCTGGGAGTAAACCCCTGGTGTGTAGCGCAATGCCTGGTCGACGGTTTGCGCCGCCTGGTCATCCATCTGCTGGCGGCTGACCACCGAGATCGATTGCGGCGTCTCCACGATCGGCGCGCCGGTTTTGGTGCCCACGGTGGTGTTGCGCGCCACATAGCCTGGCACCACGCCCTCTGCCGGCTCGGCCTCGGCGGCTGTCACCGCGGTGTCCTTCAACACGATGGGCGCGTCATCGGCCCACACAACAGGAGCAAGCGCCAACACCACCAGCGCCAGCCTGGAAAGGTAAAACGGAGGAGAAGACAACGCACCGGACATGACGATTCCTTGAAAAGTCTTTTTGTTAATCGTTCTTATTTAATATTGAATCGCGTTAAAGATCCGGTCATTCTTCTACGCGCACGGGTCAATTAATGACCGTTCCAACCTACATCTCAGGAATCATTCTTGATTGGACAACATCTGGCGTAAACGCTTTGGGGCGCCCGCTCGCAGCACCAGCGAGGAATTGCGGGTTCGGGCCCATGACTATGTCGATGGCGCACGGGAGATTTGGCACAGCCATGAATATGGCCAACTGGTGCACGCCACCCAAGGCGTGATCCGGGTGCTGACCCGCATGGGCGCCTGGACCGTCCCGCCGGCATGCGGCTTTTGGATTGCGCCGGGTGTCGACCATGAATTGCACATGGTCGGTGAGGTTGCGATGCGCGCACTGTACGTGGAAAGCGATCAATTACCCACGGCGTGGCAATCCTGCCGATTGATCAGGGTGGAGCCGCTGCTGCGGGAGCTGATTCTGGGCATGCTCGCACCCGACGCCCACACTGCCCTGCTCACGCCATTGCTGCTGCACCAGTTGATATCCGCGACTGAAACCGAAGGCTGCAGCCTGCCATTGCCCCGGGACAAACGCGTGCTCAGTGTGTGTGAAATGCTTCTGGAAGACCCGGCGAACCCGGCCACCCTGGAAGACTGGAGTGAATCCATCGGCGCCAGCGTGCGCACCCTGCGCCGGCGGTTTCGGGATGAAACCGGGCTGAGCTTCAACCAATGGCGCCAGCAGCTACGGATTGCCGAAGCCGTTTGCCAGTTAGCCCAGGGCCGACCATTGGGGGCTATTGCACGGGACATGGGCTATGCCAACGGCAATGCGTTTGGTGCAATGTTCAAGCGGGTACTGGGCGAAGCCCCCAGCCGCTATTTGGGCAAGGCATAAAAAAACCTGCGGTCTTTCGACTCGCAGGCTTTTTCAACGGGCTGGCAACGATGAATCAGTAAGCCTTGCCAGTCTTGTAGAAGTGCTCGTAGCAGAAGTTGGTCGCTTCGATGTAGCCTTCAGCGCCACCGCAGTCAAAACGACGACCCTTGAACTTGTAGGCAATCACGCAACCGTCTTTTGCCTGCTTCAGCAGGGCGTCGGTGATCTGGATCTCGCCACCCTTGCCTGGCTCGGTTTCTTCGATCAGCTTGAAGATATCAGGGGTCAGGATGTAGCGGCCGATGATCGCCAGGTTCGACGGAGCATCTTCCGGCGCTGGCTTTTCAACCATGTCGCGTACGCGGATCAGGCCATCACCGATATCGTCGCCGGCAATCACGCCGTACTTGTTGGTTTCCTGAGGATCGACCTCTTGAACCGCGACGATGGTGCAACGGTACTTCTGGTACAGCTTGACCATCTGGGTCAGGACGCCGTCGCCTTCCAGGTTTACACACAGGTCATCGGCCAGTACCACGGCGAACGGTTCGTCACCGATCAGCGGACGACCGGTCAGGATCGCGTGCCCCAGGCCTTTCATTTGGGTCTGGCGGGTGTAGGAGAACGAGCACTCGTCGAGCAGCTTACGGATGCCGACCAGGTATTTTTCCTTGTCGGTACCCTTGATCTGGTTTTCCAGCTCGTAGCTGATGTCGAAGTGGTCTTCCAGGGCGCGTTTGCCACGGCCGGTCACGATCGAGATTTCGTTCAGGCCGGCATCCAGTGCTTCTTCCACGCCATACTGGATCAGTGGCTTGTTCACCACCGGCAGCATTTCTTTGGGCATGGCCTTGGTCGCTGGCAGGAAGCGAGTGCCGTAACCGGCTGCTGGGAACAAGCATTTCTTGATCATATGAGTCCTTACAAAGGGCTGTGCGTACGAAATTCGGCGCAGTCTAATCAGGCCGCAGTCACCTTACAATGGGTCCTGCTGGCGTTGCGATGTCAACATAGAGAAAAAATGTCGGCGTAAGTTCCGCCGGCATTCAATCAAGTACCTTCGCCGCTGTTAGAAATCGTCGGCTTGTGCCCGTCATTCAAAGGGCTCCAACCTTTTTAGCATGCTTTATGGCGATCGGCACTGACCTGCAACAACTTGCGCCGCCCCACGCCGTTTGGCGCTATCATTACGCCCTTGAACCAGACAACGAGATTGATAGATGTCAGAACCAAAAGGCGTGAACGGCTACCTGATCACCAAGCGAGCGGACGGCTGGCACTTGATCAACTTCCATGGCGACAGCGTTGCCGGCGCATTCGCGACCGAAGCTCAAGCCTGTGCCGTGGCCGAAGTGTTTGTGGATGAGGCCGGCCACGCGTCGAGCAAGCGTCCGAAAACCAAGTAACACCGCGGTAACGCCAATCAAGCCTCGTTTGACGGGGCTTTTTTGTGTTTGTCTGTACGTTAATGGCGGTTCGCTATAATCTCGCCTGTAACGCCCCACGACAGTGTCAGCGCTCCCCTCCAACACCCTGATGACGACTCCTACATGAACAAGATCCTGGCACTGATTGCGGTACTGGCGCTTACCGGTGGCTGCACCACCACTTCCGACACGGTCCTGAAGAACGGCGAACAAGGACTGGCCATCGACTGCTCCGGCGAAGCCAACTCCTGGGCCAGCTGTTATGAAAAGGCTGATGCGTCCTGCGCGGGCACCGGCTACCGGATTGTCGGCACCGAAGGCACACCGGCCCTGAAAGAAAGCGACAAGACCCTGGGCAAGGATGTCGGCAACTACAAGACCCGCAGCGTGACGGTGGTCTGCAAATAATTACATGTGAATTTCGGCGAACTTGATGCCCAGGCCGCGAATGGTCTCGATCAAGTCGTCCAGGCGGGAGAAGGATTCGACTTCATCCTGGTCATCCACCAGGAAGTAACTGCGACCGCCGCTCTTCTTGAAGAACACGATCCACTCGCCCGTATCCGCGGGATTTTGAATCACATGGGTCGCAGAAATATGCCCCCCTGCATGCTGTTCCCTGACTTGCTCACGTTTCATGACTGAGTTTCCGAAAAGACAATGCCGCTGATTCAGCGGCATTTTTTATGGGTTATCGACAGTTTAACGGATGCCTTGGCCAATCAGTACGCCATCGACCGTCTGCCCGTAAAGATTGACGCCGTCATTGGCGTGGAACTTCACCCGGGTTTTCTCCACGGAGCCGTCCACGAGGCGCGGGTCCTGAGGACGCTCGTGACGGTTGACGTAGGCCGCCACGTCCCAGGCTTGCTGGTCGGTCAGGCTGCCGCCCTGGCCCAGGGGCATGTTGTGCTTGATGAAGGACGCTGCCGTATTGATTCGATGCATCCCGGCGCCCCAGTTGTAGGAGTCTTTACCCCAGAGCGGCGGCATCACGTAGTTGTCGCCCACTTTCTGGCCCTGGCCTTCGGCGCCATGGCACACCGCGCACTGGCCCTTGTAGACCTCTGCGCCCTGGGCCAGGTCGTAACCCTTGGCGGGTGCCGGCACGTTCGGGTAGCCACGGCCCGGCAGTTCGACGCCCAAGGGAGCCTTGCTCGCCAGCCAGTAGGCATATACCGACAGCGCCGTAATCTCCGGGCTGTCTGCAGCCGGTGGCGTGCCGCCATTCATGCTGAACTGGAAACAGCCCTGCAAACGCTCGGCGAAGGTGTTGACCTTGTCGTTCTTTTTTCGATACGCCGGGTACATCGGGTAGGCACCCCACAGCGGCGCCGAATTGGCCAGGCGACCCTGGTCCAGGTGGCAATTGCTGCAATTGAGGCCATTACCGACAAATTGCGGCGCCAGGCGCTTGGTGTCGACAAACAGCGCGTAGCCCTGTTTCACCAGCTTGCCGTAGGCGTTGTCCGGCAGCTCGCTTTCTTTGGGCGGCTGGAACTGCACGGCAGCCCCATGAGCGCCGGCTGGCTGCAACTGTGACTGGTCTTCCATGGCAATAGGGGCGGCATGGACGGGTACGCCGATCAGGCTTCCCAGCAGCGGAGCAAACAAGAAGCGCTTCATGGCTTGGCCTCCTGGCCGCTCAACGAGGCAAAATAGGTGGCCACGGCCTGCACTTCTTCAGCGCTGAGGGATTTGGCGATATGGCCCATCAGATCATTTGGATCGTTATGGCGCGTGCCGCTGCGCCAGGCTTTCAACTGCGCCGCGAGGTAGGCCGCAGATTGTCCGGCCAGGGGTGGAAACCCGTCGCCGACGCCCACGCCGGCCGGGCCATGACAGCTGACACAGGCCGGAATCTGGCGCTCCCACGCACCTTGCAGGGCAATCTTTTGCGCAGCGTCAGTAGGCATCTCGCTGCGGTGCACCGGCACAGGTGCGGGCGCAGGCATTGCCGCCAGCTGCCGGGTTACAGCGCTGACTTCCTCTTCCGTGAGGGCGTTGGCCAGTGGCTGCATCACCGGGCTGTTCCGGGCGCCACTTTTAAAATCCTGCAGCTGCTTACGCAAATACCCCGCCGATAAACCGGCCAAACGCGGAAAACCCGCGGCTGCCAGCCCCAGGCCATCAGCCCCGTGGCAGGCCACGCACGGTGCAGCTCCCGGCTGCGAGCCGCCCTGCATATAAACGTTTTTCCCCTCCAGCGCGTATGCATTGCCCAACATCAGCAACAACGCGCTACCCATCAGAACTCGTTCCAGAGACATCATCACGACTCCATTTTTATAGTTATATGCTTAGGCGAATTAGGCATAAGCCTACAAATGGTAGGGCAATGGCCCGGTCGCGACAACACTCATCCGCGAGCAAAAGGACGGTGTACTGAACATCGCGCACAAAAAAGCCCGACGCTGCGGCAGCAGGGTCGGGCTTCTTGATCGGATTCGAGGTGGGCGGCTACAGACTCAGCCGGAAATGCACGCTTCCCCCGCAGCCTTCACGTCACCTGGACGAATAGGCACATTGGACATGCTCTCGTAGAGCTTGATACTGCTCCCGCTGGAGCGCTCTTCAATTTCAAAAATGGCCGACGGGTCGGCAGAAAACTTCTGCGGTACGATAACTTGAACACCATCCTTGTGAGGCTCGATCTGCGAAGGCCTGCGGGTTTTAGACAATTTCTGGACAACGCACGCCGCGTATTCCTGTGGTTTTTTCCCGGAGATCACTGCCAGCGTTGGTGGGGTCTGCTTGATATCCGCCACCGAAGCACATCCACCCAACGCCAGGGCCAGAACCAACACACTCCACTTCATATAAAAACCTCCGATAAAGACCCTACGACAGCGAAGAAGGTATTTTTCTCCCGCCCACGTAGGATTTATCCCTGATAACTCGGTAAATAACTGTTTTAAATTGTCGAAGTCGTCGACGACGGTCCGATAATAAACGTGCTGGGGCTGATAAACTCCATCTTAACCTACGTATCGTTCTGATTTTTCAGAAAAAGCCCTTCTGGAGACACCTTATGAAATTCATCCACCAGCGTGAGCACCTCAATGAAGGAGATATTGTCGTCATTGAATGCTCGCAAACCTGCAACATCCGCCTGATGAGCGATGCCAACTTTCGCAGCTTCAAGAACGGCGGCCGCCATACTTACCACGGCGGCGCGTTCGACAAGTTCCCGGCAAAAATCACTGCGCCCAGCACCGGGTTCTGGAACATCACCCTGGACGTCGTGACCCGCCGCGCCATCAGCGTGACCAAAAAGCCGACCTTGTCCCACAAGATCCGCATTGTGCGCCGCACCAATTCGAAACTGAGCTGACAGGAATGCCCGTGACTACCACCAAATATGTGATCAAGTACAAACTCAACGGTGAGCGCCGCTTCGAGTTCGCCCAACTGCAAGCAGGCAGCGTGGAGGAAGCCAAGGAAGCCCTGGCGAAAATCCACGATGCCAGCGATGAGATTACCGACATCAATGTGAGCAAGGCGCTGTAATTCGAGCGCAAGCATCGGAGTGTTCTGACGCTGACGACTTTCTAGACTGGCAGCCCTAATGCGCTGCCACAGGAACTTGTCGATGCCTTCCACTCCACTGCATGAACGCCTGGCCAAGCTGGACTGGGCCGCCATCGAGCAAGCCCTTGATGAACAGGGTAACGCACTGATTCCGGCCCTGCTGGATCAGCAGGAATGCGCTGAACTGAGCGGCCACTACCCCCGACCCGAACTGTTTCGCTCCCATGTGATGATGGCCAGGCACGGCTTTGGCCGGGGCGAATACAAATATTTCCGCTACCCGCTGCCAGCGCCGATCTGCGCGCTGCGTGAACAGCTGTATGGGTTCCTGGCGCCCCAGGCCAATCGCTGGAACGAACAGATGAACCTGCCGATCACCTATCCGGCGCACCATGCCGACTTCATTGCCCGCTGCCACGCTGCCGGGCAGCAACGCCCTACCCCGTTATTGCTGCAATACGGCCCAGGCGACTACAACTGCCTGCATCAGGATCTGTACGGGGAACATGTGTTTCCCCTACAAGTTGCCATCCTGTTGTCGCAGCCGGGAGAGGACTTTCGTGGCGGGGAGTTGGTGCTGACGGAGCAGCGGCCAAGAATGCAATCCCGGGCTCAGGTTGTCCCTCTCAACCAGGGTGACGCGGTAATCTTCGCGGTCAATCAGCGACCCATGCCGAGTGTGAGGGGGTTTCATCGGGTGACCTTGCGCCACGGGGTCAGTGTTCTGCACAGTGGTACCCGGCATACCTTGGGAGTGATTTTTCACGATGCGCAGTAAGACCCTTCCCGGATCAACCGCCGATTTGTTCGCCGATGAGGCGCTGCAACAGCCCCCGGGGCGCGAGCAAATCGGTGAACAATCCTACGTCCTCAGGGGCTATGCCCTGCCCTGGCTCGAGCGTTTGCTACCGGAACTGCGACGGGTATTGGCTCAATCGCCCTTCCGGCAAATGGTCACGCCCGGTGGTTTTACCATGTCGGCGGCGTTAAGCAGTTGCGGTGACTTGGGCTGGACGACCGACTCCACCGGTTATCGCTACTCCCCGATTGACCCGAATAACCAACAACCCTGGCCAGCCCTGCCGGCCGCATTGCGCGAACTGGCCGTGATGGCCGCAGCAGATGCAGGTTTCGACGATTTCGAGCCGGATGCCTGCTTGATCAACCGCTATGTGCCAGGCGCGAAAATGTCCCTGCACCAGGACAAGAACGAGCGTCGCTATGCCGCCCCGGTGGTCTCCGTGTCATTGGGTTTACCGGCGATCTTCCTGTTCGGCGGCCATGAGCGCAGCGACAAGACGCAAAAAGTCTCGCTGTTCCATGGCGACGTAGTGGTATGGGGCGGCGTGGACCGCCTGCGCTTTCACGGCGTGATGCCGATCAAGCCCGGCACGCATCCGGTCATGGGGCCGCAGCGCATAAACCTGACGTTTCGCACGGCCGGATGAATTTGACCGCAAGCATCGGAGTGATGGGAATGCCCCACGGGACTAACCTGGCATTCTTCAACCAGGAGCCACCACCATGACCGCGCGCCACGCCACCGAACAAGACCCCCGCTGGGCCGCGATTGTCGCCCGAGACGCCAAGGCCGACTTGACCTTCGTCTATGGTGTGAAAACCACCGGTGTGTACTGTCGCCCCAGCAGTTCCGCACGGCGCCCGCGCCCGGAGAACGTCGAGTTCTTCGACACCCCGCAACAGGCTGAAGCGGCGGGCTACCGGCCCAACAAGCGCGCGTCGGGGGACCAGACCCAGGTGGCCGCACGCCATGCGCAACTGGTGGCAGCGGCCTGTCGGCACATCGAACAGGCCGAAACCCTGCCGCCCCTTGAAGATCTGGCCGCCCTCGCCGGCTTGAGCCCGTTCCATTTTCATCGGGTGTTCAAGGCGGTGACCGGCCTGACGCCCAAGCGCTACGGCAGCGCTCATCGCTCGCGCAAGGTACGGGACGGCCTCAAGGACCAGCACTCGGTGACCGATGCGCTGTACGACGCCGGCTTCAATTCCAACAGCCGCTTTTATGAGGCTGCCGACCAATTGCTCGGCATGAAGCCCCGCGACTACAAAGCCGGCGGCACCAACACGGATATTCGCTTTGCCGTTGGCCAATGCTCATTGGGCGCCATTCTGGTGGCCCAGAGCAATCGCGGTGTGTGCGCGATCCTGCTGGGGGATGACCCGGACAAACTGGTGCGCGACCTGCAGGACCAGTTTCCCCGCGCCAATCTGCTGGGTGCCGATCACGACTTCGAACAATTGATCGCCCAGGTGGTGGGCTTTATCGAAGCGCCGGCCCTGGGCCTGGACTTGCCCCTGGATTTACGCGGCACTGCGTTTCAGGAACGCGTGTGGCAAGCTTTGCGGGAAATCCCGGTGGGGTGCACCGCCAGCTACGCCGAGATCGCCCAGCGCATCGGCGCGCCGACCGCCTATCGCGCCGTGGCCCAGGCGTGTGGTGCCAACAGCCTGGCGGTGGCGATTCCCTGCCATCGCGTGGTGCGCGCCGACGGCAATCTGTCGGGCTACCGCTGGGGTGTCGAGCGCAAGCGGCAGTTGCTGGAGCGCGAAAGCCCGGCAGAATCCTGAGGACGTCTACACCAGTTTGCGCTTGCGAAACTCGGCCACCTTATGCCGATTGCCACACAGCGCCATGCTGCACCAGCGGCGCTTGTGGCCCTTGGTGCGGTCGTAGAACCACAGCACGCACTCGGGATGTTCGCAGGTGCGGACCAGGCCGAAATCCCCTTCCACCAGTAACGTCGCGGCGGCTTCGGCAATCGGCGCCAGGAACTGCTCGGCAGTCTGCACCTTGCGCTGGCGCTCCAGCCGCAACTCGCCAGGCGCCGGCCAAGCCAGTTGCGGGTGACTGACCGCCTTGCGCAGGAACGCATTCAGCGCGCCGGGATCGCCCTGCTGGCCGGCCTTGCGCTGTTCCAGTAACACGCGGATCACTTCCCGCAATCCCCGCGCCGCGCCCAGCAGTGCCCCCTCCTCGAATACCGGTACTGCGCCCTCCTCGGCCCAGCCAAGCCGCACCAGCCAGCGCTCGACATCGGCATCGCCTTGCCAGAATTCAAAGGGCACACCGTCGACATTCGCCCGGGTATTGAGCATGTCCAGCACGGGATGATCAGCCAGGACGTAGGGTTCCAACGGGGATGGGGTGATGGCGGGCATGGCAAATCCTCTTCAAGTCCGCGTCATCGTAACCGCTGATTTCGCTTTTGAATAGTTACTAAATTTGCTAATCAGTAACCCAATAAATTAATTTGACAGGTTACATTTTCAAGCGCAGCCTGCAAAACCAGTAACCCAAAAAACCAATTTAACCAGTTACAAAGAGGACTACGATCATGTCGATTTCAGCCCCGGTTGTTCGCTATCAGCACGTTGATGCCGATGGTGTGCGCATTTTCTACCGTGAAGCCGGCGACCCCTCCGCGCCGGTGTTGTTGCTGCTGCATGGCTTTCCCAGTTCGTCCCATATGTACCGTGACCTGATCCCGCTGCTTGCCACCCGTTACCGGATCATCGCCCCGGACTTGCCAGGCTTCGGCTTCACCGAAGTCCCCGCCGAACGCAATTACCATTACAGCTTCGATAACCTGGCGATCACCGTTGGCCACTTCGTCGACGCCCTGAACCTCAGTCGCTATGCCCTCTATGTGTTCGACTATGGCGCACCGGTGGGCCTGCGCCTGGCCGTGGCCCACCCGGAACGGGTCAGCGCGCTGATATCGCAAAACGGCAATGCCTACCTGGAAGGTTTGGGTGACGCCTGGGATCCGATCCGGGCCTACTGGGCCGAGCCGAGCCAGGCCAATCGCGAGGTGATTCGCAACGCGGTCATCAGCCTGGAAGGCACGCGCTATCAGTACCTGCATGGCGTGTCGCAACCGGAGCTGGTGGCGCCGGAGTCCTATATGCTCGACGTGCTCCTGATGCAGCGTCCCGGCAATGACGAGATCCAGTTGGACCTGTTCCTCGACTACCGCAACAACCTGACGCTGTACCCGGCGTTCCAGGCGTTTTTCAAGGCCACGCAAGTGCCGGCGCTGGTGATCTGGGGCCAGAACGATCCCTTCTTCATCCCGCCGGGCGCCCATGCCTACAAAGGCGACAACCCCAACGCCGTGGTGGAATTACTCGACACCGGCCACTTCGCCCTGGAAACCCACGCCGCGCACATTGCCCAACGGATTCATGCAGTACTGGGCGACGCCATCAACTGATAACCGCCCATGAAACACTGGATTCGTCCAGTGAATAATACAGACTGGCCTGGTGCTGCCTGGCCCTGCTAAAACGACGGAACAGCATTCCACCGTTGGAGAAGCGTCCCATGAGCACCTGGCCAGACACCCGAATTCTTGACCTGCTGGGCATCGATTTACCGATCATTCAGGCGCCCATGGCCAATGCCACGAGCACGGCCATGGTGATTGCGGCCAATCAGGCCGGCGCCCTCGGTTCAATGCCGGCGGCGGCGCTCAGCATCGAGCAACTGCGCGAAGCACTCACCACGATTCGCCAGGCCAGTTCGCGGCCGCTGAACGTAAATTTCTTCTGCCATCAGCCACCGACGCCGGATGCTCACCGCGACCTTCAGTGGAAGAACCTGCTGGAAACCTACTACCGCGAGCTGGGCGCCGATTTTGACGCGCCGACGCCCGTCTCCAACCGCGCACCGTTCAACAACGCCGCCTGTGAAGTGGTGGAAGAATTCCGCCCCGAAGTGGTGAGCTTTCACTTCGGCCTGCCGGAAAAATCCCTGCTGGACCGGGTCAAGGCCACCGGGGCGAAAGTGCTGTCGTCGGCTACCACCGTCGAAGAAGCCATCTGGCTGGAACAGCACGGCTGCGATGCAATCATCGCCATGGGCAACGAAGCCGGTGGCCATCGCGGGATGTTCCTCAGCGACGACCTGAATAGCCAGATCGGCACCATGGCCCTGGTGCCACAGGTTGTCGATGCCGTGCGCGTGCCGGTGATTGCGGCCGGCGGCATCGGGGATGCCAGGGGCATTGTCGCGGCCTTCGCCCTTGGCGCGTCAGCGGTGCAGATTGGCACCGCGTACCTGTTTACCCCCGAGGCCACCGTCTCGAAGTCACACCACCACGCCTTGCGCACTGCCCAGGCCAGTGAAACCGCGCTGACCAACCTGTTCACCGGGCGCCCGGCGCGGGGCATCATCAACCGCGTAATGCGTGAGTTGGGCGCGATCAACCCCACGGCGCCGGCGTTCCCGCTGTCCGGCGGTGCGTTGATGCCGCTCAAGGCCAAGGACGAAGCCGGCTTCAGCAACTTGTGGTCGGGCCAGGCGCTGCGCCTCGGCAAAGACATCTCCAGCCATGACCTGACGCTCGAACTGGCCGCGCAAACCCTGGAAAAACTCGGCCGACGCTGAACCTGAACTCCCGGGACAACTTTGCGCTGTACCGGCAGTGGCCAACCGCTATATATTCCCATACATAGCGGTAGCCCCCCTCTGCCTAACAAGCCGCAAACCCCAAGGAGCTTCTTGATGATGATTCGCGCCTCACGCCTGGCCCCCACGGCCCTCGCCACCCTGATCGCCGCGTTTGCCTTCTCCTCGGCGAATGCCGATGAAGTACAGGTGGCCGTGGCTGCCAACTTCACCGCACCGATCCAGGCGATTGCCGCCGACTTTGAAAAAGACACCGGCCATAAACTGGTCGCTGCCTACGGCGCTACCGGCCAGTTCTACACCCAGATCAAGAACGGCGCGCCGTTTGAAGTGTTCCTCAGCGCCGACGACACCACCCCGCAGAAGCTCGAAGCCGAAGGCGACACCGTCAAGGGCTCGCGCTTCACCTACGCGGTCGGCACCCTGGCGCTATGGTCGGCCAAGGAAGGCTACGTCGATGCCAAGGGCGAAGTGCTGAAGAAAAACCAGTTCCAGCACCTGTCCATCGCCAACCCGAAAGCCGCGCCTTATGGCCTGGCCGCCACCCAGGTGCTGGCGAAGGAAGGCCTGACCGAGAAGGTCAAGGACAAGCTCGTTGAGGGCCAGAACATTACCCAGGCCTATCAGTTCGTCTCCACCGGCAACGCCGAACTGGGTTTTGTAGCGCTGTCGCAGATCTACAAGGACGGCAAAGTCACCAGCGGTTCGGCCTGGATCGTGCCGTCGTCGATGCATGACCCGATCAAGCAGGACGCGGTAATCCTCAACAAGGGCAAGGACAGCGCCGCCGCCAAGGCCCTGGTTGAATACCTCAAGGGTCCGAAAGCCGCCTCGGTGATCAAGTCCTACGGTTACGAGCTGTAAATGCCGCTGTCGAGTGCCGATTTTTCCGCGATCTGGTTGACCCTGAAACTGGCATCGCTGACCACGGTCATCCTGCTGATCATCGGCACTCCGATAGCCCTCTGGCTGTCGCGCACCCGCTCGTGGTGGCGCGGCCCCATTGGCGCGGTGGTGGCCTTGCCGTTGGTGTTGCCACCCACGGTGATCGGCTTCTACCTGCTGCTGACCATGGGCCCCAACGGCTACTTCGGCCAGTTCACCCAATGGCTGGGCCTGGGCACCCTGACCTTCAGCTTCGCCGGGCTGGTGATTGGCTCGGTGATCTATTCGATGCCGTTTGTGGTGCAGCCGTTGCAAAACGCCTTCTCCGCCATTGGCACTCGCCCGCTGGAAGTGGCCGCGACCTTGCGGGCCAATCCCTGGGACACCTTTTTCACGGTGATCCTGCCCCTGGCGCGCCCAGGGTTTATCACCGCGTCGATTCTCGGTTTTGCCCACACCGTCGGCGAGTTCGGCGTGGTACTGATGATCGGCGGCAATATTCCCAACAAGACCCGGGTCGTCTCGGTGCAGATCTACGACCACGTCGAAGCCATGGAATATGCCCAGGCCCACTGGCTGGCCGGGTCCATGGTGGTGTTTTCTTTCCTGGTGTTGCTGGCGCTCTACTCCAGCCGTAAAACCAAGGCGGGCTGGAGCTGATGTCGATGATCGAGGTACGCCTGCAACTGAAGTATTCCGGGTTTGCCCTGGACGTCGACCTGCACCTGCCCGGTCGCGGGGTGACGGCGCTGTACGGCCATTCCGGCTCCGGCAAGACCACCTGCCTGCGTTGCATCGCCGGGCTGGAGCGGGCTGAAGAGGGTTTCGTGCAGATCAACGACGAGGTCTGGCAAGACAGCCGCAAAGGACTGTTCGTGCCACCCCACAAACGCGCCCTGGGCTACGTGTTTCAAGAAGCCAGCCTGTTCCCGCATTTGTCGGTACTGGCCAACCTGGAGTTCGGCCTCAAGCGCATCCCGCGCCAGCAACGCCGGGTGGAGATGAGCCACGCCACCGAACTATTGGGCATCGGCCACCTGCTGGACCGCCATCCGCAGCACCTTTCCGGCGGTGAGCGCCAGCGCATCGGCATCGCCCGCGCCCTGCTCACCAGCCCGAGCCTGTTGCTGATGGATGAACCGTTGGCCGCGCTGGACAGCAAACGCAAAAGCGAGATCCTGCCGTATCTCGAACGCCTGCATGATGAACTGGAGATTCCGGTGCTGTACGTCAGCCATGCCCAGGACGAAGTGGCGCGCCTGGCTGATCACATCGTGTTGCTCAGTGACGGCAAGGCCCTGGCCAGCGGCCCCATCGGCGAAACCCTGGCCCGGCTTGACCTGCCCATGGCCCTGGGCGACGACGCCGGCGTGGTGATCAACGGCACCGTCAGCGCCTACGACGAGCATTACCAGTTGCTCACCCTGCAATTGCCCGCGAGCCAATTGCAGATGCGCGTGGCCCATGCACCATTGGCGCTGGGCAAACCGTTGCGTTTCAAGATCCAGGCGCGGGACGTCAGCTTGAGCCTGCAGGCCGAGGAACACAGCAGCATCCTCAATCGCCTGCCGGTGACGGTGACCCAGGAAATCCCTGCCGACAACACCGCCCATGTGCTGGTGAGCCTGGACGCGGCCGGCACGCCGCTGCTGGCGCGCATCACCCGTTACTCGCGGGACCAGTTGCAGCTGCATCCCGGCCAGACGCTGTGGGCGCAAATCAAGGCGGTGGCGGTACTGGCCTGACTGCCCGACAGCTGCTATGGGGGAGCAAACTTGTTGGCACGACCGCAAAACCCTGCGGTCAATCAGAAATACCTGCCAAGGAATTTGCGCCATGCCCGATCCTGCGTTGCTTGCCGACCTGCCCCGCGACCTGCATTACGTCGACGATACCCAGCCCGGCCTGTCCCGGAAAAAGCTGCGGGGCAAATTCCAGTACTTCAAGGCCGACGGCACACGCATAACCGATGCCGACGAAATCAAGCGCATCAACGCCCTCGCAGTGCCGCCGGCGTATACCGATGTGTGGATCTGCGCCGACCCGCGCGGCCATCTACAGGCCACCGGGCGGGATGCCCGGGGGCGCAAGCAGTACCGCTACCACCCGCGCTGGCGCGAGGTGCGCGACACCGACAAGTATTCCCGGCTGCAACAGTTCGGCAGCGCGCTGCCCAAGTTGCGCAAACAGTTGGAAGCACAGATCGAGGCGCCAGGGTTCAATCGGGAAAAGGTCCTGGCCACGGTGGTGCTGCTGCTCGACGCCACCCTGATCCGCGTCGGCAATACCCAATATGCCCGCGACAACCGCTCCTACGGCCTGACCACCCTGCGCACCCGCCATGTGGATATCAAGGGCAGTGAGATCCTGTTCCAGTTTCGCGGCAAGAGCGGCATCGAGCACCAGATCAGCGTCAAGGACCGGCGCCTGGCCACGGTGATCAAGCGTTGCCTGGAGTTGCCGGGGCAGAACCTGTTCCAGTACCTGGACGAGAACGGCGAGCGCCATACCGTCAGCTCCACCGATGTGAATGCCTACCTGCACACCCTGACCGGCGCGGATTTTACCGCCAAGGACTACCGCACTTGGGCCGGCAGCGCCCTGGCGCTGGCAGTGCTGCGCGAGCTTGAGTGGCAGCCGGAATCCGACGCCAAGAAACATGTGGTGGAGATGGTCAAGAACGTTGCCAAGCAACTGGGCAACACGCCGGCGGTGTGCCGCAAGTGCTACATCCACCCGGCGGTGCTGGAGCATTTCAGCCTGGGCGAACTGGCGAAGCTGCCCAAGCCCCGAGTGCGCAAAGGCTTGAAAGCCGAGGAAGTCGGGCTGGCGATGTTTCTGGAACAACTGGCCGAACGCCTGTAAGTGTGCCAAGTCATTGCAGCGGAGCACGAAGCGCCCTACGGTAGTGGCCGGATAATCTCACCGAGGAACCCGGCCCCATGCTGCCTTCATCCCTGAAGCCCTACACCAACGCCGCCTTGCTGCATCGCCACAAATGGCGCGGGCGTGTCGGGTTGCTGCTGGTGGCCAGCCTTTCCGTGCTGGCGGGCATGACCGATGCGATTGGTTTCATGGCCAGCGGGGATTTTGTGTCGTTCATGAGCGGCAACACCACGCGCCTCGCCGTGGCGATCAGCGAAGGCGACCTGGGCCTTACCGGGCGCCTGACGTTGCTGGTGGCGACGTTTATCGCCGGGAATGCGCTGGGCGTGATGGTCAGCCGCGTCAGCCGGCGCCACGCCCTGCCCTTGTTGCTGTGCATCGCCACCCTGCTGTGCGGGGCTGCGGCCTGGCCGTTTGCCGATCAATTGCCGGCGTTGCTGGCAGCGATCATCGCCATGGGCATGTTGAATGCCGCCGTCGAAGAAGTGAACGGGTTGCCCGTGGGGCTTACCTATGTCACCGGGGCGCTGTCACGCTTTGGTCGCGGACTGGGCCGCTGGATGCTCGGTGAACGCCGCAACGGCTGGCGCGTGCAACTGATCCCGTGGGCCGGGATGTTTGTGGGTGCGGTGATCGGTGCGTTGCTGGAGCACCACATGGGGATTCGTGCGCTGCTGGTCAGCGGGGTGCTGTCGGCGCTGTTGGGGCTGGTGTCGCTGAAGATTCCGCGGCGCTGGCACCTGGGGTACATGCCCCGCTAGAAAACAGTTGCCCTCCCGACGCTCCGGCCTCGACATCCCTGTACCGGTAAAGAGCCGTCACGCCGGGTGAGCGGGAAAATACTAAAACAATGCCTGCGGGACTGTCCGCAGGGCATTTCTGAACTTTTCTAACGGAATGGATTACAGGCAGGTCGCCAGTGCCGCCAGGCGGCGCTTGGCCGGATAGTCATCCTGGGCCGCGTAATAGTTGACGGAGGCGCCGGCGCCGGCACTGCGCACGTCGACAAAATAGTCACCTGCCGTGGTGTAGATGGTGAAGCCACCAGCCTGTGCAGGCTCCATGAAACCACCGGCATCCACCCCGAACACCGCTTCATCCTGCCAGCCGAACTGGATGCACTGGGCAACCACCAGCGGAGCCTTGTCCGAGGCCAGGGTTTTGTAGGGCGCGCCGGTACGCGCCTCTTTCATCTTCGAACCCGCGCAACCGGCCAGCGATGCCAGGACCAAAGCGCCAATTACCACCATCCGCATACCGAAGCTTCCTTGGAAAAAACGCGACTGTACCATTAGCAGGCGACACCGAAGGATTATTGCGTCACCCTGCCGCCTACTTACGAACCCGCTTTTACCCGGAAACCCCATGACACCCAATGCCGAGCGCTACAACCCCTCCACCGACTACGCCGACAAGCTGATCAGCCGCATCGGCCAGACGCCTTCGTGGATCGCCAAACGCATCGGCGTGACCGACAAGCGCATCCGCTACATCCTTGACGGCGAGCGCACCGTGAAGGGCGAAAGCACCCCGATCCAGATGACCTACACCGAGCAGTTTGCCCTGGAATGCCTGGCGGCCGAGGCGAAAGCCAACAAGAAAGCCGCCGCCCCGGTTATCGAATAGCTGACAGATTCATGAACTTTGTTTCACTGTGAAGGAAGACCTCGCCGCCTATAGTCGGCAGGCTCATTTTTAAGAAGTCTCCCTTCCAGCCTGCCCTCCCGCAGGCTTTTTTTTGCCTTGGTTTTGCTCCCCCCGTAGCAGGAGTTTGTTGGTCAGAGCAGCCAGCGGAACAGATAGAACAGCGCCATGCTCAGCAACACGGTGATCAGCACGCTACGGGTCCAGAACATCAACGCCACGGCGCTGATTCCGGCCAGCAGGTAGGGGTTGCCCACACTCAGGTTGAGCTTGTGATCAGCCAGGAAAATGATCGGGCCGCAGATGGCGGTGAGCATCCCCGGTACGGCAAACCCGAGAAACTCCCGCGCCCCGCGATTGAGGCGCACCGGCAGGCGCGGCTCGAGAAACAGGTAGCGGTTGAGAAACACGATCAGGCCCATGCCAAAAATCATCACGAAGATCATTGTTGCCCTACTCCCAGCCGCTTGCAGGCATACCCTGCGCTCATCCCCAACACACCGGACACCACCACCGCCGATTCCCAGTGCAGGTAGCTCAGCCAAACCGAGCACAGCAACGACACGGCTACGCAGACAATGGTCGGCACGTCGCGCACTACCGGGGTGATCAGGGCGATAAAGGTCGCGGCAATCGAGAATTCCAGGCCCAGTTGATCCAGCCCGGGAATGCTTTTGCCGAGCACGATGCCGGCGAAGGTAAAGACGTTCCAGATGATATAGAACGTCAGGCCGACGCCCAGGGCGTACCAGCGATTGAAGGTCTGGCGGTCGTACTGGCTGACCAGGGCGAAGAATTCGTCGGTCAGCAAAAAGCCCAGGCTCATGCGCCACCTTGGCTTGAGCGGCGACAGCGTGGGACGCATGTGCATGCCGTAGAGCAAATGCTGGGAGGTCAGCAGCAAGGTGGTCAGCAGGATCGAAATCAGGCTGGCGCCGCTCTTGACCATGCCGATGGCCACCAATTGTGCGGCACCGGCAAACACGATGGTCGACAGTCCCTGGGCTTCCAGCGGGGTAAATTGGGCATCAATTGCAGTCGAACCGGCCAGCAATCCCCACGGCGCACACGCCAGGGACAATGGAATGATCGCAATAGCGCCACGGGAAAAGGCGTTCAGAGGCAGAGCGTTAGGCATACACAACAAGCTCATCGACAGTCAGTCGACAAGCATGCCAGCGGTATCAGGGATTGTCTTGAACGATCGTGCTCAAGCCAGTTTGACCGACACCCGCTCCACCGCGTCCCGGGCTTCGCGCAGTTCGTGGGCGTCCTGGTTGAGCCGGTGGATGGTATTGAGCAGGCGCTGGCGCAGCACTTCATCGCTGAGCTTTTCGACGGCGCGCATCAGGTCAAAGGCCGCGGTTTCGTTATTGTCCGCGACGGAATCCAGGGTCTTGCGCAGGTTGCGAGTGGCACGGGTCACACGTTTTCTTCCTTCATCACCAATGGGCAGGCACTTTAGGACATTTGTGTTTCAGTTTAATTTCAACCACTTGTCATCGATTGTCGGGCACTTGACGCAGGTCAATCGAAACAAGGTTTGACCAATACATATGGAAATCCGTATATTCGTATTTCCATATGTATCAAGGCACTGACCATGTCAGATCTTTTCTCCCCGCCCAACGTCTTCAAATGCCTGGCCGACGCCACCCGCGCCAGGCTGACGTTGTTGATCCTGCGTGAAGGCGAACTTTGCGTGTGCGAATTGATCCATGCTCTGGACGACAGCCAGCCGAAAATCTCCCGCCATCTGGCGCAACTGCGCAGTTGCGGGTTGCTGCTGGACCGTCGCCAGGGCCAGTGGATTTATTACCGCCTCAACCCGGCCTTGCCGGAGTGGGTGACGGCAGTGCTCGACACCACCCTGCAAGCCAACCAAGCCTGGTTAAAAACAGACGCCCAGCGTCTGGAAACCATGGGTGACCGACCACAACGGGCCAGCGCCTGCTGCTGATCCTGCGGAGAGCTTTTCATGCTTGTTGCCGTTGCTATCTTTCTGTTCACCATCATTTTGGTCATCTGGCAGCCCAAGGGCCTGGGCGTGGGCTGGAGCGCCACGATGGGCGCGATCCTGGCCCTGGCGTGCGGGGTTATCAGCCTGGCCGACATCCCGGTGGTGTGGCACATCATCTGGAACGCCACCGGGACCTTCGTCGCGCTGATCGTCATCAGCCTGCTGCTGGATGAGGCGGGCTTCTTCGCCTGGGCTGCCTTGCATGTGGCGCGCTGGGGCCGTGGGCGCGGTCGGCGACTGTTCGCGTACATGGTGCTGCTGGGCGCGCTGGTATCGGCTTTGTTCGCCAACGACGGCGCGGCGCTGATCCTCACGCCCATCGTGATGTCGATGCTGTTGGCGTTGCGCTTTTCCCCGGCAGCCACCCTGGCGTTCGTCATGGGCGCCGGGTTTATCGCCGACACCGCGAGCCTGCCGCTGGTAGTCTCCAACCTGGTGAACATCGTCTCGGCCGACTATTTCAAGATCGGCTTCAACGAATACGCCGCAGTGATGGTGCCGGTGAACCTGGTGAGCGTCGCCGCGACTCTCGCCGTATTGCTATGGTTTTTCCGCCGGGACATTCCGCAAACCTACGACCCGGCCGACCTCGACGACCCTGCCAGTGCGATCCACGACCGCGCCACCTTCCGCGCCGGCTGGTGGGTGCTGGGCATCCTGCTGGTGGGCTGCTTTGCCCTGGAACCGCTGGGCATTCCCATCAGCGCAATTTCTGCCGCCTGCGCCATATTACTGCTGGTGATCGCCGCCAAGGGCCACAAAATCTCCACCCGCAAGGTGCTGAAGGAAGCGCCCTGGCAGATCGTGATTTTCTCCCTGGGCATGTACCTGGTGGTCTACGGCCTGCGTAATGCCGGGCTGACCGACTACCTCGCGACCTGGCTCGACACCTTCGCAAGCTATGGCGTATGGGGCGCGGCCTTGGGCACCGGTGTGCTCACCGCGCTGCTGTCTTCGGCGATGAACAACCTGCCAACCGTGCTGATCGGCGCGCTCTCCATCGAGGCCAGCCACGCCGTGGGCGTGGTCAAGGACGCGATGATCTACGCCAACGTGATCGGCAGCGACCTCGGCCCCAAAATCACCCCTATCGGCAGCCTGGCGACCTTGCTCTGGCTGCACATCCTGGCACGCAAAGGCATCACCATCACCTGGGGTTACTACTTCAAGGTCGGGATCGTGCTGACCCTGCCGGTACTGTTGATCACCCTCGCCGCCCTGGCCTTGCGCCTGAGTTTCTGACGGAGTTCGCTTGATGAAAGTCCTGTTCATGTGCACCGCCAACAGCTGCCGCAGCATTCTTTCGGAAGCCTTGTTCAACCATCTGGCGCCGGACGGTTTCCAGGCCATCAGCTCCGGGAGTTTCCCCAAGGGCCAGGTGCTGCCACGCAGCCTGACCACGCTGAAAGCCGCCGGCATCAGCACCGAAGGCTTGTACAGCAAGGGCAACGACGCCTTTGAAGGCAGCCCGCCAGACATCGTCGTCACCGTATGCGACAAGGCTGCTGGAGAAGCTTGCCCGGTGTATTTCGGCCCGGCCATGAAGGCACATTGGGGGTTGGAGGACCCGTCGGATGTTCAAGGCGATGAAGCCCAGGTCGACGCCGCGTTCCGCGCCACCCTGGAAATCATTGAACGGCGCTGCCGGGCTTTTTTCGAGATTCCGTTCGCCAGCCTCAGTCCCATCGAAATCAAGGCCGAGCTTGATCGCATCGCCACGCCGTAACCGAAGAGCCGGGCGAGTAGTCGATCTGAAGCCCTTTTCCGGCGTATGCTCGCGGGCAACGGTCACAGCGAGCCCCCTCAATGAGTTCCATTCAGCACGCCTGGCTGGGCAACTACGAAGTCAGCAGCACCGCCTGCACCGGCCTGACATTTGCCCGCCACAGCCATGATGAATGCGTGATCGGCGTCAACCTGCTCGGCGAGGAACAGGTGTGGCTGGATCGTCGCACCTTCGAGGCCGGCCCCGGCAGCATCACCCTGTACAACCCGGGGCAGATTCAAGGCGGCGGCGCGGCCGAAGGGCAGCCGTGGCGGTTTGTCAGCTTGTATGCGACTGCCGAGCAATTGGCGGCTGATCTGGGTCTGGCGCACCTGGAGTTCGACCGTTCGCTGTGCTTCCAGCCGGCGTTGGCGATGAAACTCGCCGGGGCGATTGAAGGCGCGTTGAGTGTCGATCCGCTGGCCCGTGAGCTGAGTGAGGAAGCCCTGGTGGTGCTGCTCGGCGAAGTCGTCGGTTGCAGCGGCGTCCGCTTGCCTGGCAGCACTGCGGTGGGACGCGGGTTGGTGATCAAGGCCCAGGAATTGCTGGCTGAAAACCTGCACCAGGCGGTGGCACTCGAGACCCTTGGTGACGAGTTGGGCCTGTCGAAATTCCATCTGCTGCGGGCTTTTCAGAAAGAAACCGGGCTGAGTCCACGCCAGTGGGCGATGCAACTGCGTACCCGGCGCGCCAAGGGGCTGTTGCGCTCAGGCGTTGCGGCGTCGCAGGTTGCCCATGCCTTGGGGTTTGCTGACCAGAGCCATCTGAATCGGCATTTCCGGGCGGCCTACGGGATCACACCGGGGCGCTATCAACGCGTGCTCAAGGGCTGAAAAGCGCAATCTGGTTCAAGACGACTTACACACCCTTCCCTAAAATGCCGGCCATCACTTGAAGGAAGGCAGGCATGTTGACGATCTTTTTTTCGGCGCTGGTGTTTGGGTTTGTGTTTTGCCTGTCGCCGGGGGCGGTGCTGGCGGAGACGCTGCGCCGTGGGCTGCTGCATGGGTTTGCCCCTGCGCTGTTGGTGCAGATCGGTTCGCTGGTGGGCGATGCCGTGTGGGCGGTGATCGGGCTTACGGGCATGGCGTTGTTGATCCAGCATGAGTCGGTGCGGGTGCCGCTGACGGCCGTTTGTGGGCTGTATCTGGCCTGGCTCGGGATTCGCAGCCTGATGGATGCCTGGCACTTGCCAGAGGCCGGGAGTGCGCCGGCCAGGTCCGGGCAGAATGCGCTGGTGGTGGGGGCGGCGATTTCCCTGGCCAATCCGAAGAACATTGTCTATTGGGGGGCGCTGGGGAGTGCGTTATCGGGGATAGTCGGGGCGGCGCCTAGCCATGGGCAGACGTTGATGTTTTTTGCGGGGTTTATGCTGGCTTCGGTGTTGTCGTGCTTTTTGATTGCGGGGTTGGTCAATTTGCTGCGGCGGAATGCTTCGCCCATGTGGCAGAGGTTTAGCTATGGGGCTTGTGGGGTAGTGCTGCTGTATTTGGCGATTTTGGCGTTGCGGGGGATTTGAGGGGGCATATCCGTTATTTGGGTAACGGCGGCCTATGGTTCCGCTCTTACAGCGGCTCACTTTGGAAAAGCCGGAATGCCGGCCCAGCCCAAAGTGGGCAAAGGGCTCCGCAATACCTGCGTTCGGCCTC
>NZ_JACAPM010000012.1:0-89718 GCF_013385695.1 Pseudomonas sp. D8002
AAGAGCGGAACCAATATCAGCCATCACCCAAATAACGGATATGTACCCAGCCCCCAGCCCCCAGCAGCCCAACACATTGGCGTATCCTTACCCCTCCACCCCAAGGCCCGATCAAAAAATGCTGGTGATATCCAACAACGTGCACCTCCCCGACGCCGAGATCGAACTGACAGCCATCCGCGCCCAGGGCGCTGGCGGTCAAAACGTCAACAAGGTCTCCAGCGCCGTGCACCTGCGTTTCGACATCCCGGCCTCGTCCCTGCCTGACTTCTACAAGGAACGCCTGCTGGCCCTGCGCGACACCCGCATCACCAGCGAAGGCGTACTGATCCTCAAGGCCCAGCAATACCGCACCCAGGAACAAAACCGCGCCGACGCCCTCGAGCGCCTGGTGGAACTGATCCTCAGCGCCACCAAGGTCGAAAAGAAACGCCGCCCCACCAAACCCACCCTGGGCTCAAAGAAGCGCCGCCTCGAATCCAAGACCAAACGCGGCAGCATCAAGGCCGGCCGCGGCAAGGTTGATTTCTAAGCCGCGTCCCGCTCCTCGCGGTACTTCGGCGCCTGCCGATACAAATACAGGCTCAACAGCAACCCGCCAAACGCCGCGATCGCCGCAAACAGGAAGATCGAGGCAAACCCGAACCCCGCCGCAATCGCCCCGGCCAACGGCCCGGTGATCCCCAACGACAAATCGATAAACAGCGAATACGCCCCCACCGCCGCACCCCGGCTCGAGGCGGGCACCAGGTTGACCGCCTCCACACCCAAGGCCGGAAACACCAGGGAAAAGCCAAACCCGCTCAACGCCGCACCCGCCAACGCCAAATGAGGATCCGGCGCCAGCCACAGCAGCAGCAGCCCCAGCGTCTCCACCGACAAACAGGCAATCGCTACGCGAAACCCGCCAATGCGGTTGATCAAATTGCCGAACAACAACCGCGCCCCGATAAAGCTGGCACCGAACAGGCTCAGGCACAGCACCGCGTTATCCCAATGCTGGGTCGCGTAATACAAGGTGATGAAGGTGGCGATGGTGCCAAACCCGATCGAGCCCAGCGCCAGCCCGCAGCCGTGAGGCAACACGCGCCCCAGCACATGCATGAACGGCAGGCGCTCGCCCACCACGATCGGCGCGGCGACTTTCGGCCAGGCCAGCAGCAGGCCCAGCACCGCCAGCAGGATGATGCTGACGCCCATGCTCCACAACCCGAAATGACTGACCAGCAACACCCCCAGCGGTGCGCCGATGGCCAGGGCGCCGTAGCTGGCGATGCCGTTCCAGGAGATGACCTTGGCGGTATTCGCCGCGCCCACCCGGCCAATGCCCCAGCCGATGGAACCCGAGCCCACCAGGCTTTCAGCGCTGCCCAGCACCAGGCGGCCAATCAGCAGGCTGGTGAGGCTCAGCGCCGGCAGGTGTGACAGCCACGCCGAGAGCAACATGAACACGCCGCTCAAGCCGCAACCGGCCAGGCCGTACATGACGGCGCGCTTGCTGCCGCGGTTATCGATGATGCGTCCCGCGTAGGGCCGGCTCAGCAGAGTGGCCAGGTATTGCACGCTGATCACAAGGCCCGCGATCACGGCGCCAAAGCCCAGGTCGCTGTGCACATAGCCAGGCAACACGGCCAGGGGAATGCCGATATTCAGGTAGCCGATGAAGGTGAACAAAACGATGGAAACGACTTGCAGCGTGACCGCCATGGGGCGCTGGGTATCTGGCATGGGGAGAGGTCCACTGTCGCAGCAGGAAAAGATAGGCTGCTTATGATACCGATGCTGGGCGCGTGCGGGGGCAGCAAAGCAAACTTTTAGCGATCGGCGGGGTTGAGCAGTTGCGTGGTTACCAACGCGGCGAGGGCGTTTTCCTGGGTGCCGAAGCGCTTGAGCAGGAGGGCCTGTTTTTCCGGGGTGAGGCGGTTCCATACGTCGACCATGTGCAAGGCAGTGTCGAGCAGGGCGGTATCGGGGGTGGTGTCGGTCATGGCGGGGCTCACGGTGTTCAGGCGGTGTGGAAAGCGCGCAATGTCACGCTTTCCACACGGTCTGGGTACGGCTCTCAGTCTTCGCTCTTGCGGTCGACCGGTTTTGCCTCTTTGGGCTCGGGCTTGGTGGCACCGGCCTGTTGCGGGGTTGGCTGCTCAGTTTCGTGCAGGCTTGGGAAGGGGAGATTAGGGATTTCGTGCATCGTCGTCGCTCCTCGCAAGATCTGTTTTATCAATCGCAGGTGATTCCGCGCGTTCAAAAAGCCTGTGCAGGATACAGCACTGTAAATGACAGAAAGATTTTATCTCAGAAAATGAACGCGTCTTCATCCCGCCGCGCAAGTGACGTGGCGCCACAGGGGTGTCGATTGTCATCGTACAACATCACCCTTCACGGATTGACATCGTGCTGCGGACTGAATATAACGCTAACAGTTGTATGACGACATATGACGTTACAGTTTTATAGCGCCCGTAATACGGATGCGCTCGGTCGCAGAACGTACGCCTCAAATCTAAAAATAATTAAGGTGAAGCGATGAAAATCAAAGGCATCCGTTGGTGGATGGTCGGGCTGATGACGGTCGGCCTGATTATTAACTACCTGGCCCGCAACACGCTCTCAGTCGCAGCCCCCACGCTGATGACCGACCTGAGCATCTCCACTGAGCAGTATTCCCACATCGTTGTTGCCTGGCAGGTGTGCTACGCCTTGATGCAGCCGATCGCCGGTTATGTGATCGATGCGATCGGTACCAAGATGGGCTTTGCCATCTTCGCCATCTCCTGGTCGGTAGTCTGTGCCCTGGCGGCATTCGCCACCGGTTGGCAGAGCCTGGCAGTGGCCCGTGGCGCACTGGGGCTGACGGAGTCGGCGGGCTTCCCCGGCGGCGTCAAGGCGATTACCGAGTGGTTCCCGGCCAAGGAGCGCTCCGTCGCCATCGGCTGGTTCAACTTTGGTTCGTCGTTTGGTGCGTTGTTGGCGCCGCCACTGGTGGTCTGGGCGATTTTGCACAGCGGCTGGCAGTTGGCATTCCTGATCGTTGGCGGCATCGGCCTGGTGTGGAGCGGGCTGTGGCTGCTGCTGTACAAGCACCCGCGTGACCAGCGCCTGCTGGCCCAGGCCGAGCGTGAGTACATCGAGGCCGGCCAGGAAACCCACCTCAAGGAAGGCGTGCAGAAGAAAGCCAGCTGGAAGCGCATCCTCAAGAGCCGCAACTTTTTCGCCATCGCCTCGGCGCGGATGCTCTCGGAGCCGGCCTGGCAGACGTTCAATGCCTGGATTCCGTTGTACCTGATGACCGAGCGGCACATGAACATCAAGGAAATGGCGCTGTTCGCCTGGCTGCCGTTCCTGGCCGCCGACATTGGCTGTGTGCTGGGTGGCTACCTGAGCCCGTTGTTCCACCGCTACTTCAAGGTCTCGCTGTTCACCTCGCGCAAGCTGGTGATGCTGTTCGGTTGCCTGTGCATGATCGGCCCGGCGTGCATCGGCCTGGTGGACAGTGCCTACACCGCGATTGCCCTGCTGTGTGTCGGCGGTTTCGCCCACCAGACCTTGTCGGGTGCACTGTTTTCCATCGCCTCGGACTCATTCGGCAAGAATGACGTGGCCACCGCCACCGGTGGCGGGCAGATGTGCGGGTTTATCGGGGCTGCGGCGTTTACTGCGGTGTTCGGCGTGCTGGTGACCAAGGTCGGCTACAGCCCGCTGTTTGTGGTGCTGGCGATTTTCGACATCATTGCGGCCATCGTGATCCTGATGGTGGCCCGGGAGATCGTCAAAGATCCGGAGCCAGCCACCCAAACCGGTCACGGCGGCACATTGCTGCCGGTTTAACCCTGGAGTTCCATCGCCGCCTTGTAGAGCGAGTTCTTCGGCTGGGCAAACACCCGCGCCAGCATCGGCTCGAAGAAGCTCAGCGGCAGGGTGTCGTAGGCCGGGTCGAACGCCGCCGCGTCGTACTGCGCGCAGAACTCGATGGTTTGCCGGTACTGCGGGTGGTCGCCAAATTGCTCGCGCAGGTGGCGGTCCATCCCCAGGTGGTGGAAGAAGTAGTAGCCCTGGAAGATCCCGTGCTTCTCCACCATCCACAGATTCTCGGCGCTCACAAACGGCTTGAGGATCGCGGCGGCGATGTCCGGGTGGTTGTAGGAACCGAGGGTGTCGCCGATGTCGTGGAGCAGGGCGCACACCACGTACTCTTCATCCCGGCCATCGTGCCAGGCGCGGCTGGCGGTTTGCAGCGAGTGGGTCAGGCGGTCCACCGGGAAGCCGCCGAAGTCGCCCTCCAGCAGCCGTAGATGCGCCAGGATCCGGCTTGGCAATTGCCGGGCGTAAGCACTGAAATCCTTGGCGATGATCGCCCAGTCTTCCTGGGTACCATCCTGCATATGGGTGAAGCGGGCCTGCTGGTTCATCAAAGCCTCTCTTATTGTTCTTCAAGCGTGGGGCTAGAACGGCACCTTGCCCAGAATCATGTCGCGGTACATCACGAAATCCCCCAACAGGCTGTACAGCGGGTGCTGGAAGGTCGCCGGGCGATTCTTTTCAAAGAAGAAATGGCCGATCCAGGCAAAGCTGTAGCCGGCCACCGGCAGCGCCAGCAGCAGCCACCACGCACCTTTGCCGATCGCCAACGCGAGTATGAAGATAACGAGGCTGGTGCCGATAAAGTGCAGGCGACGGCACGTACTGTTGCCGTGTTCGCTCAGGTAATACGGGTAGAAATCGGCGAAGCTGTTGAATTGCCTGGCATTTTCCACAGTGGTCGGCCCTCTGGTTATTGTTCTGCCCGACAGATGTTCGGCGGGGAGCTTATTTGAGTCTAGAGTCATCAGTGGTAACAGCCAGTGACAATAGATGCCACTTTAGTATCCTTCGGATTCCTGGCTGTCGTTTCAGCCTTCCTTGTTAAGAAAACGCCATGAGCGAACGAACGACTTCTGCAAGCTGGGCGATGGGGATAGTCAAGGCGCTGGAAATGGACGGCCTGGATTGCCGTGCCTTGTTCAAGCAGCTTGGCCTGGATTACGCCGCGCTGAATGACCCGGATGCACGCTTCCCCCAGGACTCCATGACCCGGCTCTGGCAGCGCGCGGTCGAGCTGTCGGGCAACCCGGCGATTGGCTTGAACATGGGCAAGGTGGTGCGCCCGGCATCGTTTCATGTGGCCGGCTACGCCTTGATGTCCAGCAATACCCTGGCCGAAGGTTTTATGCGGCTGGTGCGTTACCAGCGAATCATTGCTGAAAGTGCCGACCTGAGTTTCCGCCTGTTGCCCGAAGGTTATGCGCTGATTCTGACGGTGCACGGCGACCACCTGCCGCCTACCCGGCAAAGTGCCGAAGCGTCCCTGGCCAGTGCCCTGGCGTTATGCGGCTGGCTGACCGGGCGCACGTTGCAACCGCGCAAGGTGCTGGTGCAGGGCGATCAGCCAGCGGACCTGGCGCCCTACAAACAAGCCTTCCATGCACCGCTGGTGTTCAACGCGCCCTATGACGCGCTGATCTTCGAGCGGGCCGATATGGAAGCGCCGTTGCCCACGGCGAACGAGGCGATGGCGTTGTTGCACGATCGTTTTGCCGGGGAGTACCTGGCGCGGTTTTCCGAGAGCCGGGTGACCCACAAGGCGCGGCAGGTGCTATGCCGATTGCTGCCCCAGGGCGAGCCCAAGCGTGAAGTGGTTGCGCAGACGTTGCACCTGTCCCAGCGCACCTTGCAGCGCCGCTTGCAGGAGGAGGGCACGAGTTTCCAGACCTTGCTCGACGACACCCGCCGCGAACTGGCCGAGCAATACCTGGCGCAGCCGAGCATGACCCTGCTGGAAATTGCCTACCTGTTGGGGTTTGCCGACCCGAGCAACTTCTTTCGTGCGTTCCGCCGCTGGTTCGATGCCACGCCCGGCGAGTACCGGGCGCGGTTGCATGAGCTGCCTGTCAGTGACGCCAAAACGCCGGAATGCACAGCACAAACACCGTAATGATCTCCAGCCGGCCCAGCAGCATGCCGAATGACAGGATCCACTTGGCCGCGTCCGGCAGGGTGGAGAAGTTACCGGCCGGGCCGATGGTTTCACCCAGGCCCGGGCCTACACCGGACACGGTGCTGGCGGCGCCGGTCAGTGCGGTCATCCAGTCCAGGCCCAGCAGTGACAGGGCCAGGGCAATGGCGCAGATGGTGATGGCGAAGAAAAACGAGAAGGTCAGGATCGACCGCACGATTTCTTCATCGAGGCGATGGCCGTTGTACTTCTGCTTGATCACCGCCCGTGGGTGAATCAACTGGTTCAAGTTGGCCTTGAGCAGGATGTAGGCGACCTGGAAACGGAAGATTTTGATCCCGCCAGCCGTGGAGCCGGAGCAACCGCCCACAAAGCCCAGGTAGAAGAACAGCATCAGCGAGAAATTGCCCCAGATGCTGTAGTCCCCGAGTGCGAAACCGGTGGTGGTCACCACAGAGGTGACGTTCACCGCCACGTGGCGCAGCGCGTCCAGCCAAGGCAGGTCGGTGGTCCACCAATACCAGGTGCCGAGCACCAGCCAGGTCACCACCAGCAACCCGAGCAAGCCTTGCACCTGCTGATCCTTGATCAGTGCCCGGCGGTTGCCACGCATCGTGGCCACATACAGGGTGAACGGCAGGCTGCCCATGATCATCACCACCACGGCCACCCAGTGCACCGCCGGCTGTTTCCAGTGGGCCAGGGATTCGTCGGAAGTGGAAAACCCGCCGGTGGAAATTGCCGACATCGCATGGTTGACCGCATCGAACAGCCCCATCCCGGCCCACCAGAACGCCAGGCTGCCGAGGATGGTGATGCCCACGTACGCCGCCACGATCAGGCGCGCCACCATGTGCGAGCGGGGCATGACCTTTTCCGAGCGGTCGGAGGATTCGGTCTGGAACAGGCGCATGCCACCGATGCGCAGCAGCGGCAGGATCGCCACCGCCATGCCGATAAAGCCGATACCGCCGAGCCAGTGCAGCAGCGAGCGCCAGATGAGGATGCCCGGGGACATGGTGTCCAGGCCGCTGAGCACCGTGGAACCGGTAGCGGTGATACCGGACATGCTTTCGAAGAACGAGTCGGTGTAGCTGATGTGCTGGGTCAACAGGAACGGCAGTGCGGCGAAGATGCACACCACCAGCCAGCTGGAGACGGTCAGCAGGTACATGTCCCGCGGGCGCAGGTGCACGTGTTCCGGACGGCCGGGGATGACCAGTGCCAGGCCCGCGATAAAGGTAATCAGGCTGGCCCAGAGGAACGACGGCAGGTCGCTGGTGCGTTCAAAAAACACCAGGGTCGCCATGGGGATGACCATGGCGATCGCCAGGGTGATCAGGAAGATGCCGATAATGAAACCGATTATCCGTAAGGTCGGCAACGCCATGAGGTCCGCTCGGGGTGACAGGAAAGGCGCCATTCTACCTGCGGTGCAGGGCAAGTAAACCGGGGGGCGTTGGAGACGTGGCAGATCAAGTGTGGGAGCGGGCTTGCTCGCGAAAGCGGTGTATCAGTCAACGGATGCATTGGCTGACCCACCGCTTTCGCGAGCAAGCCCGCTCCCACAGGAGATTTGTGCAGGTTGATGGAGCTTGGAGGGCAGGCACAAAAAAGGCGACCCGAAGGTCGCCTCATTCAACGCGGCACTGATCAGAACTCGTGATCAGCGTTATCCGGGTTCAAGTCACTGATGCCCAGCTTGCCAGCAGCCTGTTCGATCGAACCGGTCTGCTTCACCAATGCGGCGATGGCGTCACGTACGATCTGGTTGCCTTTGTCGTTACCGGCAGCAATCAACTGGTCGTAGTGTTCGCCGTTGTTGGCGTGGTCCACCATCACCTGGATCTTCGCTTCGGTGGAGGCCAGGTCAGCCTTCAACGCTTCATCGGCCGCCGGGTCGGCCTTGGCCACCAGGGAGGACAGGCTGGCGCCGGTCATCTTGGTACCGTCGGTGCGGGTGTACTCACCCAGGTAAACGTTACGAATACCCTTGGCGTCGTAGAAGTGCGAGTTGTGGGTGTTGTCGCTGAAGCAGTCCTGTTCGTCTTCCGGCGAGTTGGCTTCCAGGGAAACCTTCATGCGCTCACCGGCCAGCTCGCCCAGGGACAGGCTACCCATGCCGAACAGCATCTTGCGCAGGCCATCGGTCGCAGGTTCTGCTTCCAGCGTGGCGCGGTAGTTGTCTTCGACGTTGGGCTTCCAGTTGCCGACCATTTCTTCCAGGTCGCTGACCAACAGTTGAGTCACGGCGCGCAGGTAGGTGCGGCGGCGCTCGTTGTGGCCGCCAGTGGCGCCATCACCGGTCATGTAGTCCGACGCTGGACGGTTGCCGGCGCCCGGGCCGGTGCCGTTCAGGTCCTGGCCCCAGAGCAGGAATTCAATTGCGTGGTAGCCGGTGGCTACGTTGGCTTCGGAACCGCCCAGCTCATTCAGGCTGGCGAGTTTTTCCGGGGTGATGTCTTTGACATCGACCTTGTCTTCGCCGACCTGGATCTCGTTGTTGGCGATGATGTTGGCGGTGGCGCCAGGGTTGCCCAGGGCGTGTTCGTAGGTCTTGTCGACGTAGTCGATCAGGCCTTCGTCCAGGGGCCAGGCGTTCACCTGGCCTTCCCAGTCGTCAATGATGGTGTTGCCGAAGCGGAACACTTCACTCTGCAGGTACGGCACGCGCGAGGCGATCCAGGCGGTACGGGCCGCTTTCAGGGTGTCGTCGTTCGGGTTGGCAAGGAAAGTGTCGATCGCGGTTTGCAGGGTTTTCGCGGTGGACTCGGCATCGCTGTACACCGCGAACACCATGTCAGCGTAATGCGCGACCACAGCCTTGGCGGCGGCCTCGTCTACCTGGCCTGCCGGGGCAGCCGCCGGGGCGGTGGTGCTGGCGGCGGCCGGGGCTTGAGGCGCGGCGGCCTTGTCTTTGCCTTCACCGCAACCGGCGAGCGAAATGGCAATGGCGAGAAGGCTGGCGGTGGCCAGGGGCATACGAATCATGGCGAACATCCTGCTTCGGTTGTTGATGGGGCACGCGGGGGGCGCGCAAAACTGCGACATAATGCGAAAGATTTGCATTTTGTGTAAAGCGTTATAAGCAGGAAATATTTAGTATCGATTTGCCGGCCATCGGTGCGCGTGGCCCCGATGGCCGGCATCGCTTCAGAGGATGGCGGCGTTATTGCGCTGGGCCTGCTTCAAGTAGGCCACCAACTCCCGTGCCGGCAAGGGTTTGCTGTAGTGGTAGCCCTGACCCTCGTGGCAACCCTCGGAGATGATGTAGGCCTCCTGTTCGGCGGTCTCCACACCCTCGGCGATCACCTGCATGCCAAGGCTTTTGCCGAGCTGGATGATCGCCCGCACGATGGTCGCATCGTCGTCGTCATCCAGCAGGTCCTGGACGAAGCTCTTGTCGATCTTGATCTTGTCCAGCGGCAGGCTTTTCAGATAGCTCAGGGACGAATAGCCGGTGCCGAAGTCATCAATCGCAATCAGTGCCCCGGACCGGCGCAGGCTCAGCAGGTGCTGGGCGGCGGTGCTGATGTCTTCCATCAGGCCGGTCTCGGTGACTTCCAGCTCCAGGCTACGCGGCGGCAAGCGGTAGATTTGCAGCAGGTTGTTGACCACCCGTGGCAGCTCGGCGTGGTGCAACTGTACGGTCGACAGGTTGACCGCCATGCGCAGCTCGGTGAAGCCCAGGTCATGCCATTCCCGCAGTTGCCGGCAGGCCTGGTCCAGTACCCATTCGCCGATGGCAATGATGGTGCCGTTCTGTTCGGCCAGGGGGATAAACAGGTCGGGCGGCACCAGGCCGTGCTCCGGGTGCTGCCAGCGGATCAACGCTTCGACACCCACCACACGGTGGTCGAGATAGCTGATCTGCGGCTGGTACACCAGGTGAAACTGCTCGCGGCTCAAGGCGTCGCGCAGATCCTTTTCCAGCTCGCGGCGGCGGCGCATTTCGCTGTCGACGCTGGCGATATAGAACTGGTAGCGGTTGCGCGAGCGGCTCTTGGCCAGGGTCATGGTCTGTTCGGCTTTTTGCAGCAGCTTCTCGGTGCTGTCGCCGTCTTCCGGGAACAGGGTGATGCCGATGGTGGCACGCAGGCGGATCTGTTCGTGATCGAGGGCGAATTCGGCTTCCAGGTCGTCGAGGATGCTTTGTGCCAATTCGGCGGCTTCGTAGGGCTGCTCGATATCGGCCTGCACCAGGGCGAACTGGTCGCCGCCGAGGCGGGCGAGGGCGCCGAGGCGGCCGCTGTGGGCGCGCAGGCGGTCGGCCAGGGCCAGCAGCAACTGGTCGCCGGCCTGGTAGGTGAACTGCTCGTTGACGCTTTTGAAGTCATCCAGCCCCACGCACAACACCGCGACCCGGCGTTGCCGGCGGCCGGCGTCGATCAGGATCTTGTCCAGTTGCTCCTGCAGTTTCTGGCGGTTCGGCAGGCCGGTCAGGAAGTCGTACTGGGCCATGCGCAGCAGGCTGTTTTCCGCCTCATGGCGCAAGTGCGTATTGCGCTCGATGGATTCGAGCAACTGGTTGGCGGTGTTGATCCAGAGCCCCAGCTCGTTTTTCTCGTGGCCCTTGAGCTGCGGGATCTTGTGCTCGCTGGGGCGGTCGGGGTTGATCGAACTCAGGTGCTCGATGATGCGCGAGAGCGGCTTGGTCAGCAGCCAGTGATAGACCAGGTACAACACCAGCCCCATGGCCAGCGCCCGCAGCACCCCGGAGATGAAAATGATCACCGAACTGACAAGAAACCCTTTGCCATAGGTGGCGGTGTCGAGGGTGATGCTCAGGTCACCGTAGTACTCGCTGTAAGGCCCGCGCCCCACCAGCGGCGTGGTGAACGTGCGTTCCTGGCCCAGAATCAGGTCGGTCAGCCAGCGGCTCGGGGATTGTTGCAGGTCGCGGGTTTTTTCCGCGAGCATGGTTTCGTTGGGGTGGCCGATGGAGGCCATGCGCACGGCATCATCCTGGAACAGGCCTTCGATGACCTGCATGCCCATCTCCCGGTCCAGACTGTAGACGGCCTGGGTGGACGGGTCGCGAAACATGTCGAGGATCCGCTGGGCATCACCGGCCACGGCCTGGCGCGTCTTGTACGCATCAAAGACGATCTGCGCCGCGCTCAGTACCACGCCCACGGCCAATGCCGAAAGCAGTACCACCCGTAGCAACTTCACCGACAAGCTGTTTTTGAGTTCCAGCTTCAAAGGGTTATTCCTTGTTCCATGCGGGTAGCCTCAATATGCCATGAGTATTGGCAATCCCGTGAGGGCAGTCAAAGGGACATTGCGGCCAGGGCAGGTTTTGCAGTTTAGATGAGCGCGTCCGGGGGTAAGACGTTGGGAGGGGGAATGGAAAGGCAGGCCTGGCATGGAGTGAAGTCGGCGGATCGTACGTGCCGACTTCTTGTACCGTCTTTTCAGGACGAGCGCGGGTTTTTCAGTCCAGCGAAACAAACCGTCGAGCGTCAGCGCCCATCAGGTAAACGAAATTTTCGGCGGTTGTGGCTGGTCTTGCGCCTGAGGGTCGATTTGCCCCAAGGCCTGTCGAGCTATGTCCACGGTCTTATCAAGGATGCCCAAGCTTTTGTCCAGGACGTCCAGGCCCTTATCTGTCACGTTATCGAACACGTTAAGTGCTTGAGGGGCCATGCCGATCAAAGATGCTAGATCCATATCAAGTTCTCCTGCAGTCAATCAGAGGGACATTCCTCTTACATGCTGCGTGGCGAAATCCTTTTGATGAGTTCCAGCGTTTTCCTGGCATTTTTCCATTTGTAATCGCCCACAAAAAAGCCCGGCAATCGCCGGGCTCTTTCTACTGCAAGCGGTACTTAAGCGGTGAAGGTCTTGCCTTCGAACTGCTCAGCCACGAACTTCCAGTTGACCAGGTTCCAGAACGCTTCCACATACTTTGGACGCACGTTGCGGTAGTCGATGTAGTAAGCGTGTTCCCAGACGTCGCAGGTCAGCAGCGGGGTGTCGCCGCTGGTCAGCGGGTTGCCGGCGCCGATGGTGCTGGCCAGTGCCAGGGAACCGTCAGCCTTTTTCACCAGCCAGCCCCAACCGGAACCGAAGGTGCCGACGGAAGTCTTGGTGAACTCTTCCTTGAACTTGTCGAACGAACCGAAGGCAGCGTTGATCGCCTCAGCCAGTGCGCCGGTAGGTTGGCCGCCAGCGTTTGGCGCCAGGCAGTTCCAGTAGAAAGTGTGGTTCCAGACCTGAGCGGCGTTGTTGAAGATGCCGCCCGAAGAAGACTTGACGATTTCTTCCAGGGTCTTGCCTTCGAACTCGGTGCCAGGCACCAGGTTGTTCAGGTTCACGACATAGGTGTTGTGGTGCTTGTCGTGGTGGTATTCCAAGGTTTCCTTGGAAATGTGCGGCTGCAGGGCATCGTGTGCGTAGGGCAGCGGCGGCAATTCGAAAGCCATGATGATTCTCCTAATCAGGTCAGTTGCGGTGAGCGCAAGGCCGATCACGGGCGGCCAAACAAGCGCCGGGGAGTTTGTACTCTTTGCGGCGCAGGGGCTGGATCATAGCACCGGGGGTGCGGCAAAACCACGCAACAACTGTGTGGGATAGAGGTTCCAGAGCGTTTTGGAATATCTACGCTGCGCTGATTAATTGATAGGCCACGCTGAACATCATGGCGGCTACCAGCAGGTCCAGAATCCGCCAGGTGGCGGGACGCGCCAGCCACGGTGCCAGCCATGCGGCGCCCAGGGCCAGGGTCATGAACCACAGGAACGAAGCGCTGGCGGCGCCGGCCACGTAGGCGCCCGGTTCGGTTTGCTGGGCGCCGAGGGAGCCGATCAACAAGACGGTGTCCAGGTACACGTGGGGGTTGAGCAACGTCACTGCCAGGGCGCTGAGCATCACCGCCTTCAACGAGCGTACCTTGAGGTTCTCGCCCTCGCCCAGGCTCTGCTTCGAGCAGGCCCGGCGCAGGGCGAGGGTACCGTACCAGAGCAGGAACGCCGCACCACCCCAGCGGGCAATCGCCAGCAATACCGGGTTATGCGCCAGCACGGTGGCCAGGCCGAATACGCCGGCGGCCACCAGGATCGCGTCGCACACCACGCACAGTGCCGCCACCGGCAGGTGATGTTCGCGCCGCAGGCTCTGCGCCAGCACAAACGCGTTCTGGGTGCCGATCGCCATGATCAAACCAAAGGCCACCAACAGGCCGTTCATATAGCTTTGCCACATAGGATTTACTCCGCGCCCGCCGCCAATTGCCGCAACACCGTCATGGCGCGCTCGGCATCGGCGCGGCCGACAAACAGGTGATCGTGGTAGTAGCCGGCAATCACGTTGCAACTGATCCCGGCCTGGCCCAGGGCCGTGGCGAACGCGGCGGTCAGGCCGACCGCTTCCAGGGCCGAATGGACGTTGAGGGTGATCCACGCAGCCACATAGTCGAAGGCCAGTCCGGCGCGCTCGGCCTGCTGGCGCTCGACGATCAACGTCAGGCCTTCCTGCTCGCGGAAGCTGCCGATCACCTCGCAACCTTCGGGGATTCGGCTGTCGGCCAGGGTGCAGAACACGTAGTCGCCGTCATTGAGCTGTGGGCTCATGCTGCGCAGCAGGGTTGCCAGGGCGGTTTCGCCAGCCATGTGGAGGTCCTTGAATAAGAAGAAGCGATGCTGGCTATTCTCCCGTCCAAGGTTGTATAAGAAAAACCAATATTGCTGATCGCTCATTAGGAAAACTGATGTTCGACTATAAATTGCTTTCCGCCCTGGCGGCGGTGGTGGAACAGGCCGGCTTCGAGCGGGGCGCGCAGGTACTGGGAATTTCCCAATCGGCGATTTCCCAGCGCATCAAGCTGTTGGAGGCGCGAATCGGCCAGCCGGTGCTGGTACGTGCCACGCCGCCGACGCCCACCGAGATCGGCCGCCGCCTGCTCAACCACGTGCAACAGGTACGATTGCTGGAGCGCGACCTGCAAAGCCAGGTGCCCGCGCTGGATGAAGAGGGCATGCCCGAGCGCCTGCGCATCGCCTTGAATGCCGACAGCCTGGCCACGTGGTGGGCCGAGGCGGTGAGCGACTTCTGCGCCGAGCAGCATTTGCTGTTGGACCTGGTGGTAGAAGACCAGACCGTCGGCCTCAAGCGCATGCGCGCCGGCGAAGTGGCAGCCTGTATTTGCGCCAGCGAACGCCCGGTGGCCGGTGCCCGCAGCCTGTTGCTCGGCGCGATGCGGTATCGGGCGCTGGCCAGCCCGGCGTTTGTCGCCCGGCACTTTCCCGAGGGCGTGCGGGCCGATCAACTGGCCCGCACGCCGGCGCTGGTGTTCGGCCCGGATGATTTCCTGCAGCATCGCTACCTGGCGTCCCTGGGCGTCGACGGTGGTTTCGAACACCATCTATGCCCCTCGTCCGAAGGTTTTATTCGCCTGACGGAAGCCGGATTGGGCTGGGGCCTGGTGCCCGAATTGCAGGTGCGCGACCAGCTGGAAAAGGGCGTGTTGGTGGAGTTATTGCCAGATAAGCCGATCGATGTGCCGCTGTACTGGCATCATTGGCGCAGTGGTGGACAATTGCTGGGCCTGCTGACGGATCATCTGGCACACACAACGGGGCAATGGTTGGTGCCGTTGGCGTGATGGCCAGCGTCAAGGCAACAGCGATGAAAAACGAAAGAATGCGGAGTAAGTCATGAAAATTCTGGTCACCGGCGCAAGCGGCTTCATTGGCGGGCGCTTTGCGCGTTTCGCCCTGGAGCAGGGCCTGGACGTGCGGGTCAACGGGCGGCGGGCCGAAGGTGTGGAGCACCTGGTACGGCGCGGCGCCGAGTTTATCCAGGGTGATTTGAATGATCCGGACCTGGTGCGCGAGCTGTGCCGCGACGTCGAGGCCGTGGTGCATTGCGCCGGGGCCGTGGGGCTGTGGGGGCGTTATCAGGACTTCCACCAGGGCAATGTGCTGGTTACCGAAAACGTGGTGGAGGCCTGCCTCAAGCAGCGGGTCGGGCGCCTCGTACACCTGTCTTCGCCGTCGATCTACTTCGACGGCCGTGACCACCTGGGCTTGACCGAAGAACAAGTGCCCAAGCGTTTCAAGCATCCGTATGCAGCCACCAAATACCTGGCGGAGCAAAAGGTGTTTGGCGCCCAGGAGTTTGGCCTCGAAGTGCTGGCCCTGCGCCCGCGCTTTGTCACGGGGGCCGGCGACATGAGCATCTTCCCGCGCCTGTTGAAGATGCAGCGCAAGAACCGCCTGGCGATTGTCGGCGATGGCCTGAACAAGGTCGATTTCACCAGCGTGCACAACCTCAATGAAGCCCTGCTCAGCAGTTTGCTGGCGACGGGCTCGGCGTTGGGCAAGGTCTACAACATCAGCAACGGTGCCCCGGTGCCGGTGTGGGATGTGGTGAACTACGTGATGCGACAGATGGACATGCCTCAGGTCACCCGTTATCGGTCCTACGGCTTGTCTTACAGCGTTGCGGCGCTCAATGAAGCCTTCTGTGCCATGTGGCCAGGGCGCCCGGAACCGTCTTTGTCACGGCTGGGCATGCAGGTGATGAACAAAGATTTCACCCTCGACATCACCCGCGCACGGCATTATCTCGACTACCAGCCCAAGGTCAGCCTGTGGGCGGCCCTCGACGAGTTCTGTAGCTGGTGGAAGGCCCAGGACGTCGGACTTAAATAACCGGCAACACACCGGGAACCGAATTTGCGAACCCGGGTCGATCAGTGCGGCAGGTCGGGGGTTTATACTCCGACGCCTGGCTATCCATATGCCACCTCAAAGGATTTAAGGTTGATTCATGCGTAACGATGCTAACGACGACTTCGACAACGTTCCCAGCCTGCGGGCCGACACCTCGGACGACGATGATTTCGAGCCCACGCCGGCTACCTCCGTGCGCTCCCGGCCTGCGCCGGTTGTCAAGGTCAAGAGCGCCAGTACCGGGCCGCTGTGGGCATTGGTCGGTGCGCTGCTGTTCGCCTTCGCCGGCCTTGCCTGGTGGAGCTTCCAGCAGATTTCCCTGATGGGCCAGCAACTGGTGGCGACCCAGGAAAGCTTCGCGCGCATCAGCGAGGAAGCGGCGGGGCGCCTGCAGGATATTTCCGGCAAGGTGGTGGCCAGCGAAGCCAATGTGAATAATGGCAGCGAGGCCCTGAAACTGCAGATCAAGCAGCTGGAGACCCAGTTGCTGGAGCAGGGCAAGCAGCAGATGGGCGTGGCCGGCCAGGCGACTGACCTGGACAAGCGCCTGGAGCAGATGACCGCCAGCACGACCCAGCTGTCCAGTGCCAACGCGCAATTGCAGGGCCAGGTCCAGGCGCTGACGGAGGCGGTGGCTACCCTCAAGTCCCGGGACGCCGAGTTCAAGGACCTCTCCGCCGACGTCGCAGCCCTGAAAAAACAGGGCAACCCCACGGCCGCCATCGCCCGCCTGGAGCAGGACCTTGTGGTCCTCAAGAGCGAACTGGACAACCGCGCCGCGGCTTCGGACGGTCCGTCCACCAAGGAGTTCGACGTGTTCCGCATCCAGACCACGCGTAACGTCACTGCCTTGCAAAGCCAGGTGCAGAACCTGCAGCAGCAGATCAACCAGCCGGCCCGGATCACCCCTCTCGGGCAGCAGTGATGTGAGGTGCTGCAGGCGTCACTACACATGACGCCTGCAGGCCCTGGCACAATCAATGTCACCAATCGGTGACATTTCCCGTCTCCTTCGTTACTTGCCCTCGCGCCGCCCTTGTTTAGACTCCCGTCATCCCGCACATAATAAAAAGGGCTAATCATGACCACGCAACCACTGCCTGCCAGTAGTTGGCTGAACGCACCTGCCCATCACGCCTGGCTTGCCACTGAAGGCCAGCGCCTGCTGTCATTCGCCAAGGCTTCCAGGCTGCCTGACGGCTTCGGCAACCTCGACGATCAAGGCGTCCTGCCGCCCGATGCCGTCGCCGAAACCATGAACACCGCCCGCATGACCCATAGCTTTGCCATGGCCCATGGGCTGGGCCTGCCAGGTTATGCCGACCTGGTGGAACACGGCGTCGTGGCCCTCAGCGGCCCGCTGCGCGATGCCCGGCACGGCGGTTGGTTCGCCACGCCCGACGCCCGCGACGGCAACACCGGCAAGGCCGCCTACCTGCACGCCTTTGTCGCCCTGGCCGCCAGCTCCGCAGTAGTGGCCGGCGCTCCCGGCGCGCAAACCTTGCTCAACGACGCGATCCACATCATCGACCAGTACTTCTGGAACGAAGAGGAGGGCGCGATGCTCGAGTCCTTCGCCCAGGACTGGAGCGGGGTAGAAGCCTATCGCGGCGCCAACAGCAACATGCACGCCACTGAAGCCTTCCTGGCCCTGGCCGATGTCACCGGTGAAACCCGCTGGCTGGACCGGGCACTGCGCATCGTCGAGCGGATTATTCATACCCATGCGGCGCAAAACCGGGACATGGTGATCGAGCATTTCGACAGCCATTGGCAACCCCTGCGTGGTTACAACGAAGACAACCCGGCCGATGGTTTTCGTCCCTACGGCATCACCCCCGGCCACGGCTTCGAATGGGCGCGACTGGTGTTGCACCTTGAGGCTGCGCGCCTGGATGCCGGGCTCGTCACCCCTGAGTGGCTAGTGACCGACGCCAAGGGCCTGTTCGCCAGCGCCTGTGAATACGCCTGGGCCGTCGACGGCGCCCCCGGCATTGTCTATACCCTCGACTGGAGCCAGCGCCCCGTGGTACGCGAGCGCCTGCACTGGACCCATTGCGAAGCCAGTGCCGCTGCCCAGGCGCTGCTCAAACGCACGGGGGAGCTGCATTACGAAACCTGGTACCGGCGCTTCTGGGAGTTCTGTGAAACCCGTTTCATTGACCGCACACACGGCAGCTGGCACCACGAACTGAGCCCGAAAAACCAGCCCAGCGCGAAAATCTGGGGTGGCAAACCGGACCTCTACCACGCCTGGCAGTCTGTCTTGCTGCCGGGGCTACCCTTGTCACCGAGCATGGCCAGTGCCGTGGCCACCGGGCGCTATGTCACCAAGTGGTGACATTTTGGCGTCCCTTTGTTACCTGCACCTGAAAAATCCCTGTTTAAACTCGTTTGCAGCGCAAGCACCGACTTGCATGCATAACAACAAGAAAAAAGGTACTCAGATGAAAGCGATCAGTCGCCTCGCCGTAGCTATTTCCGTTGCCTCGTTGTTTCCCCTCAGTGCTTTTGCCGCCGACTCGAAAGGGACGGTTGAAGTTGTGCATTGGTGGACCTCGGGTGGCGAGAAAGCGGCAGTAGATGTCCTGAAGGCCCAAGTTGAAAAAGACGGTTTCACCTGGAAAGACGGTGCCGTCGCCGGCGGTGGCGGTTCCACTGCCATGACCGTACTGAAAAGCCGCGCCGTTGCTGGCAACCCGCCAGGCATGGCCCAGATCAAAGGCCCCGACATCCAGGAATGGGCGTCCACCGGGCTGCTCGACACCGACGTCCTGAAGGAACCCGCCAAAGAAGAGAAGTGGGACAGCCTGCTGGACAAGAAAGTCTCCGATACCGTGAAGTACGAAGGTAACTACGTGGCCGTGCCGGTGAACATTCACCGCGTGAACTGGCTGTGGATCAACCCGGAAGTGTTCAAGAAAGCCGGTATCACCAAGAACCCGACCACCCTCGAAGAATTCTACGCAGCGGGCGACAAGCTCAAGGCCGCGGGCTTCATTCCGCTCGCCCACGGTGGCCAGCCTTGGCAGGACAGCACCGTCTTCGAAGCGGTCGTGCTCTCGGTCATGGGGGCTGACGGTTACAAGAAAGCCCTGGTGGACCTCGACGAAAAAGCCCTGACCGGCCCTGAAATGATCAAGTCCCTGACCGAGCTGAAGAAAGTCGCGACCTACATGGACGCCGACGGCAAGGGCCAGGACTGGAACCTGGAAGCCGCCAAGGTCATCAACGGCAAGGCCGGCATGCAGATCATGGGTGACTGGGCCAAGAGTGAATGGACCGCCGCCAAGAAAGTCGCCGGCAAAGACTACGAGTGCGTAGCCTTCCCGGGCACCGACAAGGCCTTCACCTACAACATCGACTCCCTCGCAGCCTTCAAGCAGAAAGACAAAGGCACTGCTGCCGGTCAGCAGGACATCGCCAAGGTCGTGCTGAGCGAAAACTTCCAGAAAGTCTTCAGCATCAACAAAGGCTCGATCCCGGTTCGTATCGACATGTTGCAAGACATGGGCAAATACGGCTTTGACTCCTGCGCCCAGACTGCTGCCAAGGACTTCCTGGCGGATGCCAAGACTGGCGGCCTGCAACCAAGCATGGCCCACAACATGGCAACCACGCTGGCGGTACAAGGCGCGTTCTTTGATGTCGTGACCAACTACATCAACGACCCGAAAGCTGACCCTGCCGATACCGCGAAGAAACTCGCGGCAGCGATCAAGTCGGCCAAGTAACGGTTAGTACCGAATGGCCTTGTGGGGGGACCCCTAACCCCCACAAGGCATGTTCCTGTAGTCCTTTTTCCCTGTACTGGATTTTCCCATGAGTTCTGTTGCTGTGTTCAGCAAAGCCTCGCCGTTCGATGCACTGCAGCGCTGGCTACCCAAACTGGTGCTGGCGCCGAGCATGTTCATCGTTCTGGTGGGCTTCTATGGCTACATCCTGTGGACGTTCGTGCTGTCGTTCACTAACTCGACTTTCCTGCCGACCTACAAGTTCGTAGGCCTGGCGCAATACGTGCGCTTGTTCGACAACGACCGCTGGTGGGTCGCGAGCAAGAACCTCGCGGTGTTCGGGGGCATGTTCATCGGCATCACCCTGGTGATCGGCGTGACCCTGGCGATTTTCCTCGACCAGAAAATCCGTCGCGAAGGTTTTATCCGCACCATTTACCTGTACCCGATGGCGCTCTCGATGATCGTCACCGGTACCGCCTGGAAATGGCTGCTCAACCCAGGCATGGGCCTGGACAAACTGCTGCGTGACTGGGGCTGGGAAGGCTTTCGCCTGGACTGGCTGATCGACCCGGACCGTGTGGTGTATTGCCTGGTGATCGCTGCTGTGTGGCAAGCCTCGGGCTTCATCATGGCGATGTTCCTCGCCGGCCTGCGCGGTGTTGATCAATCGATCATCCGTGCGGCGCAGATCGACGGCGCGAGCATGCCGCGCATCTACTGGAAAGTGGTGCTGCCAAGCCTGCGCCCGGTGTTCTTCAGTGCGGTAATGATCCTGGCGCACATCGCGATCAAGAGCTTCGACCTGGTGGCGGCCATGACGGCGGGTGGTCCGGGTTACTCCTCCGACCTGCCGGCGATGTTCATGTACTCCTTCACCTTCAGCCGCGGCCAGATGGGCATGGGTTCGGCCAGTGCGATTCTGATGCTCGGTGCGATTCTCGCAATCATCGTGCCTTACCTGTACTCCGAGCTGAGGACCAAGCGTAATGACTAGTCTTGCTGGCAAACCTGCCATCAGCCTGAGCCGCGTCGCGATCTACGCGGTGCTGATCCTCGCTGTCCTGCTGTACCTGGTGCCGTTGGTGGTCATGTTGCTCACCAGCTTCAAGACCCCGGAAGACATCAGCACCGGCAACCTGCTGAGCTGGCCCACCGTGATCACCGGCATCGGCTGGGTGAAAGCCTGGGCCACGGTTGACGGCTACTTCTGGAACTCGATCAAGATCACCGTTCCGGCGGTACTGATCTCCACCGCCATCGGTGCGTTGAACGGCTACGTGCTGTCGATGTGGCGCTTCCGTGGTTCGCAGTTGTTCTTCGGCCTGTTGCTGTTCGGCTGCTTCCTGCCGTTCCAGACCGTGCTGCTGCCAGCCTCGTTCACCCTCGGCAAGATGGGCCTGGCCAGTACCACCACGGGCCTGGTGTTCGTGCACATCGTCTACGGACTGGCGTTTACTACACTGTTCTTCCGTAACTACTACGTCAGCATTCCCGATGCACTGGTGAAGGCGGCTCGCCTGGATGGCGCGGGGTTCTTCACGATCTTCCGCCTGATCATCCTGCCGATGTCGACACCCATCATCATGGTGTGCCTGATCTGGCAGTTCACGCAGATCTGGAACGACTTCCTGTTCGGCGTGGTGTTCTCCAGCGGTGATTCGCAGCCCATCACGGTGGCGCTGAACAACCTGGTCAACACCAGTACCGGGGTCAAGGAATATAACGTTGATATGGCGGCGGCGATGATCGCCGGGCTGCCGACCCTGCTGGTCTATGTGGTCGCAGGCAAGTATTTCGTGCGCGGCCTGACGGCCGGCGCGGTCAAGGGGTAATCATGGCAACGCTCGAACTTCGTAACGTAAACAAGACCTACGGTACCGGCCTGCCGGACACCCTGAAGAACATCGAACTGTCGATCAAGGAAGGTGAGTTCCTGATCCTGGTCGGCCCTTCGGGTTGCGGCAAATCTACCTTGATGAATTGCATTGCCGGCCTGGAAAACATCACCGGTGGCGCGATCATGATCGGCGACCAGGACGTCAGCGGCATGAGCCCCAAGGATCGTGACATCGCCATGGTGTTCCAGTCCTACGCGCTGTACCCGACCATGAGCGTGCGCGAGAACATCGAATTCGGCCTGAAGATTCGCAAGATGCCCCAGGCGGCGATCGATGAAGAAGTGGCGCGAGTGGCCAAGCTGCTGCAGATCGAGCACCTGCTCAATCGCAAGCCGGGCCAGCTCTCCGGTGGCCAGCAACAACGTGTGGCCATGGGTCGGGCACTGGCGCGTCGCCCGAAGATCTACCTGTTCGACGAACCGCTGTCCAACCTCGACGCCAAGCTGCGGGTCGAGATGCGTACCGAAATGAAACTGATGCACCAGCGTCTGAAAACCACCACCGTCTACGTCACCCACGATCAGATCGAAGCGATGACCCTGGGCGACAAAGTGGCGGTCATGAAGGACGGCATCATCCAGCAGTTCGGCACGCCGAAAGAGATCTACAACGACCCGGCCAATCTGTTCGTGGCGAGCTTCATCGGTTCGCCGCCGATGAACTTCATTCCACTGCGCCTGCAACGCAAGGACGGCCGCCTGGTGGCGCTGCTGGACAGCGGCCAGGCCCGCTGTGAATTGCCGTTGAACATGAACGATGCCGGTCTTGAAGACCGCGAAGTGATCCTGGGCCTGCGCCCGGAGCAGATCGTACTGGCTGCCGCTGAAGCCACCGGCGCGCCGACCATTCGGGCCGAGGTGCAAGTCACCGAGCCGACCGGTCCGGACACCCTGGTGTTCGTGCAAATCAATGACACCAAGGTCTGCTGCCGCCTGGCGCCCGATGTGGCGCCGCAAGTGGGCGAGACCCTGACCTTGCAGTTCGACCCGGCCAAAGTGTTGCTGTTCGACGCCAAGACCGGCGAGCGCCTGGGCACTGCCGCTTCGTTGCCTGCCCAGGACCGTGCCGACAACGTCGCTCAATTCAAGGGACGCTGAAGTTTCAAATGATGTGTAGGGGCTTTTGTGAGAGTCCTGCTCTCACAAAGAAGTAAACCGCGTTAGATAAAAACAGTTAATAACAATAAAGACGAGGATGTAGGGATGAAAAAGCACCACAACAACACCCGGTTGATCTGCCAACTGTCAGCAGCAGCCGCCCTGGTACTGTCCGCCAATGCGATGGCGGACGACGCGTTCAGCGCCGATTCCAAGTGGATGACCGGCGATTGGGGCGGCGAGCGTACCAAGCTGATCGAGCAAGGTATCGACATCAAGGCGGATTACGTCGGTGAAGTCGGTGGCAACCTCAGCGGTGGCTACAACAACGACAAGACTGCCCGTTACGCTGACCAGTTCGGTCTGGGCGTGGCACTGGACCTGCAAAAGCTGTGGGGCTGGGATAACACCCAGGCCAAGATCCAGTTGACCAATCGTAATGGCGCAAACATTTCCAACGACCGTATTGGTGACCCGCGTGCCGGCACCTTGAGCTCGTCTCAGGAAGTCGACGGCCGAGGCCACATGGTGCGTCTGACCCAGTTCTGGATTCAGCACCAGATGTTCGACAACAAGCTGGACGTGAAACTCGGTTACTTCGGTGAAGGCGAAGACTTCAACACCTTCCCGTGCGACTTCCAGAACCTGTCGTTCTGTGGCTCGCAGGTCGGTAACTATGTAAACACCTGGTACAACTGGCCCGTCAGCCAGGCGGCTATCCGCGTGAAGTACAACATCACGCCTGAGCTGTATGCGCAAATCGGTGCGTACAACCAGAACCCGTCGCAACTGGAGCACGGCAACGGCTTCAAGCTCAGCGGCAGCGGCACCAAGGGCACCGTATTGCCGGTTGAATTGGTCTGGTCGCCGAAGGTCAATGGCCTGCCGGGCGAATACCGTGTGGGTTACTACAAGAGCACCGCCGACGCTACCGACGTACGTGAAGACGTCAACGGTAACGATGCTGGCACCACGGGCGCAGCCTTCCGCGTTCGCAGCAGCAAAAGCGGTTACTGGGGCGTTCTGCAACAGCAACTCACCACCCACAATGGCGATGCTTCCCGCGGCTTGAACATTGCGGCCAACGTCACCTTCCACGACAAAGACACCAACCTGGTCGACAACTACCAGTCGCTGATGCTTGTGTATAAAGGTCCATTCGACGCACGTACAAAAGATGACGTGGGTATCGGTGTATCCCGTATCCATGCCAACAGTGACGTGAAGAAAAATGCTGAGTTGCTCAACGCGGCCGGCGGGTTCACGGATTACGACCAATCGGGTTACGCACCGCTGCGTAACACGGAGTACAACGTCGAACTGAACTACGGCTTCCACGTCACCAACTGGCTGACCGTGCGTCCTAACCTGCAATACATCGCCAACCCAGGTGGTGTTAAGCAAGTCGACAACGCGGTGGTAGCGGGCCTGAAAATTCAGTCTACGTTCTAACGTTGTTGCGATAAGCTCCTTCTCTCTGTGCGCATTTTGCGGGTAGCCATGGCTATCCGCTTTTTTTTGTGTGGGAGCTGGCTTGCCTGCGATGCGAGCCCTGCGGTGTATCTGCCACACCGAGGCGATGCCATCGCAGGCAAGCCAGCGCCTGCAAAGATATTCAGGACCGTGGCACATGCATGAGCATCCGCTGCAACGCTTTTTCAAATCCCTGCGCGAGCGGCCGGTATTCGCCTGGGAACGCTTCCAGATGCGCGATGTGCTGGTGATCGATCACCCGCTCTGCCAGGCGGTGTTCAGTCGCCAGGGCGCGCAATTGCTGCACTTTCAGCCCACGGGCCAGAAACCCTGGCTGTGGTGCGCGGCCAAGTGGCCGCAGGTCGGCGCCATCCGTGGCGGCGTGCCGGTGTGTTGGCCGTGGTATGGCCGCCATCCCAGCGAAAACGCCTGGCCGTCCCATGGCTGGGCACGGCTGATCGACTGGAAATTGCTGGACAGCAGCACCGACGACGACGGCGTGCGTTTGCACTGGCAATTGCAGCTATGCGACTGGCAGGTGGACCTGCATGCACACCTGGGGGAAACCCTGGAGCTGCGCCTGGCCACCGAGCACCAGGACGAGCTGCCGTGCCAATTGAGCCATGCTTTGCACGCTTATTGGCGGATTGGCAACGTTGGTGAGATAGCGCTGTCTGGGCTGGATGGCGCGCAGGGCTACGACCAGCTGAATCGCCAGGCGTGCCAGCAGGAAGGTGAGTTGCGTGTCGATGGTGGGTGTCAGCGGGTGTTCCAGCACGACGGCGAACTGCACCTCAAGGACCATGCCTGGCAGCGCGAATTGTGCATCGACACCGGTGAGAGTGCCGACACGGTGGTGTGGCACCCGGGGAGTCGACCGTTGCTGGGGGTAAGCTTCAACGAGGCTGCGGGGTTTGTGTGTGTGGAGTCGGCGATGGCTGCTGCGAGCCTGGCGCCGGGGGAGAGGGCGCATTTGAGTTTGCAGGCCAGGGCGGGGGCTTGATCCGGATGTTCCGGTGTTGCTGATGCCGCTTTCGCGAGCAAGCCCGCTCCCACATTAGACCGAGTTCCACTTTTGGAATGCAGTCGAATGTGGGAGCGGGCTTGCTCGCGAAGAGGCCGGCACATTCACAGTAGATTCGGGCCTAGTTGAATTCATCCCCAACCGGATACCGGCTGTCGTTCAAGCTCTCTTTGATCTTGCGCAAGTGCGGCTGGAAATCCACTCCGCGACGCAAGGTCATGCCCGTCGCCAGTACATCCAGCACCGTCAACTGAATGATCCGCGAGGTCATCGGCATGTAGATGTCGGTGTCTTCCGGCAACGGAATGTTCAGGCTCACCGTACTGGCCTTGGCCAGCGGCGAATTTTCGGCGGTCACGCCCAGCACCGAGGCGCCGTTTTCCCGCGCAATACGTGCTACTTCCACCAGTTCACGGGTACGCCCGGTGTAGGAAATGATCACGAACAACTCCCCGGTGTGGGCCACCGAGGCGATCATCCGCTGCATCAGCACATCGGCGTGGGCCGTGACCGACAGGTTGAAACGGAAAAACTTGTGCAGCGCGTCCATGGCCACCGGCGCCGAAGCACCCAGGCCGAAGAAGTGGATCTGCCGAGCCTGGATCAGCAGGTCGACGGCCTTGCTGATCAGGTTCGGGTCCAGGGCCTGGCAGGCGCTGTCGAGGGACGCGATGGCACTGCCGAAGATCTTCTGGGTGTAGGCCTCCGGGTTATCATCGGCCTCCACCGCGCGGCTGACATACGCCGCGCCGCTGGCCAGGCTTTGCGCCAGCTGCAATTTAAGTTCAGGGTAACCACTCACGCCGAACGAGCGGCAGAAGCGGTTCACTGTAGGTTCGCTGACCGAAGCGGCCTGGGCGAGGGCGGCGATAGAGAAGCGGGTCGCCTGCTGCGGGTTGAGCAGGATGACCTCGGCGACTTTACGTTCAGCCTTGTTCAGTTCTTCGAGGCGTTTCTGGATCTGTTCCAGTAGATTTCGCACGCGGTCCATTCATGTTTCCTTAGGGCGACGATGCAAATAAGGGTCGTCAACCAATCGACGAGCGGCCCTTTGCGGTGGCCTATCCTACTGAGGGTAGTTGAACACCACCACTCGGAATACGTTTTTCGGGAAAATGTTGTGGTTATTACTACATTTTTCCTTGAGTGATGCCTTAAAAAAAGGTATTTGTAGCTTAACTTGATAAAAGAACAAACATCATGCCTTCGATAACCGTAGAACCCTGCACCTTTGCCCTGTTTGGCGCCTTGGGTGATCTGGCGCTGCGCAAGTTATTTCCTGCCCTCTATCAACTCGATGGTGCGGGCCTGCTGCACGAAGACACGCGCATCCTGGCCCTGGCCCGTGAGGCCGGTTCCGAGCAACAGCACCTGGCCCACATCGAAAAAGAATTGCGTGGTTACGTTGGCAAGGAACTGGACGAAACCGTCGCCCAGCGTTTCCTGGCCCGCCTGACGTACCTGCACGTCGACTTCCTGAAGGCCGATGACTACGTCGCCCTGGCAGAGAACGCCGGCACTGAACAACGCCTGATTGCCTACTTCGCCACCCCGGCGGCGGTGTATGGCGCGATCTGCGAGAACCTGTCCAAGGTCGGCCTGGCGGAAAATACCCGCGTGGTCCTGGAAAAACCCATCGGCTCGGACCTGGATTCCTCGCGCAAGGTCAATGACGCCGTGGCGCAGTTCTTCCCGGAAAACCGCACCTACCGCATCGACCACTACCTGGGCAAAGAGACCGTCCAGAACCTGATCGCCCTGCGTTTTGCCAACAGCCTGTTTGAAACCCAGTGGAACCAGAACTACATCTCCCACGTTGAAATCACCGTGGCCGAGCAAGTAGGCATCGAAGGTCGCTGGGGCTATTTCGACAAGGCCGGGCAGCTGCGGGACATGATCCAGAATCACCTGCTGCAGCTGCTGTGCCTGATCGCCATGGACCCGCCCGCCGACCTGTCTGCCGACAGTATTCGGGACGAGAAGGTCAAGGTGCTCAAGGCCCTGGCGCCCATCAGCCCAGACGGCCTGACCACCCAGGTGGTGCGTGGCCAATACATCGCCGGCTACAGCGCCGGCAAGCCGGTACCGGGTTACCTGGAAGAAGAGAACTCCAACACCCAGAGCGACACCGAGACCTTCGTCGCCCTGCGTGCCGATATCCGTAACTGGCGTTGGGCCGGGGTGCCGTTCTACCTGCGTACCGGCAAGCGCATGCCGCAAAAACTGTCGCAGATCGTCATCCACTTCAAGGAACCGTCCCACTACATCTTCGCCCCCGAGCAGCGCTTGCAGATCAGCAACAAACTGATCATCCGCCTGCAACCGGACGAAGGGATTTCCTTGCGCGTGATGACCAAGGAGCAGGGCCTGGACAAGGGCATGCAACTGCGCAGCGGCCCGCTGCAACTGAATTTTTCCGACACCTATCGCAGCGCACGGATTCCCGATGCCTACGAGCGGCTGTTGCTGGAAGTAATGCGTGGCAACCAGAACCTGTTTGTGCGCAAAGATGAAATCGAAGCTGCGTGGAAGTGGTGTGACCAGTTGATCGCCGGATGGAAAAAATCCGGTGATGCGCCCAAGCCGTACGCGGCGGGCTCCTGGGGGCCAATGAGCTCGATTGCACTGATCACGCGGGACGGGAGGTCTTGGTATGGCGATATCTGATTTGAAACTGCCTCAGGGCGTGACTGCCCATGAGTACCGCAACCCGGTGCTGCTGGCGGATGGCTTGGCCAATGACGTGGCCGAACAACTGCGCGCGGCCATCAGTGCCCGTGGCGAGGCGACCCTGGTGGTGTCCGGCGGCCGCAGCCCGGTGGCGTTCTTCCAGAACCTCGCCAAGCAAGGCCTGGACTGGTCCAAGGTGACCATCACCCTGGCCGACGAGCGCTGGGTGCCGGTGGAACATGCCGACAGCAATGCCGGCCTGTTGAAGAAGTATTTGCTGCAAGGCCCGGCGGCCAAGGCCAAGTTCCTGAGCCTGTACAGCGTCGCCGCCACCCTTGACGACGCTGCCGAGCAGGCCGATCGCCTGCTGGCCGAGTTGCCGGCGATTGATGTGCTGGTACTGGGCATGGGCGACGACGGCCACACCGCGTCGCTGTTCCCCAACAGCCCGAACCTGGCTGAAGCGTTGAAGCCGGACGGCAGCCGTCGTTGCTGGCCGATGCTGGCGCCGACCGTGCCGCACCAGCGCCTGACCATGAGTCGCGCGCTGCTGGCCACCGCCCACTACACCGTGCTGTCGATTTCCGGCAGCTCGAAATTGACCACCTTGAGCGCCGCGCTGGCCAGTGACGACGTTGCTGCCATGCCGATACGCGCGTTTTTGCAACCTACTCTAGAGATTTACTGGTGCCCATGAGCCAAGGATCAGCCGCGATGAACAGCCCTCAACCTACCGTTTCCATGGCGGACAAAGTTGCCTTGATCGACAGCCTCTGCGCCAAGGCGCGGATCCTGCCGGTGATCACCATTGCCCGTGAACAGGACATCCTGCCGCTGGCCGATGCCCTGGCAGCCGGTGGTTTGACCGCACTGGAAGTGACCCTGCGTTCGCAGTTCGGCCTCAAGGCCATCCAGGTACTGCGTGAGCAGCGTCCGGAGCTGTGCACCGGTGCCGGTACCGTGCTGGATCGTCATATGCTGGAAGCGGCCGAAGTGGCCGGTTCGCAATTTATCGTCACCCCCGGGATTACCCGTGACCTGCTGGAAGCCTCGGTACACAGCTCGATTCCGCTGTTGCCGGGCATCAGCAATGCCTCCGGGATCATGGAAGGTTATGGCCTGGGTTATCGCCGTTTCAAGCTGTTCCCGGCTGAAGTCAGCGGTGGCGTGGCGGCGATCAAGGCCCTGGGCGGCCCGTTTGGCGAAGTGAAATTCTGCCCGACTGGCGGGGTTGGCCCGGCCAACATCAAGAGCTACATGGCGTTGAAAAATGTGATGTGCGTGGGCGGTAGCTGGATGCTTGATCCGGAGTGGGTCAAGAACGGCGACTGGGCACGCATCCAGGAAACCACCGCCGAGGCGCTGGCCCTGCTGGACTGATTGGATTTACCGAATCGTTGTTGCTGTGTTCTACGGCATTTTTGCGGTGCACTTGGTCGGTGTACCGCTTTTTTTTGCCTGCGGAAAATGGCCCACTCCCACTGTAGGAGCGAGCTTGCTCGCGAAAAAACCGAGAGCACCGCTGGGTGTCAGGTTTCCCGTGTCATCGTTAACGACCTTCGCGAGCAAGCTCGCTCCTACAGTGATATCGCGCTCAGTTCGGTGATGGCTTTGATCAGCACATGAATGTCCGCCGCTGACGTCAAAAAGCCTGGTGTCACCCGAATACAACTGCCGAACGAGGCCCCGCTGCGGGTTGTGGTGAAGAGGTTGTATTCCTTGAGCAGTCGGTCCGCCATCACCTGCTGATCCGGCTTGTCAGTGAACTTGAACGACGTGATCGCGCAATACAGCCGTGGATCGTCGGGCGTCAGCACTTCAATTCCCGGCAACTGCCGCACCTCACTCACCCACAAATCCCGCAGGTAATTAAGGCGGGCCCCCTTGGCCTTCGACCCGCCCAATGCCCGATGCTCTTCGAACACCAGCGGCAAGGTCATCAACGCCGGGAAATTCGGCGTGCTGTACGGCGTGCGGGCACGTACATCGGTCACCGGATAGTGAAACTCACCCATGTCCGGATCAATGTCCGCCAACCGTTGCGGGTCGATATAAATAAAGCCCAGGGTCAACGGCGCACCGATCCACTTGTGCAGGTTGAAACCGGCAAACGCGATACCCAATTGCGCGAGGTTGAACTCGATCTGCCCCAGCGCATGGGCGCCATCGAGGATCACATCAATTCCATGTTCCCTGGCAGCGCCGGCAATCGCCTCCACCGGCATCACCAGCCCGGTGCGGTGAGTCACGTAGGTCAGTGCGAGCAGTTTCAGGCGGGGATAGCGCAGGAACGCATCGCGATACGTCTGCACCAGGCTGTCGAAACTGGCCGGGTGTTCGTGGGCAATCTCGATCACTTCTACGCCACGATTCTGCGCCAGCCAGCGCATGGCGCCCTTGACGGTGTCGTACTCCAGGTCGCTGATCAGCACCTGGTCGCCGGGCTGCAAGCGGTTGTAGTTGCGGATCAGCGACTGCAACGCATCCGAGGCGCAGCGGGTGAGGGCGATGGCTTCAGGATCGGCGTCCATCAACTGCGCCAACTGGTTACGGATCTCGACGTTTTCGCCCTGCTCGAAACGCTGGCGCACATGGATCGAGTTGCTGCGGTTGATGAAGGCGACGTTGTCCTGATACTGCTCAAGTACCGCGCGGCTCATGCGCCCGAAGTAACCGTTTTCGAGGTTGATCGGGCCGGGCTCCAGGTCGTAGCGCTGGGCGATGGCGTGCCAGTGTTGTTCGTCGCGGGTACTGTCCATGTGCGTGCTCTATTAATGACGAGGGGCGGGCTTGCCGTGCTTGGCGCGTAGGGGTTCCAGCAGTTCGGATAAACCGTTGTGGTCGATTTCCTGCATCAGGGCCAGCAACCCGCCCAGTTCGCCGTGGGGGAAACCTTCACGGGCGAACCAGTTCAGGTAGGGGCCGGGCAAGTCGGCAATGATCCGGCCCTTGTACTTGCCGAAGGGCATTTCGCGGGTGATCAGCAGTTCAAGTTTTTCAGGGTTCATTGCGGCTTCAGGTGTTTGAGTCGATGCCTTGGAAAATACAGGCATTCTGCATGGAGGCCAAATGACAGATCATGCAAATAAAGCGGATACAGATTTTTGTGTATTGGCTAACTTATTGAAATTTAAGTAATAAATTGTTTTTCAAAAGCTGGCACGGGCGCTGCAATTACTAATACACGTTTCTTAACCCGCGAAGGAATTGAAAAATGACTGATATCAACAAAGAATCGATCTCTGTACTCAACGACCTGATCGAGACCAGCAAAGACGGCCAGGAAGGCTTCAAGACCTGCGCAGAAGACATCAAGCACCCAGAACTCAAAGCCCTGTTTGCCAAACGTTCCGTTGATTGCGGTACCGCCGCTGCCGAACTGCAGACCGCAGTAAGAGCGCTGGGTGGCGATCCGGAAGATTCCGGTAGCGTCGCCGGTGCCTTGCACCGTGGTTGGGTCGACGTGAAGTCGATGGTGACCGGTAAAGACGAAGAAGCCGTGCTGAACGAAGCCGAGCGCGGTGAAGACCACGCACTGAAGGCTTACAAAGAAGCGATCGAGAAGATCAACAAGCACAACCTGCTGGGCATTCGTGACCTGGTAGAGCGTCAGTTCCACGGCGCGCAACGCAACCACGACCAGGTGAAAGCCCTGCGTAACCAGGCTCGCGCTCAGTCTTGAGCCCCGCCTGAATAAAAAAGCCCCGCAGATGCGGGGCTTTTTCATGGGCATTCGTTCAACCGATGCTGATGGCCGGCAGTTCGGTCAGGGTCACGGTCTGCTGCTTGCGTGGCGCGAGGATCTCGGCTTCGCCATCCACCACCAGTTCATCGCGCTGGTTGAATACGCGGGTGGCGATACGCACGCGGAATTTCGGCAGCTTCTCGAGGATTTCCAGACGCACGGTCAGGGTGTCGCCGATTTTGACCGGCTTCTGGAAGGTCATTTGCTGGCCGATGTATATCGTGCCGGGCCCAGGCAACTCGCACGCAACCGCCGCGCTGATCAGGGCGCCGCTGAACATGCCGTGGGCAATGCGCTCCTTGAACATGGTCGCCTTGGCGAATTCGGCGTCCAGATGCACCGGGTTGTGGTCGCCGGACATTGCCGCGAACAACTGGATATCGCGCTCTTCGACGGTCTTGCTGTAGCTGGCGGTCTGGCCGACTTCGAGGGCTTCGTAAGGCGTGTTGGTAACCTGGGTCATCAGTTGGTGCATCCTGTGGCTAATCAGAAATCTTAATATATTGATTTTAAACGAAAAATCATTCGCAGCGAGTAGGGCGGCGCAGCACTGCTGCCTGGGCCAGCCACGTCAGCACGTCGGCTGTGACCGCATCACGGTTGGTTTCGTTGAATAATTCGTGGCGCGCCTGTGGGTAAATGCTCAGCTCCAGGTGCTGGCAGCCGGCTTCACGCAACGCATTGGCCAGACTTTTGAGACGCTTGCCTTCACTGACCGGATCACATTCACCGCCCATTATCAGGATCGGCAGCCCCGGGTCTATCTGAGCGAGATTGGACGCTTTGCTGATTTGCTGCAAGCCGCCCAGCAGGTCGATCCACAGCTGGTTGGTGCAACGGAAGCCGCAAAGTGGGTCGCTGACGTACTTGTCGACCTCGGCCGGGTCACGGCTGAGCCAGTCGAAAGCGGTGCGATTGGGTTTGAACGCCTTGTTGAACGATCCAAATGACAGGAAATCAATCAGCGCACTGCGCCCGCGCAACCCCTGGCGCAGGCGTTCGCCATGGGCAATCACCTTGGCCGCGCCGTACAGCGCCACCGGCTGGAAATTCGAGCCGCTGAGAATCGCCCCGTTAAGGCTCGCGCTGTGGTGCAGCAGGTACGCCTGGGCAATGTAGCTGCCCATGCTGTGGCCCAGCAGGATGATCGGCACCCCCGGCGCTTGCTGGCCGATATGCTGGTTGAGGCTCGCCAGGTCGCCCACCACCTTGTTCCAGCCGTCTTTCTCGGCGAACAGCCCCATGGTGCCCTCGTCGGCGGTACGCCCGTGACCGCGCTGGTCGGGGGCGTACAGGCCGTAGCCGGCATCGCACAACGCCTGGGCCAGGCGGGCATAGCGGCCACTGTGCTCGGCCATGCCGTGGGCCAGCATGATCAGCGCCTTGGGCGGCCCGTCCGGCAGCCACTGGTTGACGTACACCCGACTGCGGTCATTCGCGGTCAGCCAGAAAGTGGTGTGGTTCATGGCGCTTCCTTTGCTCAGGGTCGTTGCAGTGTATAGCTCATTCACCGCAGGCCGCTGGATCAGCGCTGGCCTTGGCGGGGAGATTCACACAATCAATGACGCATCTTGTTGTATTTGCCTGATTGACCATAGCTGCTAACGTCCCCAAAGCTCCGCTTTCATCGCAACATCAAAAGCGGCCGGACCACTCAGGTAAGAGGACAAGAATAATGCAACCTGATTTCTGGAATGACAAACGCGCAGCCGGGGTTCCCAACGAGATCGACCTCACAGCCTATAAATCGGTGATCGAAGTCTTCGAGCGTTCCTGCAAGACCTTTGCCGATCGTCCGGCGTTCAGCAACATGGGGATCACCCTGACCTACGCCGAGCTGGATCGGCGCAGCGCCGCGTTCGCCGGTTACCTGCAGTGGCACACCGACCTCAAGCCGGGTGACCGCATTGCCGTGCAGATGCCCAACGTCCTGCATTATCCGATTGCCGTTTTCGGCGCCCTGCGCGCCGGGCTGATCGTGGTCAACACCAACCCGTTGTACACCCCGCGGGAAATGCGTCACCAATTCAAGGATGCCGGCATTCGTGCGCTGGTGTACCTGAACCTGTTTGGCTCGCGTGTTGAAGAAGTCAGCAAGGACACCGAGATCGAATACCTGATCGAAGCGAAGATGGGCGACTTCATGCCCGCTGCCAAGGGCTGGCTGATCAACACCGTGGTCGACAAGGTGAAGAAGATGGTCCCGGCCTATAACCTGCCGCAAGCCATCTCCTTCAAGCGCGCCCTGCGCATGGGCGCCGGCCAGGCACTCAACCGCCACCCGGTGACCCTCGACGACATCGCGGTGCTGCAATACACCGGCGGCACCACCGGCCTGGCCAAGGGCGCAATGCTTACCCACGGCAACCTGGTGGCCAACATGCAGCAAGTGCGGGCGTGCATGTCGCAACTGGGGGACGACGGCCATCCGCTTATCAAGGAGGGGCAGGAGGTGATGGTGGCGCCGCTGCCGCTGTACCACATCTATGCCTTCACCGCGAATTGCATGTGCATGATGGTATCGGGCAACCACAACGTACTGATCACCAATCCCCGGGACATTGGCGGCTTTATCAAGGAGCTGAAAAAGTGGCGCTTCACCGGGCTGCTGGGGCTCAACACCCTGTTCGTGGCCTTGATGGACCACCCGGACTTCAAGAGCCTGGATTTCTCCCACCTCAAGCTCACCAACTCCGGCGGCACCGCACTGGTCAAGGCCACGGCCGAGCGCTGGCAGCAACTGACCGGCTGCGCGATTGGTGAAGGCTACGGCTTGACCGAAACCTCACCGGTGGCCAGCACCAACCCCTATGGCGGCAAATCGAAGCTGGGCACCGTGGGCATTCCGGTGCCGGGCACGGCGATGAAGATCATCGACGACAACGGCGCGGAGCTGCCGCTGGGCGAGCGGGGCGAGCTGTGCATCAAGGGCCCGCAAGTGATGAAGGGCTACTGGCAGCAGCCGGTGGCGACCGCCGAGACCCTGGACGCCGAAGGCTGGCTCAAGACCGGCGATATAGCGGTGATCGACCCGGACGGCTTTGTGCGCATCGTTGATCGCAAGAAGGATCTGATCATCGTCTCGGGGTTCAACGTGTACCCCAACGAGATCGAAGACGTGGTGATGGCGCATCCGGCGGTGGCCAGCTGCGCGGTGATCGGCGTACCGGACGAGCGTACCGGCGAGGCGGTGAAGCTGTTTGTGGTGGCCCGTGCCCAAGGCGTGAGCCTTGAAGAGCTGAAGACCTACTGCAAGGCCAACTTCACCGGCTACAAGGTGCCCAAGCACATTGTGTTGCGTGAGTCGTTGCCGATGACGCCGGTGGGCAAGATCCTGCGGCGCGAATTGCGCGACATAGCCTGATTTGAAATAGGCCACAAAAATGTGGGAGCGGGCTTGCTCGCGAAAGCGGTATACCAGTCGACATATCCTGTGACTGACACTGCGCTTTCGCGAGCAAGCCCGCTCCCACATTTGGTTTTTATTCATTCAGTTTAAATGCGTAGAAGCCCATTCCAGAGCCCTTTCTTGGCTTATAGAATCTTTGCTCTAAAAATGACCATTAGATATTCTTGAGTCATGTTTATGACCGTAGGGGCCTCTTTTGGCTCTAGGCGGCCCTTGGCAAAGCTGCTACTCTCGGCGCGCTTTGTGACCTCTTGGCCTGCTTTTAACCGCCAGACTCACCCAAAAACAAACAAATAATAATCGCATCAAATGCGATGAATGAATTCGCGTCGCTGAGGAGTGGGCTTCCATGATCGAAGACTTTTGGAAGGATAAGTACCCCGCCGGGATTGCTGCAGAAATCAATCCAGACGAGTATCCGAATATTCAGGCGGTACTGAAGCAGTCCTGCCAACGCTTCGCCAACAAACCGGCTTTCAGCAACCTGGGCAAGACAATCACCTACGGTGAACTGTACGAACTGTCCGGCGCCTTCGCCGCTTACCTGCAACAGCATACCGACTTGCAGCCCGGTGATCGAATCGCCGTGCAACTGCCCAACGTCCTGCAATACCCGGTCGCCGTGTTCGGCGCCATCCGTGCCGGCTTGATCGTGGTCAACACCAACCCGCTGTACACCGCGCGGGAAATGGAACACCAATTCAACGACTCCGGTGCCAAGGCCCTGGTCTGCCTGGCCAACATGGCGCACCTGGCTGAAAAAGTCGTGCCCAAGACTTCCGTCCGGCACGTGATCGTCACCGAAGTCGCCGACCTGTTGCCGCCGCTCAAGCGCCTGCTGATCAACAGCGTCATCAAGTACGTGAAGAAGATGGTCCCGGCCTATCACTTGCCCAAGGCGATCAAGTTCAACGACGTATTGGCCAAGGGCCACGGCCAGCCGGTGAACGAAGTCAGCCCCGCCAGCGACGAAGTCGCCGTGCTGCAATATACAGGCGGCACCACGGGCGTGGCCAAGGGCGCGATGCTGACCCACCGCAACCTCGTCGCCAACATGCTGCAGTGCAAGGCGCTGATGGGCTCCAACCTGAATGAAGGTTGCGAGATCCTGATTACCCCGCTGCCGCTGTACCACATCTATGCCTTCACCTTTCATTGCATGGCGATGATGCTGATCGGCAACCACAACATCCTGATCAGCAACCCGCGCGACCTGTCGGCGATGGTCAAGGAACTGTCGAAGTGGAAGTTCAGCGGCTTTGTCGGCCTGAACACCCTGTTTGTTGCCCTGTGCAACAACGACGCCTTCCGCAAGCTGGATTTCTCGGCGCTGAAGGTCACCCTGTCAGGCGGCATGGCCCTGCAACTGGCGGCGGCCGAGCGCTGGAAAGCGGTCACCGGCTGCTCCATCTGCGAAGGTTACGGCATGACCGAAACCAGCCCGGTGGCCACCGTGAACCCGATCCAGAACATCCAGATCGGCACCATCGGCATTCCGGTGCCGTCGACCCTGTGCAAGGTCATCACCGATGACGGCGTCGAGCTGGCGCTGGGTGAAGTGGGCGAATTGTGCGTCAAGGGCCCGCAAGTGATGAAGGGCTACTGGCAGCGCGAAGACGCCACCGCCGAGATCCTCGACAGCGAAGGCTGGCTGAAGACCGGTGACATCGCGATCATCCAGCCGGATGGCTACATGCGCATTGTCGACCGCAAGAAGGACATGATTCTGGTCTCCGGTTTCAACGTCTACCCCAACGAGCTGGAAGATGTGCTGGCGACCCTGCCGGGCGTGCTGCAATGCGCGGCCATTGGTGTGCCGGACGAGAAGTCCGGGGAACACATCAAGATCTTCATCGTGGTCAAGCCGGGTGCCAGCCTGACCAAAGACCAGGTGATGGAGCACATGCGCGCCAACGTCACCGGCTACAAGGTGCCCAAGGCCGTGGAATTCCGCGATGCGCTGCCGACCACCAACGTGGGCAAGATCCTGCGCCGCGAACTGCGGGATGAAGAACTGAAAAAGCTGGGTTTGAAGAAGTAAATCGGCCCCAACAAAAAGCCCCGCAGATGCGGGGCTTTTTATTGAACGCTGATCCGGCCACTTGGAATGCAATCCAAATGTGGGAGCTGGCTTGCCTGCGATAGCGGTGGGCCAGTCAAAGCAGTGTTAGCTGACCCACCGCTATCGCAGGCAAGCCAGCTCCCACAGGTTTAGACCGTATTCCTACAGTGCGAACTGCGCGAAGCTCACACCGGCACCGGCCGGGCGTACGTCCTTGAGGAACGAGTCCTTGTCGGCACTCAGCTCCAGGGTAATCTCCGGCTTGCGCTTGCCGGCATTGCGCACCACCAGGCCTTCCAGCTTCTCGCGCAGAAACACCGTTGGCACCTTCAGGTGCAGCAACTGGTCGCTCTCGGCGTTGTGCATCAACAAGTGGATCCACTCGTACTGGCCCACGGCAATCCGGCCCACCGGCAGGTCGAACCACCAGATGTTGCGTTTGCGGTCCAGGTCGGTGAAGTGGCAGTTGTTGACACCGAGTACGGCACCGCCCAGTTCCTGGTTTCTGCGGGCAATGGCCTGTGCTTTATTGAGTTTCATAACCTTCCTACGGGATCTGTTACCCAGCGCTTGCGCCTGGATGTGCCCGGCATTCTCGTGGGTTGGCCGCAAAACATAAAGCCAAACCTGTACGGCGCGATGAAATGCCGCTGAAAAAATAATTGAAACTCTCTGGAAAGGCCAAGGGTCAACGTTTACGTAGTGACCAAAATCCTTGATTGTTCCCAGGAGAAATACCATGAGTAGCACATCGGATAAGGCAAAAGGTTTAGCGAACGAAGCCGTAGGCAACATCAAGCAAGGTGTTGGCAAAGTCACCGGCAACGACAAGTTGCGGGCTGAAGGCGTGGTTCAGGAAAAGAAAGGTGAAGTGCAAAAAGCAGTCGGCGACACCAAGGACGCAGTAAAGAAAGCGGTCAAATAGTCCCGACCTGGCTGCCTGCACTCCAGCAGCCCGACGGCCATCCACGGATGGCCGTTTTTGTGTCACCTGCAGTGATTAAAGTTTGGAAATTGTTTCAAGGTCGCCAAATAAGCTACCTTGATGTAGAAAACGGCCCCTGAGTCGCCCACGAACTCAACTTTTTGCGGCGAAAGGAGACGCTATGATTTTTCCGGTATTACAAGGCTTGCCCCTGCACAAAGTGCTGGTGCGCACTGTCACAGAGTTCCTCGATGACGAGATGCCTACGTACGCCTCGGCGCTGGCCTACCAGATGCTGTTCTCGCTGTTTCCCTTCCTGCTGTTCCTGATTGCCCTGATCGGTTTCCTGCACCTGCCGGACTTCTTCACCTGGCTGCGCATGCAATCGGAACTGGTATTGCCGCCCCAGGCCCTGGAGCAGGTCAACCCGGTGATCGACCAGTTGCAGCAATCCAAGGGTGGCCTGTTGTCGGTGGGTATCGTGATCGCGCTGTACACCGCCTCGGCGGGTGTGCGCCTGATGATGAGTGCGATGAATGCCGCCTATGACGTGGTGGAAGGCCGACCGATCTGGAAGCGCTTCCCGCTGTCGATTTTCTACACCGTAGGCTTCGCCGGCATGCTGTTGGCCGCCGCCGCCTTGATGGTGCTCGGGCCCCAGGTGATGGAATGGCTGGCGGGGCAGATCGGCATGCAGGAATTCGTGGTCACGCTGTGGACCATCCTGCGTTGGCCGCTGATCGTCATCCTGTTGATGTTCTCCGTGGCCTTGATGTACTACGTGATGCCTGACGTGAAGCAGAAGTTTCGCTTTATCACACCGGGTTCGGTGCTGGCGGTGGTGGTCTGGATCATCGCTTCCCTGGGTTTTGGCTACTACGTCAAAACCTTTGCCGACTACAACGCCATGTATGGCAGTATCGGCGCGATCATTGTGCTGCTGTTGTACTTCTACATCTCGGCTGCCGTGCTGTTGCTGGGGGCGGAGATGAACGCGGTGATCGAACACATGTCGGCCGAAGGCAAGGATCCTGGTGAAAAGGACTTTGGCGAGCACGACGAAAAAAAGCATGTCTCAGGCCTTGGCCGCGACCCTTCCCTCAAGCCCACTACCGATGAAGTCTGATCGATGATCCGTGAAATCCTGAAAATGGGCGATGAGCGCCTGCTGCGTATTGCCCCGCCGGTTCCGCCGGAAATGTTCGACAGCCCCGAGCTGTGGCAGTTGATTGATGACATGTTCCAGACCATGGAACACGTCGGCGGCGTCGGCCTGGCCGCACCGCAGATTGGAGTGGACCTGCAACTGGTGATCTTCGGTTTCGAGAGCAGCGAACGCTACCCGGACGCGCCCGCCGTGCCCCAGACCATCCTCATCAACCCGCTGATCACGCCCCTTGGCCCGGTGCTGGAAGAAGGTTATGAAGGGTGCCTGTCGGTGCCGGGCTTGCGCGGGGCCGTGGACCGTTACCAGCAGATTCGCTACGAAGGGTTTGACCCCAAGGGCGAGCCGATTGTGCGGATTGCCGAAGGCTTTCACGCGCGGGTGGTACAGCACGAGTGCGATCACCTGATCGGCCGGCTGTACCCGTCGCGGATTACCGATTTCAGCAAGTTCGGGTTTATCGAAGTGATGTTCCCGGATATGGATCCCACCGCAGACGAATAACCCTCAGGCAAAACACACCTCAAACTGTGGGAGCGGGCTTGCTCGCGAAAGCGGAGTGCCAGTCACCGAAGATATAGACTGATCCACCGCATTCGCGAGCAAGCCCGCTCCCACATTTGTTCTGCGTGCATTCAGCTTATTTTGCGGGCTTCACAAACCGCAACGTCATCCGGTCCGACTCACCAATCGCCACATACTTGGCCTTGTCCTTTTCCCCCAACGTCAACGCCGGCGGCAAGGTCCAGACCCCATCCGGGTAGTCCTTGGTATCTTTCGGGTTGGCATTCACCTCGCTCTGCCCCTCAAGCTTGAACCCCGCATCCGTCGCCAGTTTCACCACATACGCGGTGGTCAGGTAACCGCTGTGCTTGATGTCTTCCAGCGATGCCCCGTCCTTGGCCCGGTGATCCACCACCCCCAGCACGCCGCCCGGTTTCAACACCTTGAAGAACGCCTCGAACATCGCCGGCGCCGTATCCGCCATCACCCAGTTATGCACGTTGCGAAAGGTCAGCACGGTGTCGGCCGAGCCAGGCTTGCCCAGCACCGGAGCCTTGGGGTCGAACTCGGCGAAGCCGGCCTTGGAATAATGCACCGGGTCTGCGGCGAATTTCTTTTTCAGGTTTTCTTCTGATGTACGCGCGTAGGCACTGCTGTTCGGCGCCTGCACGGCAGCGATGTAGTGGCCGTTATCCTTGAGCAGCGGCGCCAGCAGCTCGCTGTACCAGCCGCCACCGGGGGTGATTTCGATCAGGGTCTGGTTGGCCCGCAGGCCAAAGAACTCCAGGGTCTGCTGCGGGTGACGATACCCATCACGCGCGCTGTTGGCCGGCACGCGCCAACTGCCGGCGAGCACGGTTGCATACTGCTCGGCGGAAACCGGCGCTTCGGCTGCCTGGCTCAAGGCCGGGGCGAGGAGGGCTGCAAGGGATAAGGCTGCAAGGGTCGCTTTCATGATCATCCTGTAATGGGCCGCTGGTGCCGCCGAGGCTAGCACGGGGCCCACAACGGCTGATCACACTTTATTGAAGGTCGACCTCACCAACGATTCTAAGCCCATGGCGATCATGGGCTTGTTGCGTTTGTAGCGCACCAGGCGCTCCGACAAGGACTGCGGCAGCAACGTGTCCTGGGTAAAACCCAGGCGTTGATAAAAGCCTTCCAGGTCCGGATGGCACAGCAGCCACACCGTGCCTTCAACGCTTGCGACCGAGGCGCGAATCAATTGCGCCGCCAGCCCCTGGCCACGCAGCGCCGGGTCGACAAACAGCCCGGTCAACCACTGCCCACCCACCACCGGCGTCAGGCACAGGCCCGCGACAATCTCGCTGCCCCTGGCCACCCACAACTGGCCACCCTTGAGGGCCTTCATCGGTGAGTTATGGCTGCGATAGAACTTGTTCAGCAGCGGCCACAACGGCTCTGCCAGTCGGTCGATGTGAAACTCGGGCATGGTTTTCAAACACGCGAATCCAGGGGGCGCAGATTATAAGTCGGGCAAAGCGCCTTCTGTTGGGCAATCGGTGTTATACCCAGTGTTACATCCCCTGTAAGTGGAGCACGCATCATGGCCAAAGGTCTGAATTCCAAGAAAGCTGACAAGAAGAAACCGGCAAAGACCGCCGATGAAAAACGCGCCGAGAAAAAGGCCAAGAAAACCGACAGCAACCTGTTCGGTCATTAAGTTCTAAGCTAAGCACCAAACGATCTGCAAGATTTTCCCGCCCCATTGCACAGAGCAGGATGAAGCCGACTTTTTCGTCGGCCACGCCTGCCCTGAGCTGCCGATGTCCAACTACCTTGATGAAACCCAGCGCCGGGAAATCGAAGCCCTGGCCCAGACCTTTACCGCCCGCACCGAGTGGCCGACCTGGCTGCTGTTGATCGGCGTCTATGCCGGCTGGTTTGCGGTGATCCTCGCCAGCCACTGGCTTGGCCTGTGGCTGAGTACCGCACTGTTGATCCCGCTCGTGACGCTGTGGATGTCCCTGCAACACGAACTGCTGCACGGCCATCCCACCCGCTTCACTGCTTTGAACAAACTCCTCGGCTACGCACCGTTTGCCGTCTGGTACCCCTACACCCTGTACCGCAACTGCCACCTGGTGCACCACAACGACGAAGACCTGACGGTGCCCGGTGTCGACCCGGAAAGCCGCTACCTGAATCAGCGGCAGTGGGACGACAGTTCGCTGTTCGAGCGCACCTTGCATTGGCTGACCAAGACCGTCCTGGGGCGCTTCCTGTTGGGTTCGCCGCTGGCGCTGTGGAAGCTGGCGCGCAACGAGGTCAGACGCCTGCGCGAAGGCCAGCGCCAGGCGTGGCTGATGTGGCTGAGCCATGGCACCGTGACCGTGCTGATGCTGACCTTCATCGCCCACTACAGCGTGCTGCCGGTGTGGCACTACGTGGCGCTGGTCAGCGTGCCGGCCTTGTCGGTGGCGGCGATCCGTTCCTACTATGAGCATCGCCCGCACCCACAACCGGAACAGCGCACGGTGCTTAACGAAGCCGCCTGGCCGTGGACCTGGCTGTTCCTCAACAACAACCTGCACCTGGTGCATCACGACTTGCCGAAGCTGCCGTGGTATTTGCTGCCCACCGTGTACCGCGCGCGCCGCGAACAATGGGTGGCGCGCAGCGGCGGGTTCCTGGTGCAGGGTTACGGCCAGTTGATCGGCCGTCACGGGCTCAAGGCCATCGACAGCCCACGGCACCCCTTTGCTTGAGAGACGACCATGAGTGACCGCTACGCCGAACTGCTGATGTACGTGGCGCCGCAGCAGGTGCAACAGGCCAATGAGCGCTGGCTTTCGCGCATCCTTGAGCGCCTGGGCGCGACCCGCCGCAAGGCTGATCATCTCGACCTTCGCAGCCTGTGGCGCGCCCCGCAATTGCTGCTGACGCAAACCTGCGGCTACCCGCTGATGACCGAGCTGCGCGGGCAAGTCCAGGTGATTGGCCGCCCGCGCTACGAACTGCCCCACAGCAGCGGCGGCCAGCATTGCAGCCTGCTGCTGACCCGCGACGACAATCCCCGCGTTGCCTTGGCGGACTTCCAAGACAGCCGCGGCGTGATCAACGGCCATGACTCCAACAGCGGCATGAACCTGCTGCGCGAACGCCTGGCGCCGCTGCAGCAGGGCGGTCGGTTCTTTGCCGAAGTCGGCATCAGCGGCGCCCATCGCGAAAGCCTGCGATGGCTGCGGGAAAACCGCGCAGACCTTGCCGCCATCGACAGCGTGACCTACGACTACCTCGCCCGTTTTGCGCCAGAGGAAGTGGCCGGGCTGAGGATCGTCACCCGCAGCGCGCCCAGCCCGACGCTGCCTTACATCAGCGCGTCGGGCTCAAGTGAACACCTGCGGGAGGTCATGAACCTGGCCTTGCAGGATCTGCCCGAAGTGGTGCAAACCCTCGGCGTACACGAAGTGCTGCCCGCCACCGAAGCGGATTACCAGGTGCTGCTGGAATACCGGCAGCAGGCGGAAGCCTTGGGTTATCCACGCCTCCAATGATCGTTCCCACGCTCCGCGTGGGAATGCATCCTGTGACGCTCTGCGTCACGATTTCAAAGCAGACGCAGAGCGTCCAAGGCGGCATTCCCACGCAGAGCGTGTGAATGATTGGTTATATAAAAATACCTTTTAAATATTATTAAAGAATAAGCAGCCTTGCTAGGATCGCTCCACCGGAACACCGGACATAACGCGCAACCTACTCAGATGGAGCCACTATGTCCGGCGCCGACACTTCTCACAGCGATTACGTGGGCGGATTGTTCCGCAGTCATTACGACTGGCTGTGCGGCCGTTTGCACCGCCATCTCGATTCCCGTGCCCACGCCGAAGACATCGCCGCCGACACCTTCGTCCAACTGTTGAGTTCCCCGGGCGTGGCGCCGATCCGCCAGCCACGCGCCTTGCTCACCACCATTGCCCAACGCCTGATGTACCAGCTGTGGCGTCGCCGTGACCTGGAGCGCGCCTACCTCGACGCCCTCGATCAGGACGAAACCTCGCCCGCGCCATCCCCTGAGGATTTGGCGCAGATGCTCGAAGCCCTGCAGGCCATCGACCAGTTGCTCGACGGCTTGCCGGCCAAGGTCAAGGCGACCTTTCTGCTGTCGCAACTCAATGGCCTGACCTACCCGGAAATCGCGGCCGAGCTGGGCATTTCCCAACGCTCGGTCAGCGACTACATGACCCGTGCCGTCAACCGCTGCCTGCGGCTGTGCCTGGAATGAGCGACGACCTGATCGACAGCGCCACTCGCTGGGTGGTGTTGCTGCGCTCCGGCGAGGCGAGTGCCGCCGACTGGCAGCGTTATCATCAGTGGCGCGCCGCAGACCCGCGTCACGAAGCCTTGTGCCAACAACTGGAAACCCGCCTCGGTGTGTTTCAAATTCCGCAGGCCCAAGGCGTCAGCGGCAAGGTATTGCAGCAGGCACTGGACGCGCCATCCAGCCGCCGCACCGTATTGCGCGGTGCCCTGGTGGGCGCTGGTCTGATGCTGGGCGCCGGTTGGCTGGCCCGGCCGGTGGTGGAGGATTTGACCGCCGATATCCGCACCGGCACCGGCGAACGGCGCACTGTAGAGCTGGCGGATGGCAGCGAGTTACTGCTCAACGCCCGCAGTGCCGCCGACATCCAGTTCGACCCACAACACCGCGTGGTGCGCCTGCGCGATGGCGAGTTGCTGGTGAAGATTGCCAGGGACAGCAACCGACCGTTTTTCATCCAGACCGATCAAGCTCGACTGCATGCCTTGGGCAATCGCCTGTTGCTGCGCGAGCGCGAAGGGCAGGGCCATGTGGTGGCGCTCAACGGCGCCCTGGAGATCGACGGCCAGAACGGCGAACGCCTGCAACTGGAGGCCGGGCACGAGGTGACTTACGACCGCTTCGGCTTCGGCCCGGTGCTGGCCAGTTCCTCGGGGGCGACGGCGTGGATCGACGGTTTCCTGCAAGTGCGCGACCGCCCGCTGGTGGAAGTGATCGACGCACTGCGCCCGTATCACAACGGTGTGCTGCGCCTCGATCCGGCGGTGGCAGGGTTGCGGGTCAGCGGCCTATACCGCCTCGACAATCCCGACCAGATCCTCGACACCCTGGCACGCACCCTGCCGATCCACATCACCCGCCGGACCGGGTTGTGGGTGACCGTCAGTGCCGCCTGAAAACGGTTCACCTCGGTCAATGTGGGAGCTGGCTTGCCTGCGATGCGAGCACCTCGGCCTCGCAGATGTACCGCAGCGATACCATCGCAGCCTCGCTAAAGCTCGACAGCTCCCACAGTTGACCGCGTCGTTTCCGAATGTCGGTTCTAACGACATAACCAAACGATCTGCAAGTTTTGCCCCGGCCATCCCACATCACTCCCGTAAGCGCTGCGGGGAGCAGCGCTCAGGAGTTTCCTTGGGGGGAGCCAACGTGAGCCCATTCAACCGTACACCGCTTCGAACCTTTGCCCTGGTGCCGTTGGCCAGTCTGTTCCTGTCTTTCGCTGCCAGCGCCGAAGACGCGCGACAGGTCTACCACATCGCGCCCGGCCCGCTGGACGAAGTGCTGCTGAACATCAGCCGCCAGAGCGGCCAAGTGATTTCCTTCACGCCGCAGCTGGGCAATTATTCCTCGGCGCGGGTCGACGGTTCGCTGTCGGCGCAACAGGCGGTAGACGCCGCGCTCAAGGGCACCGGCCTGCAAGTCCAGGTCAGCCCGGACGGTGCATTCATCATCAAGGAAGGCGCCAAAGTCGCGCCTGCCAGCAACAGCATCAAGGCGCAAACCGCCGAAGCCCAGGCGCCGACCCTCGACCGTGTGGTCGCCATCGGTACCCGTCGCAGCGACGCCACGGCCCTGACCAGCAGCGCCCCGGTGGATGTGATAAACGCCGAGGAACTCAAGCAAACCGGCGCCACCAGCCTTAACCAGGCGCTGTTCCAACTGCTGCCCTCGTTCAACTTTCCACAGAACAACAGCGCCACCCGCGGCCAGGATCCGAAAGGCGCCTCCCTGCGCGGCTTGTCCCCGGACCAGACCCTGGTGCTGATCAACGGCAAGCGCCGGCACACCTCGGCGGTGGTGAACATTTCCGGTGGCGTGCCGTTCATTGGCGCGCAGCCGGTGGACCTCGACATGATCCCCATCAGCGCCATCGACCACGTTGAAGTGCTGCGCGACGGTGCCTCGGCGCAATACGGTTCGGACGCGGTGGCGGGGGTGGTCAACATCGTGCTCAAGGAGCGCGACAGCGGTGGCGGCATCAACACCCAACTGGGCAAATACGCCCAGGGCGACGGCTTCAGCAAAACCACCGATGGCTGGTACGGCATCGGCTTGCCGGGGGATGGTTTCCTGACCCTGAGCTTCAACACCCTGAACAACAAACCCGATGACATCGGCGACAAATACGTCGCCGACGGCCAGGTACAAGACCCGCGCTGGGGCGGTGCCGGGCGCGACAAATACAACCTGGCGGCCAACGCCGAAATCGGCCTGAACGACCAATGGCGCCTCTACAGTTTCGCCACCTTCGGCCAGGACACTTCGGTAAACAACACGCCGCCGCTGCTGGCCAGCAGCCCGAACAACGTGGCCGGGATCTACCCCAACGGCACCATCCCGAAATACCGCTATCGCTATGAAGACGGCGCCGTCACCGTCGGCACCCGCTATGAAGACGAGAGCATCGGCCGCTTCGATTTGAGCGCCACCTATGGCCGCGACGAGCACGACGAACTGGCTTTCAACACCGTCAACCCGAGCTACGGGATCAACAGCCCGACCAAGTTCAACGTCGCCACCCTGGTCAACGACCAGACCAACATCACCCTGGATTACGCCAAGGATCTGAACGTCGACTGGTCGAGCCATCCACTCACCGTTTCAGCGGGCGTCGCCTACCGGCATGAGCAATACCGGCTGGAGGCCGGCGACTACGATTCCTATTCCTACGGTGGCATCGACGGCGTGCAGGTTGGCGCGGTGCAGGCTTCGGGCCTGACCCCGGATGACGCCGGCACCTTCAAGCGTGATGTGGGCGGCGTGTATTTCGGCCTGGAAAACCAGGTCACCGACAAGCTCCAGGTGGGCATTGCCGGGCGTACCGAGCACTACTCGGACTTCGGTTCAGCCACCACCGGCAAACTCTCGGCGCGCTATGACTTCACCCCGAAAGTCGGCCTGCGGGCCACGGTCAACAATGCCTACCACGCGCCCAGCCTGGGCCAGATCGGCACCTCCTGGACCACCACCACCAACCTCGACGCCAACGGCAACCCGGTGCTGACCCGCATGCTGCCGGCCGACAACCCGGCCGCCCGTGCCCTCGGTGCGCAGCCGCTGAAGCCCGAGAAGTCCACCAACTTCTCCCTGGGCCTGGTGCTGCGCCCAACCGACCAGGCCTCGCTGACCATCGACGCCTACCAGATTTCGATTCGTGACCGCCTGCTGTTCAGCGGTGGCATTTCCGGGCCGCTGGCCGAGCAGATCCTCAAGGACGCCGGCTACGGCCAGTACTCCTGGGCGCAGTTCATGACCAACGCCGCCGACACCCGCACCCGTGGCGTCGACATCGTGGGCAAGTACAACCTGGACCTTGAGCAGTTCGGCAACCTGAACCTGTCGGCGGGCTACACCAAGGCCCGCACCACCATCGAGAAGGTCCACGAAAACCCCAACGGCTTCGAAGTGCTGACCCGTGAATCCCGTGGCTTCCTGGAGCACGGTTACCCGGAAGACAAGCTGGTGTTTGGCGCGGTCCACAAGCTCAACCAATGGACCATCGCCCTCAACGAAACCCGTTACGGCAAGTACCGCAAATATGCGTCCAGCGAAGCCAACGCCCAGTACGACCAGACCTTCGGCGCGCAATGGACCACCGACCTGGACGTGAACTACGCCTTCACCAAACAACTGCGGGTGTCGGTGGGCGTCAACAACCTGTTCGACAGCAAGCCTGACGACTACAACACCCGTTTGCGCCAGACCCCGGGCCAGCAATACAGCTACCTGTCGCCGACGGCGCCGGAAGGGGCGTTTTACTACACGCGGCTCAGTTATGACTTTTAAACCCTGATGCAAAACCTGTGGCGAGGGAGCTTGCTCCCGCTGGGGCGCGTAGCGGCCCCAAGCACTTTGGGCCTGCTGCGCAGTCCAGCGGGAGCAAGCTCCCTCGCCACAAGAGCACTCTTCATGGAATCACCACGAGGTAACACATGAAAACAATCAAGAACCTGCTCGGTGGCTCGCTATTGGCACTCACCGTCCTGGCACAATCAGCCACGGCCGCCGAACCTGCCAAACCGATCCACTTCGGTGACATCACCTGGGAAAGCGGCAGCCTGATCACCGAAGTGCTGCGCCTGATCGTCGAGAAAGGCTACGGCCTGCCCACCGACACCTTGCCCGGCAGCACCGTGAGCCTGGAGGCCGCCCTGGCCAAGGACGATATCCAGGTGATCGGCGAAGAGTGGGCCGGGCGCAGTCCGGCGTGGGTCAAGGCCGAAAGCGAAGGCAAGGTGTTCGGCCTGGGCGACACCGTCAAAGGCGCCACCGAAGGTTGGTGGGTGCCGGAATACGTGATCAAGGGCGACGCCGAACGCGGCATCAAACCCCTGGCCCCGGAGCTTAAATCCGTCGCCGACCTGGCCCGCTACAAAGACGTGTTCCGCGACCCCGAAGACCCGACCCGTGGGCGCTTCCTCAACAGCCCCACCGGCTGGACCTCGGAGATCGTCAACAGCCAGAAGCTCAAGGCCTATGGCCTGACCGACAGCTACGTCAACTTCCGCACCGGTTCCGGCGCGGCGCTGGATGCCGAGGTTGCATCCTCGATCCGTCGCGGCAAGCCGGTGCTGTTCTACTACTGGTCGCCGACGCCACTGCTGGGGCGCTTCAAGTTGATCAAACTGGAAGAACCACCGTTCAACGCCGAAGCCTGGAAGACCCTGGCCGACGCCAACAACCCGCACCCCATCGGTACTCGTTCGATGCCAGCGCACCTGGCGATTGGCGTGTCGGCGCCGTTCAAGGCGCAGTACCCGCAACTGGTGACGTTCTTTGAAAAAGTCGACCTGCCGATTGACCTGCTCAACGGCATCCTCGCGCAAATGGCCGAGAAACGCACCGCGCCGCGCCAGGTGGCCGAAGCGTTCCTGAAAGAACAGCCGCAGGTCTGGCAGCAATGGGTGCCGGCGGACGTCGCGGCCAAGGTCAAGGAGAGTCTCTGATGCGCAAGCTCATCGCAGCCACACTGCTGGCACTGTGCGCCGGGCCGCTGCTGGCGGCAGAACCGGCCACCCTGCGCGTCGGCTACCAGAAAAGCTCGGTGAGCATGGTGCTCGCCCGTGAGCATCACCTGTTCGAGCAAGGGTTGCCGGGCACCAAGGTCGAGTGGATCGAATTCCTCGGCGGCCCGCCGCTGATCGAAGCCCTAAATGGCGGCAGCATCGACATCGGCAATATCGGCGACATCCCGCCGATCTTCGCCCAGGCTGCCGGCATCGACATTCGCTACATCGGCGTCGAGCCCAATGACGGGCGCACCGAAGCCATCCTGCTGCCCAAGGACAGCACCGTGCAAAGCGTGGCCGAACTCAAGGGCAAGCGCGTGGCGTTGCTCAAGGGTTCCAGCGCCCACAACCTGTTCCTCAAAAGTTTGCTGCGTGCCGGCTTGCAGTGGAAGGACGTGAACGTGGTGTACCTGTCGCCCTCCGACGGCCGTGCCGCGTTTGAACAAGGCAAGGTCGACGCCTGGGTGGTGTGGGACCCGTACTACTCGGCGGCCGTGGTGGACGGTTCGGCGAAGGTGCTGGGGGATGGCCAGGGGCTGAACCCGGCGGGCAGTTTCTTCATCGCCAGCGGGCCGTTTGCCAAGCAGCACCCGCAGGCGATTGCGGCGATTCTCAAGGTGTTTGCCCAGGCGCAGCGGTTGTCGCTGGACCAGCATGACGAAAGCGTCGCGCTGATGGCCAAGACATTGGGCTTGCAGCCGGCGGTGGTGGAGAGTTACTTCCAGCACCGCTCGCCGACGCCGAGCCGGCCATTGGAAGCGGTGGATATCGCCAACCAGCAACGTACGGCCGACGCGTTTTTTGCCAACGGCCTGATCCCGAAAAAGGTCGATGTGCAGCAGGTTGTGTTCAAGGCTCCATAACTTGATCCCTGTGGAGAGGGAGCTTGCTGTAGGGAGGGAGCTTGCTGTGGCAAGGGAGGTTGCTTTAGGGAAAGAGCTGTTGTGGCGAGGGAGCTTGCTCCCGCTGGGCTGCGTAGCGGCCCCAAAAAAAAGCGGGAGCGCTGCGCACTCCAGCGGGAGCAAGCTCCCTCGCCACAGCAAGCTCCCTCTCTACAACAAGCTCCTCACCACAACAAGCTCCTTCACCACAACAAGCTCCCTCCCCAAAGCAATCTCCCTCACCCCATAAAAGCATCTTCAGCATCGACCTTCGCAACCCATCAGTGAGCAGACCATGCAACCGATCTACATCGACTTCCTCAACGGCCTGGACATCGACGAACTGGCCCTGACCAACGACGAAATCCTCAACGCCATCGAATCCAGCCTGGCGATCCAGGGCCGCAGCGAGGCGGTGATCGAGCCGCGCATGCACCTGATTCCCGGCGGTGAAATCAACGGCCACTTCAACGTGCTGCGCGGTGTATTGGGCGGCGCAATCGGCTACGCCGGGGTCAAGGTGGTGGGCGACTTTGTCGATAACTACCGCAAGGGCCTGCCCTCGGAACTGGCGATTCTCAACCTGCTGGACCCGGCCACCGGCATCCCCAAGGCCATCCTCGACGCCTCGGCGATTACCGACATGCGCACCGGCGCCGTCACCGCCATCGGTGCCAAATACCTGGCCCGTCCCGACAGTAAAGTCCTCGCGCACATCGGTGCCCGTGGCACGGCGTATTGGAACGTGCGGCTGCTGGACCACCTGTTCGACTTCGACGAAATCCGCGTGCACTCGCGCCGCAGTGAAAGCCGCGAAGCCTTCGCCGAACGCCTGCGCCGCGACCTCGGCAAGCCGGTGATTGTCACCGACGACTGTGAGTCCACGGTGCGCGGCGCCGACATCGTGGTGGAAGCTTCACGCCTGGATCAGCCGCAACCGTTGCTGCACACCGAGTGGATCAAGCCCGGTGCCTTCGTCGTGCCCTACGGCACCATGAGCGCGGTGGAACTGTCGTTGACCGACATCATGCACAAGCTGGTGGTGGACGACTGGGGCCAGTGCAAGGGCGGGATGTTCGGCGCATTGCGCGCCCATGTCGACGCCGGAAAACTCAGCGCCGAGACCTTGCATGCCGAGTTGGGGCAGATCGTAGCCGGCTTGAAGACCGGCCGGGAAACCCCCGAGGAAACCATCCTGTTCTGGCACCGTGGCTTGAGCCTCAGCGATATCGCCCTGGGCCACGCACTGCTGGAAAAATCCAGACGCCTGGGGATCGGCCAGCGGTTGCGCTGGGCATGATTCACTTCGATCCCGCCGGTTTGACGGTTGAGGATTTGCTGTCGATTGCCCTCCAAGACGCGCCGGCTGACTTCAGCGATGCGGCCCGCCAACGTATCGACGAAGGGCATCGACTGTTGCTGCGCCTGGTGGCTGAAGGCACGCCGATTTACGGGGTGACCACCGGCCTCGGTGCGGCGGTGGATACGCAGGTTGCGCCGGTGCAGGCAAACATTCCTTTGGGGCGTGCGGTGGGCGTTGGCCGCCTGGCCAAGCGTGAGGAATTACGCGCGATCACCGCAGCCCGCTTGGCCGGGTTGGCCCAGGGGCGTTCGGGTATTTCGCCGGGTGCGGCGCAGGCGCTGTTGGCGTTACTCAACTGCGGCATGGAGCCCGCGGTGCCGTTGCTCGGCTCGCTGGGTGAGAGCGACCTGGCGCCGTTGGCGCATTTGAGTCTGGCGCTGAACGTGCCATTGACGGGCAAGGATGGCCTGGCGCTGGTGTCGGCCAACTCCGCGAGTATCGGCCTTGGCGCGTTGCTGGTGGCCGAGGCCGAACAGGCATTGCAGGCCATGTTGGCGGGGCTGGCGTTGTCGTGTGAAGGCTATCGGGCCAACCTCAGTCCTTTCCAGCCGTGGGCTTCGCGGTTGCGTCCGGCGCCGGGGCAAAGCGGGCAATCAGCGGCGTTGCTGGAATTGCTGGCGGGCGGCGAATTGGCCGATAACCCGCGCCGGCTACAGGACCCGCTGAGCTTTCGCTGTGCCACGGTGGTTCAAGGCGCGGCGCAACAGGCAATGCAGGCGTTGCGCGAGTTGATCGAACTGGAACTGGCCAGCGGTGCGGACAATCCGGCGTTGATCAGCGAAGACGCGTTGGTGCTGGCCACGGCCAATTTCGACAGCACCCATCTTGCGCTGGCGGCCGAAGGCTTGGGCCTGGCGTTGAGCCGTGTGGCGGTGTGCAGCGCCGAGAGGATTGCCAAGTTGCTGTCGCCGGCTTCCAGTGAACTGCCGCGCTTTCTGATCAACCAGCCCGGCCACGTGGGCATGGCCGCCTTGCAGCGCACCGGTTCGGCGTTGGTGGCGGAGATCGGGCACTTGGCCAATCCGATCCCGGCGGTGAGCGTGCCGGTGGCTGATCGCGTGGAAGATTATGCGGGGCAGGCGCTGGCGGTGGTCGAGAAAACCCGGCAACTGGTGCAGCGCGTGGTGTGGCTGGGCAGCATTGAGTTGATCGTGGCGGCGCAGGCGGTGGACCTGTGCGGCACGGTTCAACTGGGGCAGGGCACCCGGCGTATTCATCAGGCGGTGCGCCGCCAGGTGGCGCAACTGGATCAGGACCGTTCGGGGTCGGTGGATGTGTTGGCGTTAAGTGCATTCATCGAAAACGATGGCTTGAAACCCATTCTCTAAACCAATGAAGACCCAATGTGGGAGCTGGCTTGCCTGCGATAGCGGTGTTGGATTCACCATCGCTATCGCAGGCAAGCCAGCTCCTACAGATTGATCGCATTTCAGGTCATGGATTTTCAGCGGCCAGGGCGGCAATCACCGCCGGCCGCTCACCGACCCGCTGCTGAAACTTCGCCAACGCCGGCCACTGCTGCAAGTCGATATCAAACAACCCCGCCCAGCGCAGCACCACAAACAGGTACGCATCCGCCACCGAGTACTGCGCGCCCAGCAGGTAATCCTGGCGCTCCAGGGTCTGTACCAGAATCGCAAAACGCTTGAACAACGTGGCCTTGAACAGCGCCTTCACCTCATCGGGAATCGCGTCCTTGAACAACACACCCAGCCCGCCATGAATCTCGCTGGAGACAAAGTTCAGCCACTCCTGCAAACGCACCCGCTCCCAGCTGCCATTGGCCGGCGCCAGGCCCGCTGCGGGTACCCGGTCGGCCAGGTATTGCAGGATGGCCGCACCTTCGGTCAGTACCTCGCCGTTGTCCAGTTGCAGTGCGGCCACATAGCCCTTGGGATTGATCTGCAGGAAATCATCACCGTCAGCCGTGAGCTTTTTCTGGTTGTCGACGCGAATCAATTCAAACGGCAGGGCCAATTCCCGCAGCGCGATATGGGAGGCGAGGGAACAGGCATTCGGGGAAAAATACAGCTTCATCGGGGCAACTCCGCAGGACAGTTGCCTTCAGTCTCGTGGGCATGGCACCTTGGGTAAAATTAATCTTTCAGAATCCTGCCATAAGGACAGCTACTGCCATGATGAACCTGATGCACTGGCGCCTGCTGGTGGCCGTGGCGGACAACGGCAGCATCACTGCCGCCTCCGAACGAGTGGGCATGACTCAGTCCGCCGCCAGCCAGGCGATGGCGGCCATGGAGGCCAACCTCGGTGCGCAGTTGTTTGTGCGTGAGGCGCGTCAGACCGTGCCTACCGCCCTGGGCCTGCAAGTGATCGAGCAGGCGCGGGTGATGTTGGAAGCGTTGCAGGCGATTCGCACCACCGTGGACGAAGCGCGGCCGATGCTGCGTGGGACGATTCGCATCGCGAGTTTCCCCATGGTGCTGGCGGTGTTCCTGCCGCCGCTGCTGCGTCGGTTCAACCAGCTTTACCCCGGCATCGAGGTCACGGCCCTGGAAGTGACCGACGATGAAGTGAACACCTTGCTCGACGCGAATCTGATCGACCTGGGCGTGGTGCTCAACCCGCCGTCCGAGCGCAATGCCGCCGTGCTGGGGCGCGATAACTGGGTGGCGGTGCTGCCGATGGCCCACGGGTTTTCCCGGCGCCCGGCGCAGGCAACGGTCACGCTGGAAGAGTTGGTGGAGCAACCGTTCGTGCTTGCTACCGGCGGCTGCACCGTCAACGCCCGCAGCCTGGCGCAGGAAGCCGGCCTGGTGCTGCGCGAGGTGCGGGTGGAAGTGCGCGAATGGAACAGCGCTTTCAGCCTGGTGCGTGAAGGCGTGGGAGTGACGCTGGTGCCCGAGATGACCCTGCCGGCCCAGCGCCAAGGCTTGCGCATCATGCCCCTGGCGGAGCCGGTGCATCGCGAGTTTGCGTTGGTGACATCACGCCACCAACCGCCCTCCGCAGTGGTTAATGCTTTGTTGCAAATGCTGGCTGACTAGTGGCCTTGCATAGCGCCAACGCCTGTCTATGCTCACCCAGAACCGTTGATGACGCTCGGCATATAAAGCGTTTTGGATAGGTTTCTCCATAAAGGTCTGCGATCCAGATTCAAACCGTGAATGGAATGCGCCCGCGTGGGCGTCGGGAAAATAAAGGGTGATCTGACATGTTCAACCGCCAACACAAATCCGACCTGCTGGAAATCGAACGTTTCTCCTGCGCCCTTACCGAAGCCAAAGCCAAATTGGCCGCCATCAGCCGTTCCATGGCAATGATCGAGTTTGATCGCGACGGCATCGTGCTGGATGCCAATGAAAATTTCTGCAAGACCATGGGCTACCGCGCCGAAGAAATTCGCGGCAAGCATCACCGGATTTTCTGCGAAGAGGCCTACACCCACACCGACGCCTACGCCAAGCTCTGGCGCGACCTGGCGCGGGGCGAGCCCCTCAGTGGCACCTTCATGCGGTTGAACAAGCATGGTCAGGAAGTGTGGCTGGAGGCCAGTTACATGCCGGTAATCGGTGCCGACAACCAAGTGCAGAGCGTGATCAAGGTGGCCTCGGACATCTCGGCGCGGATTCACCGCGAGCATGAAAACCAGAGCTTGATCGACGCCATCGGCCGCTCCATGGCGGTCATTGAGTTCACCCCGCAAGGCCAGATCCTGAATGCCAACGACAACTTCCTGAAGACGGTGAAGTATTCCCTCAGTGAAATTGTCGGCCAGCACCACAGTCTGTTTTGTCATCGCGGTGAGACCGATTCGCCGGCCTACAAGGCATTCTGGGCCTCGCTCAATCGCGGCGAATATCACTCTCACCGGTTTGAGCGCAAAGACAAATTCGGCCAAACGCTGTTCCTGGAAGCCTCCTACAACCCGATCTTCGATGCCAACGGGCGCCTGTACAAAGTGGTGAAGTTCGCCAGTGACATCACCGACCAGGTCACCACCTTGCGCACGGCTGCCGACTCGGCTCACGCCACCTCGGTGCAAAACGACGCCTGCGCCCGCAAGGGTTCGGAAGTGGTGCAGCAGACCGTGCAGATCATCGAAGAAATTTCCCGTGACCTTAACGAAGCGGCCGTGAGCATCGACGCGGTGAGCAAGCAGTCGGACATTATCGGCACTATCGTCCAGACCATCCGCGGCATCGCCGACCAGACCAACCTGCTGGCGCTGAACGCCGCAATCGAAGCGGCCCGAGCGGGTGAACATGGGCGCGGGTTTGCGGTGGTGGCGGATGAGGTGCGCAGCCTTGCGGCGCGAACCAGCCAGGCGACGATCGAGATTGTGGATGTGGTGCGCAAGAACCACGACCTGTCGATCAGCGCGGTGTCGAGCATGCAGTCGAGCCTGAGCCGCACGGGGCTTGGGGTGGAGCTGGCGAATGAGGCGGGGCAGGTGATCCTGGAGATTCAGGAAGGGTCACGGCATGTGGTGGATGCGATCAGTCAGTTCAACTCGACACTGCAATTGCAGTAACACCGCAGATCAAATGTGGAATGAGCTTGTGTGGGAGCGGGCTTGCTCGCGAATGCGGTGTGTCAGTCAGCACATGGATTGACTGACACACCGCATTCGCGAGCAAGCCCGCTCCCACATTTGGTTTGTGGTGTGGCTTAGATCGCAGCCAGGGTCTCTTTCACGTTCTGCGCCTGCGGGTCAGCGGTCTTCGCCGCTACCTGCTGCGCCTGCTGCTCCTTCAGGCGTTCTGCAACTTCCTTGGAAATAGCATCCTGCTTGTCCTGAGGCATGTTCTTCACATCATCCTCGGTCAAACCCTGTTCCTTGAGCAGTTGCTCGCGGATGCGCTCAGCCGGGCTTTTCTTCATGTAGTCGGTGAAGTCACTGCGGGCCGACGTGGTGGAGTCAGTCTTGGCCGTATCGGTGGTCGAGGCGGTTGCGGTGGTGGCTTGCAACTGCACACGGGTCTTGGCGAAGGCGGCATTGATGTTGTCGGCAGTGGCGTCGGCCGCTGCCTGTGTGGTCGATACAGTCGTAGTGCCCTGTTGCACGTTTTGCGCAGCACCGCTGTACAGCGCGCTGGCCGCGGCGTTGGCCGGGTCCATGTCTGCGCGCTTGATGCGTTGGATCGTCGACTGAGCCTGGGGGTTGTTGTTGATCAGCATGATCAGGACACCTGTGGATGTGGGCGGTGCCACAGGTGGAGCAATTAGCGTGCCCAGTGGTATGGCCCCGTGTTTACGGGGCTTTTGGCCGCTACCGTCGGCAAGCGTTGGCGTGCCGACGGCCATTGTTTGCCGCTAGTGGGCAATGTTCTCCAGCGCCAGGTTGCGGGTGCGCGGGCCGAACCAACTGATGGTGATCATCACGATCAACATGCTGCTGGCGATAAACGCCAACACGCCGGGCGTGCCGAGGTGTTCGAGGATCACGCCGATCAACAGGCTGCTGAACACCGTCGACAACCGGCTGAACGAATAGCAGAAACCCACCGCCCGGGCGCGGATGTTGGTGGGGAACAGTTCGCTCTGGTAGGAGTGATAACTGAAACTCAGCCAGGCGTTGCAGAAGGTGATCATCACCCCGCAGATCACCAGGCCCACGGCGGTGGTTTGCAGCGCGAACAAACTGCCGAAGATCACGGCGCCGAGCGCCGAGCCGACAATCTGCCATTTGTTCTCAAACCGGTTCGCCACCTTCACAAACAGCAGCGGCCCCAACGGGTAGGCGAGGGTGATGATGAAGGCATAGCCCAGGCTGTGAGTGACGCTCACGCCCTGGCCCGAGAGCAGCGCCGGCAGCCAGTTGCCGAAGCCAAAAAAACCGATGGCCTGGAACACATGAAACACAATCAGCATCAACGCCCGGCGCCGGTACGGCGGTTGCCAGATATCGGCGAAGCGCCCTTGGCCCTGCACGCTGACGGCTTGCGGTTCCGGCTCATCGAGTGGCTTGCCGTGGTCTTTCCGGCAGCGCGCTTCGAGGCTGTCCATGATCTGCCCGGCTTCCTCGAAACGGCCTTTTTGTGCGAGCCAGCGCGGCGATTCCGGCAGGCGCTTGCGCAGTTGCCAGATAAACAGCGCAAATACCGCACTGCTCACCACTACCCAGCGCCAGCCGGAAATCCCGAACGGTGCCTGGGGTACCAGCCACCACGACATCAACGCCACCGCCGGCACCGACAGGAACTGGATGAAAAACGCAAAGGCAAACGCCGAGCTGCGCATGCGCTTGGGCACCAGTTCCGAGAGGTAGGCGTCGATGGTCACCAGCTCGATGCCCAAACCAATGCCCACCAGGAAGCGCATGCAGATGATGCCCAGGGCGGAGGTCTGGATACCCATCAACACGGTGGCGACGGTGTACCAGATCAACGCAAAGGTGAAGATCGCCCGGCGCCCGTAGCGGTCGGCAATCGGGCTGAGCAGGCTGGCGCCGAGGAACAGGCCGAGAAAGGTCGCCGAGGCAAAGGCCGCCTGGTCGGAGAAGCCGAATACGCCCTGGCTGCCGGTGTGGAAAATTCCGTCACTGATCAGGCCGGGGCTGATATAGGCAGTCTGGAACAAGTCATACAGCTCGAAAAAGCCGCCAATCGACAGCAGCGCCACCAGGCGCCAGACAGTGGCGACGGCGGGCAACCGATCAATGCGCGCGCTGATGTGCGCGGCGCGGATCGGGTCGATACCGTCTGCAAGAGAGGGTGAAGACATGGGCAGAAGACTCAATAAGTGATCGGGATCTCGAATTCCTGGAACGCATCATCCACCGGTTGGTAACCCAGCACACGGGTTGTTTCGCTGAGGTCCAGGCGTTTGAAACGGTTATTGGAAATGCCATGGGCGATCAGGTGTTTCACCCCGATGGTTTCCACCGAGCGTTGCAGCAGTTGCACGGCGTCGCGGGGGCTGAGCCAGGCGCTGAGGTCGCGGGCGTTGTTCAGGTCGTGGGTTTCGGGGAATTCAAACGCACCGATGCGCAGGGCGATGGTGGAGAGCGGGGTTTTGGCCGCGTAAAAACCGCACAGGGCTTCGCCGTAGCATTTGCTCACGCCGTATAGGTTGGCGGGCAGTACCGGCATGCCCGGCGTGATCTGCCGGTCTACCGGGTAGCCTTCGATGGTCTGGGCACTGCTGGCGAACACCAGGCGCTTCACACCTGCGGCCACGGCGGCTTCGAACAGGTAAGTGGTGGCCAGGATATTGTTGGGCAACAACTCGTCGAAGGTCGCGCTGGCGTGGGGGATGCCCGACAGGTGCACGATCACGTCAATCCCGTCGAGCAGGGCGGCGAGGGCGGTTTTGTCGCTCAGGTCGGCGGGGATGAAACGGTGCTCGCCGAGGGCGAAATCCGGCTCGATGCGGTCGGTGAGGGTGAAGCGGTAGCGGTCTTTCGACGCTTCGAAAAACGTCTTGCCGATGCGGCCACAGGCGCCGGTGAGTAGTACGTTGAGTCCGTTCATTGGGTAGTCCTTGTTTTTAGTTGTGGCCGTCGAGGGCGAAGGTTTTGAAGCCGGGGCGTTGGCTGAGGGTTTCGTAGTAAGCGCTGACCGCCGGGTAGGACGGATGCTCCATGGGCGTCATCCACCAGCGGTGCACCGACAGGCCGATGAGGATGTCGGCGAGTGTGAAGTTGTTACCGGCGACGTAGGCGCCGGTTTTGATCAGTTGCTCTTCAAGCAGGCCCATCTTGTCGTTCCAGCTTTTTACCCCGGCTTTGATGCGTTGCGGGTCCTGGTAGTCCGGATTCTTGCGTACCAGAGCGTGGAAGGCGTAGCCCCACGACGGGTTGAGTTCGGTGGCTTGCCAGTCCATCCATTGCTCGACCCTCGCACGGGCGACCGGCTCGGTGGGCAACAGGTCGTGGCGTTGGTGCAGGCCCACGAGGTAGCGGCAGATGGTGTTGGATTCCCACAGCACGCCGTTGTCGTCGATGATCACCGGGACTTGGGCGTTGGGGTTCAGGGCCAGGAATTCGGGGGACTGGGTGGAGGCGAAGCCGATGCCCCAGTCTTCGCGGTCGTAGGGGATATCCAGTTCCTGGCAGGTCCACAGGACTTTTCGCACGTTGATGGAAGAAGTGCGACCGAGGATTTTCAGCGAATGGCCCATGGTGCTTTCCTGACGAGGGTGAGAAGGCAGGGGGCAATTTAGCAGGGGCCAGAAGGCACGGCGAGGGTGTTAAGTGGGCAGGATCAAAAATGTGGGAGCGGGCTTGCTCGCGAATGCGGTGTATCAGTGATGGAAAGCTCGGCTGACACACCGCATTCGCGAGCAAGCCCGCTCCCACAGTTTGACCGCGTGCGGTCTGTTAGATCAGTGGTGATTCCTGGTCCATCAGCTTGCCCATCAGCAATACGCCCAACTCACTCAACTGGTGAATCGCCAATGCGGTGTCGCGGTCTTTGCCGGTGAGTTCATCAGACAGGTCGAGCAATAACGTGCTGACCGAGGAAAACGTCTCGTAGCTGTTGGCGATCAGGCTTTCGCTGCTGGCGTCGGGGCTGACGGTGAATAAGGCGGGAGGATTTGGAGTTGCTTTGAACATAGTAAGTGCCCTGTATTAGGCCACCCCCATATCGCTACTAAACAATAAAGGAGGCAGCTGCGCGCAGGTTAGTAGACCGGTGGACACTCATAGCCGGCGCACCCGAAGGTGCCCTACGCACAGCCGCCATCAAGCACAGACAAAATCGTCTGACAGATGAAGCTCATGCACTAAGAGTGAACCAGTTCGGGCTACTAAACCCGATCACTGAGAAATTCAGCGACCGGGCAACCTTAGAGAGCCCTACCCAGGCGCACAAGCCGGCGGATTCTGACGTACCTGTAGGTAACGGAGCAAGGCGCTGCCATCAACACCAGCCACTTCCTACAGCTACCGCCTGTATGTGTTCGCGCAGTCTACTCAAGCTGGTTTGGCTTTTACGCTTAAGGGGCCAGTCTGAATATCGAAAGTACCCTCAAATTCCTGGTTCTCCGAGCCTGGCCAAGAACCCTGAAAGTGGAACTTTCCGTCCAGATCTCCAGCTCCTTTAATAAAGGTGCCTTTGTAATGGCCGGACACTGAATGCCAATGTTGTGGCCTGTCATTGGTTTCGCGGTTGTAATAGCCGGCGGCGTCGGGGTTGAAACCGCCGGAAAATTCACCTGCCGTGTCAGGCAGGACCAGTGTAATAAGCCGAATTTTTCCTAATCCATCAACGTACTCACCCTGAAACCAGAGATTTTTCTGACTATTATCAAACCTGATGCTGGTAGCCTCGAAAGGCCCATCTACGGATTTGTCAACCTTAAGTGTCCCTGTTACGGGGATTGCGTTAATTCTGTAGTGATCCATGGTCGAGAGGCTCCATCTAACTTGCAGTTGCTATCTCTTATTGCTGGATAGTTGCTTGATTAAATGAGCCTTTCACAGGTTCGTATACTGTCAGAAGTCACAGTGGATTTTCATAATCGCAAGGGCTAGCGTGGAGCGTTTTACCGATGGCCCGTATACGGGACCGGCCTAGGTACTCTCGCGCACCTTCAACTCAAACCCCATGTCCACCACCGGCCGGGCGATCTTGTTGCCCGCCATCACCGTCAACAAATGCTCTGCCGCCCGCCGGCCAATGGCTTCGCGCGGCGTGCTGATGCTGCTCAAGCGCGGCACCATGAACGAGGAAGACGGCAGGTCATTGAAGCCCAGCACCGAGATCTGCTCCGGCACCTTGATGCCATGGCGCAGCGCTTCCAGCAGCGCACCTTGAGCCAGGTCGTCGTTGCCAAAGAAGATCGCGTCCACATCCGGATGGCTGGCCAGCAACTGCAGGAACAATTCACCACCCAGGCCCAGCGACGATGGCCGTGGCGTCAACACTTCGAGTGCCGGGTCATACAACCCCGCCTGTTGCAGAGCGCGCCTGAAACCCTCACCGCGCAACAACGTGCGCTGGTCCAACTGAGCGCCAATGTAGGCCAACCGCTTGCGCCCCCGTGAGATCAAATGCGCCGCCGCTGTTTCCCCGGCGTTCAATTGCGAGAATCCTACGCAGTTCAGTCCGGCGCCCGGGTCCAGGTCCATCATGTACACACACGGCACATTGCTCGATTCCACCATGCGCCGGGCGCTTTCCGTACGGTCAAACCCGGTCAGCAGCAACCCCCGTGGCTGGTAGGCCATGTAGTTGCGCAGCAGGTCTTCTTCTTCGTCACGGGAATAGTGGGTGTTGCCGATCAGCACTTCAAAGCCCTTGGGCCGCAGCACCTGGTGGATGGCTTCCAGGGTTTCGATAAACAGCAGGTTGGACAGCGACGGCACCAACACCACCACCGACTGGCTCTGGGCAGATGCCAGGGCACGGGCGGCCGGGTTGACCACGTAGCTCAGTTCGGCGGCGGCTTTTTGCACTTTTTCCACCAGTTCGGTGGCCACGGTGCTGATGCCGCGCAAGGCCCGGGACGCGGTAATCGGGCTCACGCCAGCCAGGCGTGCCACTTCATTGAGGGTAGGGCGGCCCGTGGTGCGGGTATTTTTATCGTTCTTGGGAGTCATCAGGCGGCTTGCCAAACAAAAATCGAGGCACTAAGGTAGCGCTGTCTCCAAGACCCTGCAAATTCTTGAACGTCGGAATGCCTGTTCCCGTTCAAACCTTTGGAGCAGATGCACGCGTCACTCCATAAAAATGACAAGACGGCGCGGGAAAAGCCTGTTTTTGCACTAGCCTTACAGCGTGCAAAGGTAGCGCTATCTGCGTCTTGAGGTGTTTCATGAGTCAACCTGTTACTGCCCTCGTGATCATGGGTGTTTCCGGCTGTGGCAAGTCCAGCGTCAGCGCGGCCCTGTGCCTGCTGAACGGCGCCACTGCCATCGAAGGCGACAGCTTTCACCCCGCCGCGAACATCGAGAAGATGAGCGCCGGCCATCCCCTTAACGACGAAGACCGCGCCGGCTGGCTCGACATCCTGTGCGATGAGCTGCGCCGCTCGCTCAAGGCCGGCGAGCATCCGGTGCTCACCTGTTCGGCCCTGAAGAAGAAATACCGCGACCACCTGCGCGAAGCCGCGCCGGGCCTGGGGTTTGTGTTTCTGGAGCTGACCCGCGAAGTCGCCGCCGACCGTGTATCCCATCGCCCCGGCCATTTCATGCCGGCCAGCCTTATAGACAGCCAGTTCGCCACCCTGGAATCCCCGGTGGGCGAGCCGTTGACCCTGGCCCTCAACGCCAGTGAAGACAGCGTTGAAGAACTGGCCGAGCAAACCAATGCCTGGTGGCTCGAACACGGCTTTGAACCAAACAAATAATTTTTTGCCGGACAAGATAGCGCTGTCCGCCTGCACTGAATTTTTTACCGGCTTTAATAACAACAACAAACAGGAGAGACCCCCATGTTTGGCTTGTCCCACGATACCTATCTGCTGCTCGATGCAGTGGTGACCATCATCGGCCTGATCGTGTTGATCACCCGGTTCAAAGTCCACCCGTTCATTGCGCTGATCATCGCCGCAGGCTTTCTCGGCCTGACCTCGGGCATGCCCGTGGACAAGATCATCAAGGCCTTCCAGGACGGCTTCGGCGGGGTGCTCGGCTTTGTCGGGATTATCCTCGCGCTGGGTACGATGCTCGGCAAGATGATGGCCGATTCCGGCGGTGCCGATCAGATCGCGCAAACCCTGGTGCGGGCCTTCGGCAAGGAGAAGGTGCAGTGGGCAATGATGTTCGCCGCGTTCCTGGTGGGCATTCCGCTGTTCTTCGAGATCGGTTTTGTGTTGCTGATCCCGCTGGTGTTTATCGTCGCGCGCCGTACCGGTGTGTCGCTGATCAAGATCGGCATTCCGCTGCTGGCCGGCCTGTCGGCGGTGCACGGCCTGGTGCCACCGCACCCGGGCCCGCTGCTGGCGATCGGCGTGTTCGGTGCCGACATCGGCAAGACCATTCTCTACGGCCTGATCGTCGCGCTGCCTACGGCGATCATCGCCGGCCCGCTCTACGGTTCGTTTATCGCCAAGTACATTCCGGGCAACCCGTCCCAGGAACTGGTAGACCAACTGGCCAGTGAGCAACCGGAATCCAAGACCCTGCCGAGCTTCAGCATCACCCTGATCACCGTGCTGCTGCCGGTGTTCCTGATGCTGCTGAAAACCTTCGCCGACGTCGCCCTGCCGGACGGCCATGTGATCCGCAACTGGATGGACATGATCGGTCACCCGATCACCGCCTTGCTGCTGGCCTTGCTGTTGTCGCTGTACACCTTTGGCCATCGCCAGGGCATTGGCTCCAAGCAAATCCTCAAGCTGCTCGACGCCAGCCTGGCGCCGACGGCTGCGATCATCCTGATCATCGGCGCCGGTGGTGGCTTCAAGCAGATGCTGGTGACCAGCGGCGTAGGTGATGTGATCGGCCATATGGCGGTGACCGCGCAGATCAACCCGATCCTGCTGGCCTGGCTGGTGGCGGCGGTGATTCGTGTGGCTACCGGTTCTGCGACGGTGGCGACCATTACCGGTGCCGGCATTGTGGTGCCGGTGGTGGGGATGATTCCGGGGGTGAACCGCGAGTTGCTGGTATTGGCGACGGGGGCGGGCTCGCTGGTGCTGTCTCACGTCAACGATGCGGGGTTCTGGCTGGTGAAGCAGTACTTCAATATGACCGTGGCCGAGACGTTCAAGACCTGGACGGCGATGGAGACCATTCTGTCGGTGGTGGCGTTGGGCTTTATCATGTTGCTGTCGCTGGTGGTCTAGGCGGTAAGTGATCGTTCCCACGCTCCGCGNNCGCTCCGCGTGGGAACGCATCCTGTGACGCTCCGCGTCACGAGCGGACGCAGAGCGTCCAAGGCGGCATTCCCACGCAGAGCGTGGGAACGATCATTCCTGCCGTTGGATCGGGTCAGGCGTCAGCTTTCTTGACCAGCCCATCCGCCCGGAACATCGCCCGGATGCCCCGCACCGCCTGGCGAATCCGGTCCTGGTTTTCGATCAGTGCAAAGCGCACGTGGTCGTCACCATACTCACCAAAGCCAATCCCCGGCGACACACACACCTTCGCCTCAAGTAGCAGCTTCTTGGCAAACTCCAGCGAACCCATTGCGGCGTACGCCTCGGGGATCTTCGCCCAGACGTACATCGACGCCTTCGGGTTCTCGACCATCCAGCCCAGCTCATGCAGGCCTTTCACCAGCACGTTACGGCGCTGGCGGTACTGCTCGGCAATGTCTTTCACGCACTGCTGATCGCCTTCCAGCGCCGCAATCGCCGCCACTTGCAGCGGGGTGAAGGTGCCGTAGTCGTGGTAGCTCTTGATCCGCGCCAGGGCGTTGACCAGTTCCGGGTTGCCCACCATGAAACCGATGCGCCAGCCGGCCATGTTGTAGCTCTTGGACAGGGTGAAAAACTCCACCGCGATGTCCTTGGCGCCCGGCACTTGCATGATCGACGGAGCTTTCCAGCCGTCGTAGACGATGTCGGCGTAGGCCAGGTCATGCACCACCAGCACGTCGTACTGCTTGGCCAGGGCGATCACCCGTTCGAAGAAGTCCAGTTCCACGCACTGTGCGGTGGGGTTGGACGGGAAGCCGAGGATCATCATCTTCGGCTTGGGGATCGAGCCACGAATCGCACGTTCCAGTTCAGCGAAGAAGTCCACCCCCGGAATCAGCGGCACCGAACGCACCTGGGCGCCGGCAATCACGGCACCGTAGATGTGAATCGGGTAGCTGGGGTTGGGCACCAGCACCGTGTCGCCCTGGTCCAGGGTGGCCAGCATCAAGTGCGCCAGGCCTTCCTTGGAACCGATGGTCACGATGGCTTCGGTTTCCGGGTCGATGTCCACTTCGTAGCGGTCTTTGTACCAGCGCGAAATCGCCCGGCGCAGCCGCGGAATGCCTTTGGAAGTGGAGTAACCGTGGGTGTCTTCGCGTTGGGCGACGGTGACCATTTTTTCCACGATGTGCGGTGGAGTGGCGCCGTCCGGGTTACCCATGCTCAAGTCGATGATGTCTTCGCCGCGCCGACGCGCAGCCATCTTCAGCTCGGCAGTGATATTGAACACGTAAGGGGGGAGTCGATCTATGCGCGCAAAGCGGCGCGGCGAACGGGGTTCGGCCATTGTTGCCTCGAAATACGTAAGCGCCCGGAACCGTCCGAGCGACGTCGGCCACTGCGGTGGCCTGCGGGGCAGACAATACGGTCGGTGATGGCCAATTGTCCAGATGCTGTAGGAAAAATTTCTGCTTGGAGTGCAACGGGGATATGCCCCTATACTCGACGCGGGTTTGTTCCCTCATAAGAAGGAGACTGTTCAGATGGATCAACAGACAAAACTGCCGTTACAGCCGCGCATGGAAGAGGGCAAGGCCCTGGTGATCGCGGGTGTGCAAGGGCGTTATTCAAAGGCCACGATTGGCGATATTCCCAAGTTGTGGGAGCTGTTCGACAGCTGCTTCAAAGAGATCAAGAAACGCGTCGGCGGCGTGACCTATGGCGTGTGCTACAACGCCAAACACGATGAATTTGACTACCTGGCCGGCGTTGAAGTGCCGGCCAAGGGCGATGTGCAGAGCAACTTCCAGTCGATTGAAATCCCGGCCCATCGCTATGCCGTGTTCCCGCATTTTGGCCCGGTGCAGGCGCTGGCGCAGACCTATGAACGCATCATGTTCGAATGGCTGCCGGCCTCCGGGTACAAGGTGGTCGGGGCTGATTTTGAGCGCTACAGCGCCGATTTCGATGTGGGTAAAGGCACGGGCTCCGTGGAAATCTGGATCCCCATCAACGCCGAATCCGCCTGACCGCGCCACCGGCAGGAGCGAGCACGTTCGCTCCTGCAATGGCCTCTCAATACAGCGTGGCCTTGACCCGCTCCGGCATCTCGCGGTCATAGGCTTCGGCGTCGAACGCCCCATCATTCAAGCGCTTGTGAAACGCCCCGGCGGAGGGCAGTGCCGAGCGATCCAGATGCTTTTCCGGGTTCCAGCAATCGGAGCGCACAAAGGCTTTGGAGCAATGGAAATATGCCGCCTCCACCTGCACCAGAATCACCGAACGAGCCGCTTTGCCATTTACTGCAAAGCTCTCCAGCAACTCAGGCTCGATGGAAATCTGCGCCCGGCCATTGACCCGCAACGTCTCGCCAATGCCCGGGATGATGAACAGCAACGCTATACGCGGGTCCACCACCAGATTGCGCAGGGTGTCGAGGCGGTTATTCCCCGGCCGATCCGGAATCGCCAACGTGCGCTCGTCGATAATTCGTACAAAACCTGGCACGTCGCCACGGGGCGAACCGTCGATGCCGTCCGGGCCGGATGAACTCACCACCACCAAGGGTGACGCGCGGACCATGGCCTGGTAATCCTCGTTGAGAAACGGGATTTCCTTGCGCACGGCCCGCTCGTGGGGGAGGCCGTAGAGGGTTTCGAGTTGTTCCAGGGTTGTTAGCATCTTCACCAGCTCCTTATTGTTTAAAACACCCACGCCAACCGGCGCTCATACCCAATCCGCCCCTTATACGCCTCCCCGCTGTCCACCCAGCCCTGCTGCAAATACAGCCCCATCGCCGCCACATTATCCGTGTCCACCGACAGCTCCAGCGCCTTGATCTGCGGCCAAACCAGGCGCGCGGCGGCGGGGAGGGCTTGCAGGCAGGCTTTGCCAAACCCCAGGCCTTGCTGATGGCGATCGACTTGCAACGCATGCAGCGTGGCGCTGTGTTCATCCGCCCAATGGGGCAGGCAGGGTGGGCGTTTGAGCAGCAGGAAGGCCACGGGAATGTCGTCGGCGAGTAACGCAAAGCCTGCCACGCCAGGGTTCGGATTGACCAGCAGGGTGTTCAGCGCACAGTAGATATCGCCGGAAAAACCCAGTTGTTCGGGATGCACTTCCAGGGCGTTGAGTTGCTGTTGTTGCAGGGCAGTCAACGTCTGATAGGCGACGAGGCGGGTTTCCATCGGCGTAGCATCCGAAATCCTACAAAGAAGCGCGGATTCTAGCGGGTTTGCGGTAGTCGCAATTATTTTTTGCGGGACTGTCGATTGGCCCGGGGCTCAGTCGACTAAGGGGGTCTTCAGTGATTTTTCCCGCAAGGAGTATCGCCATGAGCACCGCAATCAGCAGCTTGATCGAACAATGGAAACAGGCGGTCACCGCCAAGGATGTCGAGAAAATAGTCAGCTTTTACGCCGACGATATCGTCGCGTTCGACGCCGTTAGCGCCCTGCAGTTCAAGGGCAAGGCCGCCTATCAGGCGCACTGGAAGGCGTGCATGGAGTTCTGCCCGGGCCCTGGGGTCTTTGACTTCCATGAGATGCGTATCGTCGCCGGCGATAACAGCGCCTTTGCCCACTGGCTCGCGCACTGTGGCGGCACCGGGCCCGACGGCGTACTCAAGACCTGCTGGATGCGCGTCAGCGCCGGCTACCAGCGCGTTGGCGGCGAGTGGAAAGTGGTGCATGAACATTGGTCGGCACCGTTCGACATGGAAACCGGCGCCGGTCTGTTCGACCTGAAACCTTGAGCGCCGCGAACTATAGTCAGTTGTCCGAAAACGGAGAATCCCATGAAATACCTCTGCCTGATCTATAGCAACGAACAGGTGCTGCACGATTCGCCCGACAGCCCCAAGGACCCGGAATGTTTCGCCTATGGCCAATCCGTGCAGGCCAGCGGGCGCATGCTCGCCGCCGAGCCGCTGGAGTCGGTGAGCACCGCCACCACCGTGCGCATGCGCAATGGCAAGTTGTCGATCACCGACGGACCGTTTGCCGAAACCAAGGAGCAGCTCGCCGGGTTTTACCTGATCGAAGCCAAGGACCTGAATGAAGCGATCCAGGTGGCCGGCGGCATACCGGCGGCCCGGGTCGGCAGTGTGGAAGTGCGCCCCGTGCGTGAATTGAATCTCTGATCACAACAATAAAACCCAGGAGGTTTCCCATGAGCATTCAACCCAAACCCGCCGAATTTGAACTGTCCATCAGTCGCTTGATTGATGCCCCTCGCAGCCGCGTGTTTCGCGCCTGGACCGAGCCGGCCTTGTTGCAGCAGTGGTGGGGCCCACACGGCATGACCACTCCCGAGTGCGAAATGGACCTTTGGGTGGGTGGGCAATTTCGCACGCTGATGCGCGCGCCGGACGGCAGCGAATACCCAACCCAGGGCGTATTCCTGGAGATTACCGCCCCCAGTCGGCTGGTGTTTACCGACGCCTTCACCCCCGGCTGGATCCCTTCGGGCCAGCCATTCATGACCGCAGAAGTTACCTTTGAAGACGTCGACGGCAAAACCCTCTATACCGCCCGCGCCATGCACTGGAGCGCCGAAACCAAGCAGGCCCACGAAGCCATGGGCTTTCACGAGGGCTGGGGACAGAGCCTCGACCGGCTGGTGACGCTGGTGACCGAAGGCCTGCGCGATTGACGGTGCAGGCCCGGGTTGAAGCGGTTTATCGCAGCGAATCGCGGCGCATCCTGGCGACCCTGATTCGCTTGCTTGGCGATTTCGACCTGGCTGAAGAAGCCTTGCACGAGGCGTTCTTCGTCGCAGTCGAGCGCTGGGGGCAGGACGGTGTGCCGGATAACCCCCGGGCCTGGCTGGTCTCGACCGGGCGCTTCAAGGCCATCGACCGTTTACGTCGCCAGGCGCGTTTTACCCCGTTGTTGCAGGCGCAAGCTGATGCGCTGGAAGCGGCAGACTGGAGCGTTGAAGACGTGGAAGACGACCGCTTGCGCCTGATCTTCACCTGCTGCCACCCGGCCCTGGCGGCGGATGCCCAGGCGGCGCTGACCTTGCGTGAGATCTGCGACCTCACCACCGAGGAAATCGCCCGGGCGTTTCTCGCCACGCCCACTACCATCGCCCAGCGCATCGTGCGGGCCAAGGGCAAGATCCGCGAAGCGAAGATCCCCTATCAGGTGCCATCCCTGGCGGAGTTGCCCGAGCGCCTGGACAGTGTGCTGCGGGTGATTTACCTGGTGTTCAACGAAGGCTATTCGGCGTCAATGGGCGCCGACCTGACCCGTGAAGACCTGACCCGCGAAGCGATTCGCCTGGGCCGCTTGCTGATGGAGTTGTTGCCGGAGCCGGAAGTGATGGGCTTGCTGGCGCTGATGTTGCTCCACCAATCCCGGCGCCCGGCACGCACTTCGGCCGGCGGTGAGTTGGTGTTGCTGGATGAGCAGGACCGTTCGCTGTGGGATGCGTCATTGATTGCTGAAGGATGCGCCCTGGTGGAGAAATCCCTGACCACACGCCGCTTCGGGCCCTACAGCCTGCAGGCAGCGATTGCGGCGGTACACGCTGAAGCCGTGAGCGCCGATGAGACTGATTGGCCGCAGATCGTCGGGCTGTATGACGTGTTGCTTGGAGCGATGCCATCGCCGGTGATCGAGCTAAATCGCGCGGTGGCCGTTGCGATGCGCGATGGAGCGCAGGCCGGTTTGCAATTGGTGGACGGCATTCTGGCGCGGGGGGAGTTGGTGGACTATCACCTGGCGTACTCGGCGCGGGGCGAGTTTTGTCGGCGATTGGGCCGAGTGGAGGACGCGCGGCGAGCGTTTGAACGGGCGCAGGCATTGACCCAGCAAGTGCCCGAAAAGCGCTTTATCGAGCGGCGTCTGGCCGAACTCAAATAGTGCAGGCGCCGGAGATCCAAATGTGGGAGCGGGCTTGCTCGCGAATGCGGTGTGTCAGTCAACATTTCAGTGACTGATCCACCGCATTCGCGAGCAAGCCCGCTCCCACATTTGTTCGATGTTGTCTTGATGAATGAGTTACGGCTGCTGACGCGTCGCCGCCAACACGATCTCGCGAATGCACACATGCTGCGGCTGCTGGTAGGCATAGGCAATCGCCGAAGCCACATCATCGGCGCTCAGCACGGTGCCGCCCATGTCCTGTTTCCACGCCTGGTAGCCGGTCTTGATGGCTTCGTCGGTGGTGTGGCTCAGCAATTCGGTTTCCACCGCGCCCGGCGCAATGGTGATCACACGCACATTGTGCGGCGACATTTCTTCCCGCAGGTTTTCCGAAATTCCATGCACGGCGAACTTGGTGCCTACATAGGCGACGTGGTTGGGGAAGGTCTTGCGCCCGGCTACCGAGCTGACGTTGATGATGGTGCCACCCTTGCGCTCGACCATGCTGCCGGCCACCGCATGGATGCCGTTCAGCAGGCCCTTTACGTTGACGTCGAGCATCTGCTCCCACTGTGCCGGGTCCTGTTCGCTGACCGCGCCCAGCAGCATCACGCCGGCATTGTTGATGAGTGCATCGGCCGGGCCGAATTGCGCTTCGGCTTCTTTCACCGCCGCCACCAGCGCAGCGCGGTCGGTGATGTCGACACCGCGGCTCAAGGTGTTCGGCAACTCCAGCGCATTCAGCCGGTCGATGCGGCGGGCCAGCAGCAACAGCGGGTGGCCGGCAGCCGACAGCAAGCGCGCGGTGGCTTCGCCAATGCCCGAACTGGCGCCGGTAATGATGATCAATGGCTTGCTCATGGTGGAACTCCTGAAATAAGAAAAACAAATAACTGAGCGTGGAGCGCAGTATATTTAGCCCTCGGCTGGCTGAAAAATGCCTTATTCCTCTGTCTGTCATCGGTATTAACTATGGATGTGCGTCATCTCAAGGCGTTTCTCGCGGTATTCGAGGAACGCAATATCACCGCCGCCGCCCAGCGCCTGTTCATCAGCCAGCCGACGTTGTCGGTGACTATCAAGCAACTGGAAGAAGAACTGGGCGTGGCGCTGTTTCTGCGCCAGCCTCGTGGGGTCGAGGTCAGTGACGAGGCGCGGGTGCTGTACCCGCAAGCCCGGCGCATGGTGGCCGAGGCCGATGCGTTGAGCCGACTGTTTCGCGGGCGCGAAAACCGCATCGCCCTGGAACTGGGGGTGGAAGGCGATATTGCCGACAGCCAGATAGAAACCTTCCTGCGCATGGCGCACCAGGGCCTGCCGGGTTTGCTGCTGACCTTGCAGGAAGGCTGCGAAGGAGAAGGGCGCCTGGCGGTAGAGGAAATGTGCTGCGAGGACGAATTATTCCTGCCGCTTTGGGAAGAGTCCTACGTGATGGCACTGCCGATTGCGCACCCGATGGCGGCGGGCGGCAAGGAGCAGGCCTGGGCGCCGATCGAAGACTGGATCACCTGCCCGCAGCATGATTCCCACCAACGGCTGATGGCCTTGTACGGCCGCTCGCCCCAGGCGGTGGCCGGGCATGCCGGTTCGTTGACCCAGGCATTGCACATGGTGGCGGCCGGTGTCGGCGTGGCGATGTTGCCGCAGTCGCTGGCGGCGGAGCGGGCCGGGGTGGTGATTCGCCCTTGGCACCTGCCGGCACCGACGCGCCGGGTGGGGTTGTGCTTTGCCGCCCAGGCCCTGGAGTTGCCGGCGTTGCGGGCCTTGCATGAGTATTTCCAGAACAACCGCCCGCCGCAGATTGAAGCCGCCTGACGGCGCCTTTGAATTCACCGCAAATTCAATGTAGGAGCTGGCTTGCCTGCGATAGCGGTGGTGACTGACACACCGCTATCGCAGGCAAGCCAGCTCCCACATTTGATCTTCATTGTTGCGAATAGTGTGTTCCGCCGTTATTCCAGCATCTTGCCCAGCAACCAACTGCCGGCCGGGCCGGGCGGATGCTGGCGTGACCACAACGCGTCCACCGCCACCGAGCGCGGCCAGCCCCGGGCCTTGATTTCACACAGGTGGTCGCCGCCAAACCGCTCCACCAGCCAGCGCGGCAGCGGTGCCCAGCCAAAACCCAGCTGTGCCATTTCCATCAGCATCAGGTAACTGGGCGCTGACCACACCCGGCCCAGGCCGCGGGTTTCATTCGGGTTGATGATGCTCGCCAGGCGCAGTTCGCGGTGTTGTTCCAGGGTTTGCTGGTCGATGTCCGCAAGGTTCGCCAGCGGATGTCTGGGTGAGACAAACAGCGCGATTTCCGTGCGCTCTTCCACGGTGGTGCTGGTGAGGTCCGGCGGGTAAACCTCCTGCATCTCGATAAACGCAATCTGCGCCCGGCCACTTTGCACCAGGGCGATCAAGTCTTCGCATTCGGCGATCAGGCATTCCAGCTCCAGGTCCGGGTAGCGCTGCTCGAAGGCGCTGAGGGCGGTTTCGAAACGGTCCGACTGGTACGTATCGGACATCGCGATACTCAACTTCGGCTCCAACCCCTGGGACAACTGGCTGGCCGCCAACTCCAGGCGGCTGCTGGCTTCCAGCACCTGCTCGGCGCGTTGCAGCAGCACATGCCCGGCCGGGGTCAGCGTGGGCTTGCGGCTGCTGCGATCAAACAGCACCACATCCAGGTCAATCTCCAGGCTGGCCACCGCCGCGCTGACGGTGGACTGGCTCTTGCCCAGCTTGCGCGCCGCCGCTGAAAACGAACCGTGGGTCGCCGCCTGCACAAACGCCTGAAGCACTTCGTGGGATGCCATGACTATCGCCTTGATCGATGGTTACTGGTTATGAAGTATCGAGTCAAAGGGTAATGATGGCAACCATCGTCACTCACGGAGAACGGGTCATGACACCCACCAAGTCGATTACTGAACGCGTTTGGCAGGCCATTGGTTTTGAAGGATTGGCCTTGTTGATCTGTACACCGCTGCTGGCGTGGATCATGGATAAACCGGCCCTGGAGATGGGCGTCGTGACCTTGGCCATCAGCCTTATGGCACTGGCCTGGAACGTGATTTTCAACGGCCTGTTCGACCGTCTCAAGGCGCGCCTGCAACTGTCCGGCGGGGTGTGGACCCGCGTGCTGCATGCGTTGATGTTTGAAGGCGGGCTGGTGGCGATCTGTGTGCCGTTGATTGCCTGGTGGCTGAACATCAGCCTGATGCAGGCGTTTATCCTCGACATCGGCGTGTTGCTGTTTTTCCTGCCATACACCTACGTGTATCACTGGGCGTATGACGCCGCGCGGGAGCGGATTATGCAGAAACGGATGCGCACCGCGTAGGAGCCCGGCTTGCCGGCGATGGCGATTTTGGATACGTCATCGCCGGCAAGCCAGCTCCTACAGGGGTTGTAGGGCGGCCACAAAATCGAGGAACGCCCGCATCTTGGCCGCTGGCAAGTGCCGCGACGGGTAGAAGGCATACAACGGGAAGCGCTCGTCGGGCCAGTCGGGAAACAACTCGATCAACGCGCCGGATTCCAGCGCCGGTGCCAGCCCAAGGTCGAGCATTTGCGCCACGGCATGGCCGTGTTCGCACACGCTGTACAAGGTCCCTGCATCGTTGACCACCAGCCGCCCGCTGGTGGCGATGTTGACCTGCTCGCCCGGTCGGTGGAATTCCCAGCCAAACGGCCGGCCGGTCTGGGAGTCGCGAAAGTCGATGCACACGTGCTGGCCGTCTTCCAGGTCCTTGGGGTGTGAAGGGCGACCATGCCGCTCGAGATAAGCTGGCGAGGCCAACGTCAGCACTCGCACTTCCATCAGCTTGCGGGCGATCAGCGAGGACGATTGCGGAATGCCAAAACGGATGGCCAGGTCAAAGCCATCCGCCACCAGGTCCCCGAGTTGATCCCGCGTGTGCAGGTCCAACTGCAGCTGCGGGTATTGGCTCATGAATTCACCCAGCACCGGCCCCAGCACCAGCCGCGAAAAGTACGGGTCGATGTTCACCCGCAACCGCCCGCGAACCGTCAGGGCGCTGTCGGCCGCCGAGCTGGCGGCTTCTTCCAGGCCGGCCAGCAGCGGGGCGATTTCCTGGTAGAAACGCCGACCTTCGTCGGTCAATTGCACCGAGCGGGTAGTGCGGTCGAACAGGCGGATGCCCAAGCGTTTTTCCAGCCGCGAAATGGCCCGGCTGACCCCCGAAGGCGTCATCTCCAGGCTGTCGGCGGCGCGGGCGAAACTGCCGCTGTCGACCACGGCGGCCAGTACGCCCATGCCGCCGGCCAGTCCTGGATCAAAACTCATGGGTGATTGCCTGTCAGGTATCCGAAAGCATTGATGCTAGCGGAGAATCCGAGCGCGTTACAGAAACATCCCGCCCGAGGCCTCGACCCGTTGCCCGGTGATCCAGTTGCTGCCGTCGGCCAGCAGGGTGGAAATCGCTCCGCCAATGTCATCCGGCAAGCCCGCGCGACCGAGGGCGGTGTTGTTGGCGACCATCGCGTTCACGTCCGGATTGTCGCGCACCACGCCGCCGCTGAAGTCGGTGGCAATCGCGCCGGGGGCCAGGGTGTTGACGGTGATGCCACGGGCACCCAGTTCCTTGGCCTGGTAGCGGGTCAGCACTTCCACCGCGCCTTTCATCGAGGCGTAGGCCGAATAACCCGGCAGGCTGAAGCGCGCCAGGCCGCTGGAGATATTGATGATGCGGCCACCGTCACTGATCAGCGGCAGCAGTTTCTGGGTCAGGAAAAACGGGCCCTTGAAGTGGATCGCCACCAGTTGGTCGAACTGCGCTTCGGTGGTGTCGGCGAAGCTGGCGTGGGCGCCGATCCCGGCGTTGTTGATCAGGAAGTTGAAGTGCGCCTGGCCGAACACGTCCTTCAATACCGAGCCGACCTGGGCGGTGAACGCCTCGAAGGTGGAACTCTGGCTGACGTCCAGTTGCAGCATGGCTGCCTTGCCGCCCAGCGCTTCGACTTGGGCGACCACAGCCTGGGCTTCGTCCGCCGCGCTGTTATAGGTACCGATAATGTCGACGCCTTGTGCCGCCAGGTGCAGCGCAGCGCTTTTGCCCAGGCCGCGGCTGGCGCCGGTGATGAGTGCGATTTTACGGGTCATGGTGAAGTCCTCGGGGCGTGTGATGGTTCGTGGGACTGAGTGTATTTGTCCGGCCATAACGTGATAAACAGAGCTATGCCGGAATCACTGGCCGGATAAGGCGAACAATCCCATGAACAAACTAGAGTTGCTGCGTACCTTCGTGCGCGTCACCGAACTGTCGAGTTTCACCCAGGCGGGCGAGAGCCTGGGCTTGCCGCGCTCCACGGTTTCCGAGCATGTGCAGGCGCTGGAAGAGTTGCTGGGCGCGCGCCTGTTGCAGCGCACCACGCGCAAGGTCCAGGCGACCCAGGACGGGCGCGTGCTGTATGAGCGCAGCAAGGATTTGCTGTCGCACATGGAAGAGCTGGAAGGCTTGTTTCGCCAGGATGAAGCGCAGCTGGCGGGGCGCATTCGGGTGGACATGCCCAATGTCATGGCCCGGGAATTGATCCTGCCGCGCCTGCCCGAGTTCATGGACCTGCACCCGCTGATCGAGCTGGAAATCAGCAGCACCGACCGCCAGGTTGATTTGCTGGCGGAAGGTTTCGACTGCGTCTTGCGCGTCGGTGCGCAGCCGGACCAGTCGGTGGTAGCCCGCTTGTTGTGCAGCATGCCGATGATCAACTGCGCCAGTGCTGCGTACCTGAAGCGTTACGGCGTACCCAGGACGCTCGCTGATTTGGCTCACCATCAACTGGTGCATTACGTACGCCCGCTGGGCTCACGCTCCCCAGGGTTTGAATACATACAAGGCAACAAGGTGCAGCGGATTCCCATGGCCGGGCGCGTCACGGTCAACAGCACCGACGCTTACCGGGCGGCGTGCATCGGTGGCTTTGGCCTGACCCAGGTGCCCGCCCTGGGCATTCACGATCAACTGGCCAGCGGCGAGTTGGTGGCGGTGCTGCCGGACTATCCGGCGCCGGCACTGGACGTGTCCCTGCTGTACGCCGGCCAACGGCATTTGCCGCTGCGGGTGCGGGTGTTCATGGATTGGCTGGCCGCCACCTTGCAGGCTGCTTTCAACGCCGGGCAGACAACTGCTGCGGCGCCAGGAATGCATCATGGAAGTAATCCCGAAACGCCTGCATCGCCGGAGTGAAATCGCGCTCGCGGTGCCAGGCCAGGCCGACGCTCATGGGCGTGACCTTGTCGGTGACGCTCACGGTTTCGATGCGTTTGCCTTCCAGTGACCACGGGCGATGCACCAGGTCTGACAAGATCGCCACGCCGCTGCCGTTGGCGACCATGCTGCGCACTGCCTCCACCGAACTGGTGCGCAGCCGCACCGTGGGGGTTTGCCCGGCCTGTTCCCAGTAGCGCATGGCGCTTTGTTCGGCTTCGTCAACGGTGAGGAAAATGTACGGCTCCCTGGCCACATCGGCGAGGCTCACGGCGGGGCGTTCGCACAACGGGTGATGGCTGGGCAGCCACAGGCGGCGTTCGGAGTTGAAGAGGATTTCCGAGACGATATCCGCGTGGGTGAGGTTGGCGGTGAGCACCACGGCCATGTCGAACTGGCCGTTGAGCAGGCCGTGTTCGATGGCCTGGCGTTCCTGTTCGAAGACCTCGATGGTCACGTCCGGGTGCCAGTGTTCCATGCGCTGCAAGTGGTGCGGCAGGAAGTAACCGAGCACGGTGTAGCTGGCGGCCACCCGCAATACGCCGCTGGCGCGGTAGTCCGGCAGCGGGCTGTTCAGGGCATCGTCGACGCTGCGCACAATCACATACGCCCGGTTGAGGAAATGCCGCCCGGCGTCGGTCAGGCTCATGCCCTGGGCCGAGCGCACGAATAGCTGCGCGCCGAGCATCGCTTCCAACTCCTTGATCGCGGTGGTCACCGCCGATTGGGAGATGTTCAGGTGAATCGCCGCCTGGGAGATCTGGCCGATTTCGGCGGTGGCGACGAAGTAGCGGATTTGGCGCAGGGTCAGGGACATTGTTTCTCCGCTCGCTCCCACGCTCTGCGTGGGAACGATCAGTATCGGGTATCTGATTTTCAGAAGATGGGCCATCTGATAATAGATCTTCCCAAGGGGTCAAGCCGCAGCCTAATTTCCATTGCAAGAACTTCAACGGAGCGACCCCGATGCAGGCAGTGGATTTCAATTCGGACATGGGCGAAGGCTTCGGCCCCTGGACCATCGGCGATGGCGTCGACAGTGAACTGATGGCCTACATCAGCTCGGCCAACATCGCCACCGGCTTTCACGCCGGCGACCCGGGCACCATGCGCCGTACCGTCGAACGCGCCAAGCAGTTGGGCGTGGCGATTGGCGCGCACCCGGGTTTTCGCGACCTCGTAGGTTTCGGCCGACGCCATATCAACGCCCCGGCCCAGGAGCTGGTGGACGACATGCTCTATCAACTCGGCGCCCTGCGGGAAATCGCCCGGGTGCAGGGCCTCACGCTGCAACACATCAAGCCCCACGGCGCGTTGTACATGCATCTGGCGCGGGACGAAGAAGCGGCGCGGCTGTTGGTGGAAAACCTGCAACGCCTGGAACCCACGCTGTTGCTGTACTGCATGCCCAACTCGGTGATCTGGCGCATTGCCAAGGAACTCGGCCAGCCGGTGGTGCGGGAGTTTTATGCCGACCGTGAGTACGATCTCACCGGCTCCATCGTGTTTACCCGCAATGTGCGGGCGCTGGATCCGGCGACGGTTGCGGCGCGTGTCCTGCGTGCCTGCCAGACCGGCCTGGTGCGCACGGTTGAAGGCGAAGACCTGTTTATCGAATTCGATTCCATCTGCCTGCATAGCGACACCCCCGGCGCCCTTGAACTGGTGGAAGCCACCCGTGAAGCGCTGGATCAGGCGGGCATCGTAGTGCGCACACCCCGCTGACCGACACCGGTGCCCAGACACCGGGTCTGATTGATTTTTTGCCTGCCTTTCTACAATGATTCCAAGAGGAACAGACATGGCTGAATCTTCCCCGATCCGCTACAGCTTTGGCGGTGATGAACACCTGTTTGCCGAGGTCAGCGAGAGCATGTCCCTGGAGGCTTTCTTCAAGGGCATGGCCGTCACCCGTGCGGTGGAACGCCTGGCCCTGGACGGTGTGCTGGACGTCTGCCTGGCAAATGCCTCGTTCCAGATTCGCTTCGACCCGGACCGCATCGCGCCCCACGTGCTGCTCGACGCGGTACAAAGCGCCGAAGCCCAGGCCGTGGCCGAACGCACCTTGCACACCCGTATCATCGAAATCCCGGTGCTGTACAACGACCCCTGGACCCATGAAACCCTGATGCGCTTTCGCGACCGTCATCAGGACCCGACCGGTACCGACCTGGAATACGCAGCGCGGATCAACGGCCTGGCGGATGTGGACGCGTTTATCGCGGCCCACAGTGGCGCGCCGTGGTTTGTCTCGATGGTGGGGTTTGTGGCGGGCTTGCCGTTCATGTTCCAGATGGTGGAACGCGAGCGGCAGTTGCAGGTGCCCAAGTACCTGCGCCCACGCACCGACACGCCGAAATTGACCCTCGGCCACGGCGGCTGCTTTGGCTGTATCTATTCGGTACGCGGCGCCGGCGGTTACCAGATGTTCGGCGTCACCCCGGCGCCGATCTACGACCCGCAACAGCAACTGGCTTACCTGAAAGAGCACATGGTGTTCTTCCGCCCCGGCGACATCGTGCAGTTCAAACCCATGGACCGCGACGCCTATGACCTGGCCGTGGCAGAAGTGGACGCAGGGCGCTTCGACCTGCGCATCCGCCCGGTGGAGTTTTCCCTCGACGCCTTTCTCGCCGACCCCATCGGCTACCCGAAAACCCTGCAGGAGGCGCTGGCATGATCAAGGTACTCAAACCCGGCCTCGCCACCTCCGTGCAGGATCTTGGCCGCGAAGGTTATTACCACCTCGGCATCCCGCCATCCGGCGCCCTGGACCAATACGCGTTGAGCGCGGCCAACCACCTGGTGGGCAACCCCATCGGCGCTGCCGGGCTGGAATGCACGTTGATCGGGCCGGAGCTGGAGTTTCAGCAGGATGCCCTGGTGGCGTTGTGCGGGGCGCTGATGTCGCCGCGCCTGGACGGCGTAGTGGTGCATCAGGACACCGCGTTTGAAGTGCGGGCCGGGCAAGTGCTGCGCTTTGAATTTCCCAGGGCCGGCGCGCGGACTTACCTGGCGGTGGCCGGTGGTATCGACGTGCCGCTGGTATTGGGCAGCCGGTCCACTTACACCCTGGGTGCGTTGGGCGGGTTTCACGGGCGGCGGCTGGTGGAGGGTGATGAACTGCCCGTGGGCGAAGCCAGCGGCAAAGGCCGGGCGGGGAACAGTTTGCCCATGGCGTTGCGCCAATCGGTGGGTGGGGACGTGACCCTGCGGGTGGTGCCGGGGCTGTATTACGAGCGCCTGACGCCCGCCGCCAAGAGCAGCTTTTTTGCCGAGCCCTGGACGGTAGGGTCGGAGGCCGACCGCATCGGCTATCGCTTCAAGGGCGGCAATGCCTTGAGCTTTCAGCCACGGGAACAGCCGTTTGGCGCCGGGTCCGATCCGTCGAACATCGTCGACAGTTGCTACCCCATCGGTTCGATCCAGGTGCCGGCGGGTCTGGAGCCGATCGTGCTGCACCGGGACGCGGTGTCGGGCGGGGGCTACGCGATGATTGGCACGGTGATCAGTGCCGACCTGGATCTGATCGGGCAGATGCAACCGAACCAGCGGGCGGGGTTTGTGGCGGTGACGCTGGAGGAAGCGTTGGAGGCGCGGCGGGTGTACAAGAAGCGGCTGAAGCTGATGGGCGGGTTGTTTAGCACCTGAACTCACCACTGAACCCAATGTGGGAGCGGGCTTGCTCGCGAAAGCGGAGTGTCAGTCAATAAGTCTGTGACTGAGCCACCGCATTCGCGAGCAAGCCCGCTCCCACATTTTTATCGGGTTGTGTCAGAACAATTGGGTGAATAGCCAGTACAGGCTACCCGATAACAGAATCGCCGCCGGCAAGGTCAGCACCCAGGCCATCAGCAAGTTGCGGATGGTCTTCATCTGCAAGCCACCGCCGTTCGCCACCATGGTCCCGGCCACACCCGACGACAACACATGGGTGGTGGACACCGGCAAGCCATACATGTCTGCCGCGCCGATGGTCAGCATTGCCACCATCTCGGCGGATGCGCCCTGGGCGTAGGTCAGGTGAGTCTTGCCGATCTTCTCGCCCACCGTCACCACGATACGTTTCCAGCCGACCATGGTGCCGAGCCCGAGGGCGATGGCCACGGCGATCTTGACCCACAGCGGGATAAACCGTGTGGCGTTGTCGATCTGTTGCTTGAACAGTTGCAGCTTGTTCTGGGTGTCGGCGTCGAAGTTGCCGACCTTGCCCTTGTCCATCAGGCGGATGGTTTCGCTGGTCAGGTACATGTCGTTACGCACGTTGCCCACGGCCTCGGCCGGAACGGCGGCGAGGGAGCCGTAGCTCTTCACTTCCTCACCGATATGCCCGGTGATGGCCGCCAGGGCGGGCACCAGTTCCGGGGTGGCTTCCTTGGTGCGTACGTAGGTCGACAAGGTGCCGCGAGAGTCGGCGGGGGCCAGTTGCGGCGCCGCTTTTACCAGGGCGGCCTGGGTGACTTCGGCCACCGCGGCAAACTGCAACGACTCACCGGCCGGCATGGTGCGGTTCAACGCGTAGGCCATCGGCAGGGTGCCCACCAGGATCAACATGATCAGGCCCATGCCCTTCTGGCCATCGTTGGAACCATGGGCGAACGACACACCGGTGCAGGTGGCGATCAGCATGCCGCGAATCCACCAAGGCGGCGGGGTATCGCCTTTTGGCGCTTTGTACAGCGAGCGGTTTTTCACGAAGGCCCGCAGCGCCAGCAACAGCAGGGCAGCGAAGGCGAAGCCGATCAGCGGCGACAGCAGCAGCGCATAACCGATCTTGATCGCCTGGCCCCAGTCCACACCGCTGGTGCCGTCGCGGCCATGCATCAGTGCGTTGGCCACGCCCACGCCGATGATCGAGCCGATCAAGGTGTGGGACGACGACGCCGGCAACCCCAGCCACCAGGTGCCGAGGTTCCACAGGATCGCGGCGATCAACAGCGCGAAGATCATCGCAAAGCCGGCCGAGGAGCCGACCTGCAAAATCAGCTCTACCGGCAGCAGGGCGATGATGCCGAACGCCACCGCGCCGCTGGATAGCAGCACGCCGAGGAAGTTGAAAAAGCCCGACCACACCACCGCGAAATGCGGTGGCAATGAGTTGGTGTAAATCACCGTGGCCACCGCGTTGGCGGTGTCGTGGAAGCCGTTGACGAACTCGAAGCCCAGGGCGATCAACAGCGCCACGCCCAGCAGCAGGAACGGCGTCCAAGTGGTGACCACCGTGCCCAGCTCGTGCATGTCGTGCATCAGGCTGTAGGCGGTGAACAACAGGCCCATGGCGAGTACGGCGAAGAAAATGATCACCGTCACCAGGCCCGGTTTTTTGTCCAGGCGCGGTTTGGGATCGTTGGTGACGGAGGCGGTGGAGGCGGTCAGCGAAGGGGTTGCCATGCCGGAACATCCAGTGTTGAGGGAGGATATCCGTCATGATCGTTGCAGAATGTTACAGAGATGCTGCGGCAAATCAGTGTTTAGGGAATTGAAGTTGCCGCCGGTCTATAAAACACCGCCGATAAAATGTGGGAGCTGGCTTGCCTGCGATAGCGGTGTATCAGTCACCACCGCTATCGCAGGCAAGCCAGCTCCCACATTGATCGCATTTCAAATTCAATAATCCTTGCGCTTGCGAAACGCCCAGCGCCCGGCAATCAGGGTAAACGTTGCCACCAGCGCCACCAGAATCCAGAAGCCTTCCGGGTCTGTAGAAAGCGGCACACCACCAACGTTCATGCCAAAAAAACCGGCAATGATGTTGATCGGCAACGCCAGCACCGTGACCACGGTCAGGGTGAACAACGTGCGGTTGCTCTGTTCGTTGAGGTTGGCGGCGATCTCTTCCTGCAGCAGCTTGATGCGCTCACCCAACGCCATCAGGTCGTTGATGATCAGCGCAAACTCCTCGGTGGATTTGCGCAGCTCTTTCACGTCTTCCTTCTGCAGCCACTGGGGCGGACGATTGAGCAGCCGCAGCAACGAGCCCGGCTCCAGCGCCAGCAACCGTTGCAGGCGCACCAGCACCCGGCGCGCGGCACCCAGTTCGGCGCGGTTGGTGGACAGGCGTGACGACAGCAACTGGTCCTCGATCTGGTCGACGCTGAGGCTGGTCTTGCGCACGATCTGTGTCAGCACCTCGCCCTGGTCCCGCAGCAAATGCACCAGCAGTTCCAGCGGCGAGCGAAAGTGTTCACCGGCCTTAACCGACGAGCGCAGCTTGTCCACCGAATGCAGCGGTTGCAGGCGCGCGCTGATCAGCAGCCGACTGCGGGCGCACACCCATAAGGTGGAAATGTCTGAAGACACCATGCTGCTGAAGTTGAAGACCACGTCGTTGACCACCGCCAGCAAGGCTGAGTCCACGTGTTCGATGCGGGTGGAGCGTGAGCCTTCGTGCAAGGCTTCGAAGAATTCTTCCGGCAGGTTCAGGTGCGCCTGCATCCAGCGCTCACAGGCGGCGTGGGCCAGGTTCAAATGCAGCCAGAGGAATTCGTCGGGGTCACCGGGTTGCTGCAAGGCCGCAAGGGCAGTGGCTGAATCAATCTGTTCGCCCTTTTCACCGGGGCGGAAACGAAAACCGTAGAGCAAGCCAAACAGGTCTGAGTCCTGGTGGCTGTGGTCGATGCTGTGGTTCATGGAGGCTCGCAGGGAAAGTGCCTGTAGGAAATTTCACAGGTTCACTTGAGCGCATCATGGCAACAGGATTTGACGGTTTTGTGACGGTTTGAGGTGGCCGTCAATCGCCCGCGGGCAAACTGAAGCTGAACACCGTGCCGTCCTGCTCGCTGGAAGACACTTCCAGCCGCCCGCCATGGGCGTCGGCAATCTGTTTGACGATGTACAACCCCAGGCCCAGCCCGGCCTGGGGCAAGGCGCCCGTCGGTCGGGAGTAGGGCTGGAACAGCAGCGGCATGGCTTGCTCACTGATCAGCCCAAGGTTTTTCACCGTTAACTCAAACGTGCCGGCGTTGACCTGCGCACTGACCTCAACCGGCCCTTCGGGACTGCCGTGGCTGATGGCGTTGGCCACCAGGTTGGAGAGCAGTTGCGCCAGCCGCTCGCGGTCGCCTTTCACACCCTTGAGATTGCCGATGCGGGCGTGAATCAGCCGCTTTGGATGGACGTGCTGCACCTCTTCCACCACATGCTGCAAAGTGTCTTCAAGCCCAGTGCATTCACTGATGTTGACCGGGATGCCGCTGCCCATTCGCCCGCGGGCAAAGTCCAGTACGTCCTCCACCAGTTGCGAGGCGCGGCGACCGCTGGCCAGCATGTGCCGCACCAGGGTGTCGGTGGCCGGGTCCGGGTGTTTGCGCAGCAGGCGTTCGGCGCCGACGTTGATGGCGAACAGCGGGTTGCGCAGGTCGTGGCCGAGCACGGCGATGAATTGTTCGCGCAGTTCGGCGGTTTCGCGCTCCTGCTGCAGGTCGGCTTCGGTCTGCTGGAGGCTTTCTTCGGCTTCGATCTGCAGCGACAGCACCCGGGCAAACGACTCCATGGTCGACTGGATGGTGCTGCTGCGCAGTTGCGCCGGGTTCGGGTCCAGGGCACAGATGGTGCCGAAGAAACGCCCGTCGGTGCGGAACACCGGCACCGAGATGTAGCTTTCAAAGTGGTAGATACGCGGCGTGTGGTGGTCGCGATACAGCGGGTCTTCGCTGGCTTTGTCGATCACGATCGAGACGTGGGAGTCGCGTATTTCGTGGCACAGGGTGGTGGTCAGGTCCAGCTCGCCACCCACGGGCAGGCCAAAGTCCAGTTGGTCGCGCACAGCGCAGGCGGTCCAGGAATCGTCGGTGACCCGGGCCACGGCCGCAAAACGCAAGCCGGTCATCTCGCTGACTACCTGGAGAATCGCCGGGACGGCGCTGATTCTGCCAATGGTGGCAATGTCGACGGCTTTTTGCCCCATGGCGAACGGTTCCGGTCCTGATGCTGCTGGCGTTGTGCCTTGGCTGATGGTTGGGATTCTAGCGAGCTTGGCGGCGTAAGGTACAAATTCGTTCACGCTAATTAGACTAATTGCTCTTCTGGGCGACGAGCGCGCATAAAAAAGCCGCGCGGCCCGAAGGCGGCGCGGCGTTTTTGCGGTTCAACTCAAGTGTCTTGCTTGTTTTCCAGGACTTCGCCGGTCTTGGCATCCAGCTTCACGTCCCACTTCACGTTGCTGGTGTCACGCAGTTCGGTCTCGTAGACCAGGCGGCCGGCTTTGTCTTCCAGTTCGGTGTCAACGATGGTGGCGCCTTTGTGCTGGGCCACGGCCTTGGCGTTGAGCTTTTCAAAATCCATCACGGCACCGGACTTGAGCAGGCTCGGAATCTGGTCCGGGCGAACATCGGCCTGGGCCAAACCGGCGGTAAGGGTCAAGGCGGCAGCAGCGAACAGAGCGGTCAGGTTTTTCATGATGTGATCCTTTGGGGTGAGCTGTTTAAGTGGGATCAGGTTAACCAGCGCAACTTAACTCACCCTTAAGATTGCGCCGTTTGTTCAATCGGCGGCGAGTGCGGGGTTTCATGCTGGCGTCTCACTTACGGGAGGCACAGATGAAACAGTTAATGGCCTGGGTGTATGCGCCCTTGTTCTGGGCGGGGTTTATCGGGTGGGCGCTGTGGCTGGTGCAGAGGGATGCGCTGCAGTGGCTGGGGCTGGTATTTGTTCTGGCGGTGGCGGTGTCGTTTATCGCCGAGTGGTGGTTGCCCTATGAGCCGCAGTGGAATCGCAACCAGGGTGATCGTCGTCGCGACTTGATTCACGCGTTGGTCAATGAGGGCCTCAATGCGGCGGGGTTGTTGATCTTGCCGGTGCTGACCGCGCTGTTGGCCGTCGACGGTGTATGGCCGCGGGCGTGGCCGCTCTGGGCGCAATTGCTGCTGGCGATCTTCATTGCCGATGCGGGCATCACCCTGATGCATTACGCCAGCCACCGAGTCGCTGCCTTGTGGCGCCTGCACGCGGTGCACCACAGCGTGCAACGGCTGTATGGCTTCAATGGCTTGATGAAGCATCCGTTGCACCAGATGCTGGAAGCCACGGCCGGGTTGGCGCCGTTGATCCTGCTGGGCATTCCCACGGAGGTGGCGCTGCTGCTGGCCCTGGCGATTGCCGTGCAGTTGCTGTTGCAGCATTCCAATGTCGACATGCGCCTGGGGCCGCTGCGCTGGGTGTTCGCCTGGGCGCCGGTGCATCGTTTTCATCACATGAAATATGGCCGGGCTGGGGATGTGAATTTCGGCTTGTTTTTCAATCTGTGGGATTGGCTCTTGGGTACGGCGTTTTACAGACATGACTATCGAATGGGGCAGGGCGACTTGGGGATTGGCAGCCGGCCGGATTTTCCGCGGGAGTATGTGGCGCAGTTGCGCGACCCGTTCAGGACGGTGCGCTTGAGCAAGGAGCCGCCGGTTCCCGTCGGTCTAGTCCAGGATTCGTACGTGCAGGTTGCGCAACGACGCCCCGGCCGTGACGCCAAATAGTTGCTTCATGGTCCGGGAAAAGTGCGCCGAATCGGCGAACCCGGCGCCATGGGCAGCCTCGGTCAAGGTGCTGCCGCCGAGCGCCAGTCCCAGCGCCACTCGCAAGCGCCGCCACAACACCAGGCGACGCACGGGCAAACCCAGTTGGTTGGCGAACAAACGTTTCAGCTGGCTCAACGAAACGTGCGCCGCCTGTGCCAGGGCTTGGGCCGAGACCTTGCCGCTCAGTTGCTGATCCAGCGCCGACAGCGCGCGCTCCACCCTGGCATCTTCCAGTGCGCGTCTCGGCAATTGGCGCAGCGTGCGCTCGAGTGCTTCCAGGGACCGTTCACTGTCGGCCAGGGCGGCCTGCAAAGAGTCGAAGTCAAAGGCGCCGGGTTCGGCATACACCATCAACACCTCACCGTGGGAGTGGAGGATGGCGTGGGGCATTCTGGACGGGATAAACAGGCGATGGGCCGTGATGGCACGGCCATCGAGGCTGGCCGTGACCGGCCCGCCCGGGGAGAACATCAGCTGATGGGCATAGTGTGCATGGGACGCGGTGCGCCCCGGTATGCCCTGGATCAGCCCGTAGTCAGGCCCCAGCCACAGGCGACCTGACCATTCGGGGCTCACTCAGTAACCGTTGTCCTGCAGCAGGTCGGCCACACTCGAGGATGGCCAGCGCTTGTAGTACTTCAGCAGTTCGGCAGCGCGGTTGGTGAAGATGCCATCGACGCCGGCTTTCATGACCTTGTCGAAGTCCACCGGCTCATCCACGGTGTACACGTGCACCAGCAAGCCCTTGTCGTGGGTCAACTGGTTCATCTCGGGTTTGACCAGGTCGGAGTAGCTCTGGTCGCCCAGGTTGGTCAGTTGTGCCGAAGGGCCGGTACCGATGGCGCCCAGGCTCTTGGCCTCGTCGATCCATTTTTCGAACTCGGCGGCGTCCTTCGGCTCCTGCTTGGCGTAGTAGGCGGCTTTGCTCGGCTCGCCGGACTCGGCGAAGGGCACCTTGGATTTCGGTTCGATGCTGCCTTCACCTACCCACAACAGCAGGATTTTCGGGGTGTTGGGCATCTCTTTTTGCAGTTCTTTCAGGCTGTCTTTCTCAAAGGTTTGCAGCACCACGCGGCCCTTGCCCTGGCCGACGCCGATGTTTTTCTGGGCCTGGTTGGAGCCGGTGGAGCTCAACCAGCCTTTATCCAGCAGTTTGTTCTTCAGGTCGGCCTCGATGCCCGGGAATTGCTTCGGCTCCTTGGTTTCGATGTACAGGCCGGGTTTGTGCTGCGGGTTGCCTTCGGCGATCTTGATGATTTCGTCCAGGCTGAGGATTTTCAGGCCGACGAAGCCCGGGCGGGCACGGTCCGGGTAGGCGGCGTTGAACCAGCTGCCGGCGTCCAGGGTTTTAAGCTCGGCCCAGGTGAACTCGTTGGCCGGGCTGTCCTTGCGCTCCGGGAACTTGGTGGCGACGTCGGTGGTGCGTTGCAGGTTGTTGTCATGCAGGGCGAATAGCACGCCGTCCTTGCTGCGCTGCAGGTCCATTTCCAGGTAGTCGGCACCCAGGTCGCGCGCGACCTTGTAGGCGGCGGCGGTGGATTCCGGTGCATCGAAGGAGGCGCCACGGTGGGCAATCACGGCAGGGTGCGGGATGCCTTCGTTGGCCGCGAGTTCGGTAGGGCTGATCGGGCTTGCCGCCTGTGCGTGGCCAAGGCCCAGCATCAGGGCCAGCAGCAGGGCACTCTTGGTAAACGTGACAGGCATATGCGAAGTCCTTTCGTGGAGGTAACTTTGAGAAGGGCTCCTTTTTAACAATTGCTTGCGAATGGCGCTATCACCAAACCGACATTAACGTGTTCACCGGCCATTTTTCTGCACTTTTGTGCGGTGCGATGCAGTACTCTTGCCTTGAATTGCCCCATCAGAGGGCAGATTTTCCTGCCACGCGTGTAAACCATCTTTCCAGTCCAAGTAGGACTTTTCAGTGAGGTTTACCATGCGCATCACCTCCGAGCTTATCTGCCAGGCCGCCGACCAACTCCAGGGTTTTGTCGGCCTGAACCGCAAGACTGGCCAGTACATCGTCCGTTTCAGCGAAGACTCCTTCGGCATGGACGTGGCCGATGACGGCATTATCCCAACCGCCGAGTTTGTCTGGCTGCCGGTCGACGGGCAGGCCATGACCTTGTCCCGCGAGCGGATCCAGTTGTTGCTGGACCAGAACATCGACGATCGCATCAACATCACGGAACCGCTGCGGGTGTACATGCGTCGGGTGGAGATTCCACAGATCAGTGCGGTGCGCAGTCTGGTCAGTTGAGTGCCGCATAGCCCTGCGGCTGGAGCGCTTTTTGTGGCTTGGGAGCTTGCTGTGGCTTGGGAGCTTGCTGTGGCGAGGGAGCTTGCTCCCGCTGGAGTGCGCAGCGCTCCCAAGATTTTGGGGCCGCTTCGCAGCCCAGCGGGAGCAAGCTCCCTCGCCACAGCAAGCTCCCTCACTACAGCAAGCGCCCTCACCACAGAGCCTCCCTTGTCCACATTAAGTGTTTTACACGGGCTGAGGTTTCAGCGCTCGAACGCGTAAGACCGCTCCACCTTGCACACCCGCGTATGGCACGCCGAGTACCAGGTGGCGCGGCCCTGTTCGCGCACCTCAGTGTGTTCGGCGTGCTGCTTCCAGGCCAGGATCGCAGCTTCGCTGCTCCAGTAGGACACCGTGATACCCAGCCCGTCGTCCCCGCGCGCCGATTCCACGCCGAGAAAACCGGGTTGTTGCCGGGCCAGTTCCAGCATGCGGTCGGCGGCTTGTCCGTAACCGTTGTCACCTTCAGTGCGCAATGAACTGAACACCACGGCGTAGTACGGCGGTTTGGGTGTCTTGGCGATCATGCGCAGGCCTTCAGCAGCGCAATGGCCAGCGGCGGGGTGACGTCTTTAAGCGCCGCACGTTCCGGCTGGAACAGGGTGGCGACAAAAAACGGATGGCCCAGCAACTCCACCGCCCGCAGGTCACCCGCCGAGTCATGGCCGCTGGCAATCAGGTCGGCTTCCAGCAATGCGCTTTCGAAGTCTGGATTGATGCCATAGCGGCAACGGTAGCCTTCATGGATATCCAGGGTGGCGTAGGCCTCGGCGATGCGGGTATAGGCCATCAAGCGGATGGTGTCGGTCGCTTCCACCAGCGCACAGGTCAGGGGCGTGAGTACTGCACGGGGCGAATCGGGAGCCAGTTCGCCGTGTTCTGCGTCGGCCCAGCCCAGCACGTTGCGGGCATATTCCAGCACCGCGTGTTGAAAACCGCCGCAGGTGCCGAGGAAAGGGCGCCGCTGTTCACGGGCATAACGGATGGCCAGCAGGGCGCCGTCCAGATCACGGTAAGGGCTGGCGGGGACGCACCAGAAGCCGTCGTAGTGCTGCAGTTGTTCGGTGGATTTGATCGTGTCGGTGGCCAGCCAGTCGAACCGCACCGTCAGGCCCAGCGCCGCGCCGGCCTGTTGCAACGCCAGGGGAATGGCCTGGTGGGCGGTGACCTGTGCATCGTAGTCGCCGATCAGGGCCAGGTGCAGGGTGGTTTTATTCATCGAGGGTATCCGTGGCTTGTTGAGTCCTGGCGCTCACTATAGATTGGCGTTCACGCAATCAATATTGGCGTCAACACATATGTTCAATGCAGCGGCGCACTATCAGATCGACTACCCAGACCTTTCCCTGATCCTCGCCCTGGTGCGCGGCGGCACGCTCGCGCGGGCGGCGGCGTTGCTGCGGGTGGATGTGTCTACGGTGTTTCGCGCGGTGCGGCGGCTGGAGACGGCACTGGGCCAGACGCTGTTCGAAAAGAGCCGCGCCGGCTACCTGCCCACCACCTTGGCCACCACCCTCGCCGAGCAGGCCGAACGTGCCGAACAGGCGCTGGAGGCAGCACGTGTGGGAGTGGAGCAGGGCGGTGAAGTGATCAGCGGTACGGTGCGCCTGACGTGCACGGACTCGGTATTGCAGTCACTGTTGCTGCCGGCCCTGGCGCAGTTCATGCCGGGCTACCCGGCGTTGACCCTGGAGCTGAGCACGTCCAATGACTTTGCCAACCTCAGCCGCCGCGATGCGGATATCGCCCTGCGCCTGACCAAGGCACCGCCCGAGCATCTGGTAGGACGTTGCCTGGGCACGGTGTCGTATCGGGTGTGCGCCAGTGCCGACTATGCCCGCCAGCATGCGGGGGAGGAACTGGCGGCCCTGAACTGGATCGCGCCGGATGACTTCCTGCCGGATCACCCCACCGTCACCTGGCGGCGCCAGCACTTGCCGGGAGTGATGCCGGCCTATCGCTGCAACAGCATGGTTTCGGTAACCGAGTTGGTGCGCGCGGGACTCGGCGTGGCCGCGTTGCCGGATTACCTGCTGGGCACGGGCCTGCAACCGTTGAGCCCGCCGCTGGTGGGGCACGACACCGCCCTGTGGCTGCTGACGCGCCCCGATTGCCGGGCCTTGCGCTCGGTGGTGACGTTATTTGATCAGTTGGGCCAGCATGTGCGCTTGCCGGTGAGATAACTGTGGGAG
>NZ_JACAPM010000012.1:89750-175867 GCF_013385695.1 Pseudomonas sp. D8002
GTGGGAGGGTCAGGTCTTGCGCACGAATTGGTCGTGCATTTCGCTGGTCAGCCCTTCGATGCGTTCGGTCAGTTGTTTGGTCATCTCGGTGAGCTTGGTGTTCTGCTCCAACAGTTCCAGGAGTTGCTTGGTGGTCTGCGCCGCCTGGGCCTGGCGTTCGGTGTTGGCCACGGCCAGGGCTTCGCGGTGCTGGGCGTCGGCGTCGGATTGGGCCTTGTCCCGTGCGGCCTGGCGGGTCTGGGCGAGCAAAATCAACGGCGCGGCGTAGGCCGATTGCAGGCTGAACGCCAGGTTCAAGAGGATGAACGGGTAGACGTCAAAGTGCGTGATGCCGGTCATGTTGAGCACGACCCACAGAATCACGATTGCCGTCTGCGCCCCCAGGAACGTCGGGGTGCCAAAGAAGCGCGCGAAGGCTTCGGCTTTCAACGCAAAGGTGTCGTTGCCAAAGGTCGGCGCGAGATGGGCGTGTTTACGATGAAAGCGCAGGTGGTCAACGTTGGCTTCAGGTTTATCCGGGGTCATGGCGGGCTCGAATCCGTGGCGTAAGACAAGCCACCACTATAGACCGAGCCCTCGGCCTGGCACATGAAGAAGCCTGTCGCTTACCTGTTGCCCCGTTCATTGGCAAACGCACTCACAGCCTGCACCGCCTCGCTGGCGCCTTCGCGAATCTGCAGGATCACGGTGCCGGCCTGGTTGGCGAGGTCCACGCCCTGGGCGGCGCGGTCGCGGGTACCGTCCATGCTGTCGATGGCCTGGCGGGTTTCGGTCTGGATCATCTCGATCATCGACGAAATCTCGGCCGTTGAACCGCTGGTGCGCGCCGCCAATTGCCGCACTTCATCGGCCACCACCGCAAAGCCACGCCCTTGTTCGCCGGCGCGTGCGGCTTCGATGGCAGCGTTCAATGCCAGCAGGTTGGTCTGGTCGGCAATCCCGCGAATGGTGTTGACGATGGCGGTGATCTGCTGCGAACGCTCGCCCAGCTTGGCGATCAGCGCGGAAGAACCGTCGATATTGGCGGCAATCTCACGCATGCCGGTGGCGGTCTGCTGGATCACCTCGGCGCCTTTTTCGGCGATGTCCCGGGTTTGCAGCGAGATGTGATAAGCCTGGGTGGCGCTTTGCGCGTCGGCCGCGTGTTTCTCCACCATGGCCGTGACGTCGGAGGCGTATTTCACCACCTTGCACAGGCGCCCGCTGGCGTCGTATACCGGGTTGTAGTTGGCTTCCAGCCACACCACCTGGCCGTTTTTGTCGATGCGTTCGAACTGGCCGTTGAACAGCTCACCCTGGTTCAGCCGTCGCCAGAAATCGCTGTAGGCGCTGCTGTTGGCCAGCTCCGGTGTGCAGAACATGCGGTGATGCTTGCCCTGCACCTGCGCCAGGTTGTAGCCCATGCGCTGCAGGAAATTCTGGTTGGCGCTGATGATGGTGCCGTCGAGGTTGAACTCGATCACCGCCATGGCGCGGTCGATGGCCTGCAACTTGGCGTTGGCTTCACTCTCGGCCTGCATTTTCGGGGTGACGTCCATGGCGTACTTCACCACTTTCACCACGCTGCCGGACTCGTCGCGCACCGGGTTGTAGCTGGCCTCCAGCCAGATCGGCTGGCCGTCGCTGGTCACGCGCTCAAACGTGCCGGATTGGAATTGGCCGTTGCGCAGTTGCGTCCATAGCTGGCCGTACTCGGCGCTGCGGGCAAAGACCGGGGTGCAGAACAGGCGGTGGGACTGGCCCACGACTTGGTCGGCGGTGTAGCCCATGGCCTTGAGGAAATTCTCGTTGGCCCGCAGGACTGTGCCTTGCAGATCAAATTCAATCACCGCCATGGAGCGGTCGATGGCGTCGAGAAGGCTGGCTTGCTGGGCAAGGGTGGCTTGCAGGGTACTGATGGTTTTTTTATGGGCGTTGAATAGCATGGTCGTGTGCTCGGGGGAAGCAAGCGTCAGGGGTATCCATGGGGGCGCCTGCCACCGTAAGGCCTGGCCCTACGGCAAACGTGCTCATTGCCAGCTTCCTTGTGCTGACAGCGGGGTGGAACAGCGGGTTCTGAGTCGTATGGCCGGCAAGAAGTTCTATGCCAGTCGACCAATGGCGGCATTATGCTATCGGTCGGCGACGGGCGCGTTTAATTCAGACGAGATGCAGAGGGCGGGATTCAGGCGGAATGGGCGACCACGTAGTCGCTGATATTGACTCGGTTACGGCCGGTGTCCTTGGCCGCGTACAGCGCGCGGTCCGCTGCGTTGAGCCACATGGCCGCGTCGGTGAAGGTGCTCTGGAAAGACGCCAGGCCAATGCTCAGGCTGACCCGCAGCTCGGGGATTTCCGGGTTGCGGTAATTGCTGAACACCTCGCGCATGCGTTCCATGACTTGCGCGGCCTGTTCCATGGGCATGTCAGGAAGAATCACACAGAACTCGTCGCCGCCGTATCGCCCGGCCAGGTCGTTTGCCCGCAGGTTGCGTCGAAGTTCCAGGCTTAGTTGGCGCAGAACCTGGTCACCGATGATGTGCCCATAGCTGTCGTTGATCTGCTTGAAATGGTCGATGTCGATCAGTGCGATGGTGGCGTTCCCATGTTGTTGCTGGCACTTGTGAAACTTCAGGTGCAGCAGGTCTTTCCACGAACCGTGGTTGAGCAGGCCGGTGAGGCTGTCGGTGCGGCTCAAGGCGCTCAGGGCGCGTTTGTGTTCCGACAATTTGATCGCCAGGCGGTAGCAGACCATGCCCAGCGCCATGGGATACAGGGTCAGCATCGGCAGGCAGGCGTAGACCTGGACCAGGCTGACGTCGGGATTGAAGTGGATGCCAAACAGCAGCCAGGACACGCCGATACCTGCCAGTTGCGCCACGATGCCGTGGAGGAACAGGCGTTTGCCGCCGGCGGCGACGTTGTTCATGGTCATCATCGACAGGATGGTCACGGCCGTCAGTGGCGTGAACTGTGTAGTTGCCGCCCAGAACCCGCCGAGCAGCGAGTCGTAGAGCAGGTTTCGCCGTTCCGCCTTGTAGGGGAAATCGGAGCGGGTCGAAAGTTGATAGGCCAGGTGCGCCCAGCCAAAACCATTGAACAGCAGCAACGCCCAGACCCAGCCTGGCATTGGCAGTGGGTAGAGCGCGGCGATGACGCTGATGCAGCCGATGCCCAAGCCGATGATCCTTGGCCTGTAGATACGTCTGGCAAATGACAGCCCTTTGCCTCGTTGGTTTTCCATAGATTCCTGGGTCGATTCTTTTTTTGCAGGTACGACGGCACACGTGATCGGGAAAACCACTGGTCGGATAATACGTGTGAATATTGTCAGTTATTCGCGTGGGAATAATCAGTGTCCTTCCAGGCCATTTGCAAAGGACACGCGGCGAATCAGATAAAAACGACCTTGGATGTCGTTCCTGCAACAGGTCAGTGCTGCGGCACGACCTCATAGCCTGCGAGGAACAGGTCGATGGCCGACTCGATGACGTTCGCTTGGGCGTCGGCGTCCAGGGTCGGCTGGCCGAGGGTGATCTGTGGCCAGAAGGCAAAGGCCTTGAGCAGGCTTTGCACCTGGTGGGCGGCGAAGCATGGGTCGGTGCAGCTCAGCCGGCCGTCTTCCTGGGCGGCGCGCACCCATTGGGTGAAGCCTTCTTCACGCTTGCTCAGGCGGTTGACCATGTCCTGGGCACGTTCCGGCGAGTGGATGGTGGCGGCAATCGCGACCCGGGCCAGGTCGAGGAAGTTGGCGTCCGACATCATCGTCATCTTGGCCTGCAGCAACCCGCGCAGTTGCTCTCGCAGCGGGCGGTCGCTGGCGTAGCTGACGTCCAGTTGCGCAACACTGCTGGCCCACAGTTGATGCAGGATCTCGGCGAACAGCTCTTCCTTGCTCGGGAAGTGGTTGTACACCGTGCGCTTGGAAACCCCCGCCGTGGCGGCAATCTTGTCCATGCTGGTGACCTCGAACCCGTTGTCACGAAACTCGGCAATGGCGGCTGCCACGATGGCTTCGCGTTTACGGTCGGTGAGGCGCAGGGGTACAGTCATGGTGGGAGTTCGGCTCTGAAGGGAAACTTACACTCGGTAGTTTACTTGCTCCCGGTTTTGTTGCAATCTAGAAACTACACTGTGCAGTGTAATTTTTAGAGCAGTCTGCAGGAGTTCCTCGGTAATGGCCACGATCTCAACCCGTCTCGACAGTTCTTCTACAGCGCCCAAGTCTTCCGAACAGCATCAAGGTCACTTCACCAATCAGAAGCCCATCCAGCATGGCGGCTTGGGCAAGACCCTGGGCATCATGTGGAAGATGCTCTTCCAGAAGCCCCGTAGCACGCGCCCGGTGGGTGAGATCCCGGTGCAGCCGCTGACTCGCGAGCAACTGTTTGCCGCCCCGGACCATAGCGTTTTCCGCCTCGGCCATTCCACCGTGCTGCTGAAAATGCGCGGCAAGTTCTGGCTGACCGACCCGGTGTTCGCCGAGCGTGCTTCGCCGTTCAGTTGGGCGGGCCCCAAGCGTTTCCATCAGCCGCCGATCAGCCTTGAGGACCTGCCGCCGATCGAGGCGGTGATTCTTTCCCACAACCACTACGACCATCTGGACCACAAGGCGGTGGTGCAACTGGCGGACAAGACCCGCTATTTCCTCGCGCCGCTGGGTGTGGGCGATACGCTGGTCAAGTGGGGCGTGGATGCCAGCAAGGTGCGGCAGCTGGATTGGTGGCAGGGCACTGAAGTGGACGGGATTCGTTTTGTGTCCACGCCTGCCCAGCACTTTTCCGGGCGCGGCCTGTTCGATGGCAACCAGACGCTGTGGTGTTCGTGGGTGATGATCGACGGCTCACGGCGAATTTTCTTCAGCGGTGATACCGGCTATTTCGAGGGCTTCAAGCGTATCGGCGAGCAGTACGGCCCGTTTGACCTGACCCTGATGGAGACGGGTGCCTACAACGTCGACTGGCCCCACGTGCACATGCAACCGGAAGAAACCCTGCAGGCGCACATCGACTTGAAGGGCCGCTGGCTGCTGCCGATCCATAACGGCACGTTCGACCTGGCGTTTCATGCATGGCACGAACCCTTCGACCGCATCATGGCGCTGGCATGGGAGCGTAACGTGTCGATCACCACACCGGCGATGGGGCAGGCGTTCATGCTCAACCAGCCGGAGCGCGGGCAGGCCTGGTGGCTGGACGTCGAGCATCAGGGCAGTGAAGCGCACGTCAGCGGATAATCACCGTCTGATCGCGCTTTCAGGGCTTTTGAACGAGCCAAAACCAGCCATTTCCGACAGACATCCACCTCGCTGAAGGGATGCAATCACGCCTCGAAACTTTATTCCGGGGCGTGGGAGTGTATGGACGATAAGAGTAGGAAGGTCACGGGGCCGGGCGTGCGCTGCCTGTTCAAGCCTTCAGGATCGGGGGACAGTTGTACTCCCCAGCCTTGCGCCCCCACTGCCAGCCAGGGTGTTGTGTTTGGCAGTCATGCGGCCGGTACGATCGTCAATTCGGCCACTCACCAGGGCGGCCTGGAGTTTGGCTCCACGGGCGGTTACGGCCCCAGGCTCGACCTCCCTGGCCCCATGATGCACAGCGTGCGCGATCCCGCGTTATCACTGATTGCCCTCAGCGGTGTCGACCCCGAGGGGCGGGTGATGGTGGAGATTCCACCCGTCGCTGATCCGGGTCATCTGATCAACACACCGCCCCTGGCTGGCAGCCGTATTGGTTTTGCCAGCGAGTACGTTACCGGTGATGTGCGCAAACCCGCCAAACACAGCCCGCACTTTGCCCGGGTACTGGACGTACTGCGTGCAGCCGGTGCGCAATTGGTGCCTGTGACGGCGCGGGTGACCGATGACACACGTCACTTCACCCTGGACCCCGGCAATGAGATTAACGACCGGGTCACGGAAAACCGCCTGGATGGGGTGGTGGCGGATGCGCAAGGTGTTGCTTTCCACAAAGCAGCGACTGCCGATAACCCACGCTTCAGCGTGCCCGCGGGCACCGACGTCGACGGGGTGTCGAGGGTCGTCTGGTTCTATGGTGCGCACTGGTCCAGAGATCGTCTGGCGGCGTTGGTGCGAGGTTGTCAGCAGGTTCTAGGGCGGCTTTAAGGGCCTACGCCATGGGGAGAGTGATCGTACGCCGCGGTAAGAGTTGCCCCCGAGTCATCGAGTATTTCGCTTCTTAGACTGAGGCAGGGATATCGAACGGTATTCCCAACATTCAGGCAGGCGGGGAGTATTTATGATTGGACCAGGTTTGGGCGCGGGATGGGCAGCGGGGCTTTTCGATGCAGTGGTGAACCCGCCACAGGCCTACAGGAGTGCCGACGATTTGGCGGCGGCCATGACCCGGCCCAATGGGGCCAGTTCCGATTCGGTGGTGAGGGATTCGCTGAAGCTGATCGCCAACATGGACAAGGGCTTGCAGGGCGGCAATGCGTTCATTGAAATCAATCCTGACGCTCGTGTGAACGCCCGTGCGCTGGATCTGGAACGGGCCGAAGGCAAAGTGCGCGGGCCTTTGCATGGCGTTCCGATAGCGCTCAAGGATGTGTTCGAAACCGGCGACAAGATGCAGACCAGCGGTGGCTCCATGGCGCTGGTGGGCAGGCCCGCTTCAAGGAACGCCAAGGTGGTGGACAACCTGCTGAAGGCTGGCGTTGTGATTATTGGAAAAACTAACATGAGCGAATTGTCCAATTTTCGCTCTGAGGCGCCGGTTGATGGCTGGAGCTCCAGGGGCGGCTTGACCCTCAACCCGCATCGGCTGGATGGCCAGGCGGCGGGCTCGAGTACGGGCTCTGCGGTAGCCGTTGCTCAAGGGATTGTGCCCTTGGCATTGGGGGTCGAAACCAATGGTTCAATCATTACGCCGGCGGCTTACAACGGTGTTATTGGTTTCAAACCGACCGAAGGGTTAGTGAGCACTGAAGGGGTGATGACCAGTTCCCGCCAGGACACGGTGGGCACCTTCACCCGTAACGTGCGTGATGCGGCGCAAGCACTGGATGCGATGACGGATACCAACCGCTACACCCAGGGAATCAAGCCTGACGCCTTGGTGGGCAAGCGCATCGGCTATACGCCGTTGCCTGAGTTATCTGCAGAAGATGCCAACGACCCGGCGAAAAAAGCCGACAGGCAGCACTTCGAGGATGCCATTACGTTGCTGCGAGGCAAGGGCGCGACATTGGTACCCGTGGGTCAACTGGGTGAGGGCGTCCCGTACGAAACCCATGAACAATATAACGACGCGTTGTTATCGGACGTTAAACACCAGCTTGAAGCCTACCTGGCCGGACGGGCAGGCTTGCCGGTGAAGTCGCTGGCTGAGCTGATTGAATTCAACGAGCGCAACAGCGGTCCGGGTGTGCCGGATCAACAGATGCTCACCATGATCAACGGGATGGATATCAGTGATGAGGCGCGCAATGAGTTATGGGCTGCCATCGGCCCGATTTTCAAAAACACCATCGATAAGCCGCTGGCCGAGCATAAGCTTGACGCAATAGTGTCCAATTTTCACTCGTACAGTTACTACTACTCGGCAGTGGCCGGTTATCCCGGTATCTCGATGCCATCGGGAATGGATGATGAAGGGATGCCAACGGCCGTTCACTTTTATGGGGCAAATTTGAGCGAAGCCACGTTGCTGTCGGTCGCCTACGGGTATGAGCAGGCCTCCCATGCAATCAGGAAGCCTGCGTTTACACCCGGCCTGCGCTAGTCCGGATTACTTCAACCCATAACGAGCGGCGGGTTCACGGTGCGACAGGTTCGGGCCCAGGGCCAGCCGTGCGCTTTCGTAGGTGTCCCAATCGGCGCTGTCCGGCAGGGACGGAATCGTCACGGCTTCGCCTTGGGCGAGGCCTGCCAGGGCGGCGTCCACCAGGTTTTCGGTGGTCATCACCATGGCTTCCGGCAGGTTGTTCACAGGCAGGCCGGCGATGTCCCAGAACTCCGTGGCGGTAGCGCCTGGCAGCACCACCTGGACCACTACGCCCTTGTCACTCAGCTCATGCTGCAGCGATTCGCTGAACGCCTGCACGAACGCTTTGGTACCGCCATACACGCCGTTCAGCACTTTGGGAGCGAGAGCGACAATCGAGCCGATGTTGATGATCGTGCCACGCCCTTGGGCGACAAAGTTGGTTGCCGCGGCTTTGGCCAGGCGGGTCAGCGCCAGTACGTTCAGCAGAATCATCGCGTCCATTTTGTCGGCATCCGACTCCAGCAGCGAAGCTGTGGCGCCCACACCGGCGTTATTCACCAGCAGGCTGATACGGCTGTCGTCCTGCGCGAGCTGGGCAATACGCGCCAAGTCGGCCGGCAGATTGAGATCGGCCGCTATCACTTCAACGTCACGCTGGGTGCTGGCCTTCAAGCGTGTTGCCAACTGCTCCAGGCGTTGCTGGTTGCGGGCCACAAGAATCAGGTCGTAGCCGGCACGGGCCAGGCGGTCGGCATACACCGCGCCAATTCCTGACGAAGCACCGGTAATCAGGGCATAACCTTTATGTTGCGACATGGCAGTTGCTCCAAATGGGCCGGGGAGGGGATCGGCCTTGTTGGAACCAAGATTATGGGTGTAATGTGGTGGCCGCAATGTCATATATCCCTCCTTTAGAGACATGAGGTTTGGCCATGGTGTCCGTCGGTATCGTGCTGTTTCCCGGTTTCCAGGTGCTCAGCCTGTCCACCAGCAGCGTGTTCGAATTTGCCAACTTCGTGGTGGGGCGACCGTTCTACCGCGTGGACTTGTTGTCGGAGCATGGCGGGCCGATAAAAAGCTCCATGGGCTTTGCCATTGATAGCCTGGCGTTCGGGCAGCAGGTCTACGACACGATCCTGGTGCTGGGGGACAACGAACTACTTGAGCCCACTCCTGGCATGGTGGAGTACCTGCAAGCATCATTGACGGCGTCGCGCCGGGTTACATCGGCCTGCACCGGTTCGTTCCACCTGGCAGCGGCCGGCCTGTTGGAAGGGCGCAAGGCAACCACCCACTGGTACCACGCCATGACGTTTCGCCAGCGCTACCCCAACGTGAAGCTGGAGGAAGACCGGATCTTCACCGTCGATGGCCCGCTCTGGACCTCTGCCGGGATGACCGCCTGCATCGACCTGGCCTTGGCCCTGGTCGAGCACGATTTGGGCGTGGAAGTGGCCCGCGACGTGGCGAAAAAACTGGTGGTTTACCATCGCCGTGCCGGTGGCCAGTCGCAGTTCTCGGCGTTGCTGGAACTGGACCCAAAGTCCGACCGCGTACAAACCGCCCTGGCGTGGGCCAAAGGGCACTTGCACGAGGACCTCTCGGTAGAACAACTGGCGCAAGCGGCACACCTCAGCCCGCGTCAGTTCAGCCGACTGTTCCGCGCCGAAACCGGGCAATCGCCGGCCAAGGCGGTAGAACACCTGCGCATTGAAGCCGCGCGCTTGATGCTCGAATCCGGCAGCCACTCCATCGACGTCGTCGCCCGGGAGACGGGCTTCGGTGACCCGGAGCGCATGCGTCGAGCCTTCCTGCGAGCGTTTGGCCAACCGCCACAAATGATCCGTCGGGCGTTGCAGTTGCAGGCGTGAGTTGATGGCCTTGCGCGCTACGCACCATTGGGCTGAGGTGTTGTTGGGTCAATGGACGCCGCTGTTGAATCCAGAAACCTTGAGATGATCCCTTTGGCGGCCGGTTGTGCCGGAGTGCTGGCGCGGCCCCGCACATTCATCCCCCAGCCCGGCGCAAAGCCCGGGAAAAACACCAACCCTTCAGCCTCCAGGCGAAACGCCACACTCAGGCGGACTTCATCGTCCACATCGCCATGGCTTTCAAAACGTTGAAGGGCGTCCACTTCCACATCCGCTTCCCGGGCCAGGTCTTCCCGGCTCCAGCCCAGCATCAGGCGGGCCTGGACGCTGTGCCGTGGGGTGAATTGATGAAGGACGATCTGCTGTTCTACGGTGCTGCTCATTGCCAGAGAGGACATGGACTTTCTCCAGGTTCGACGGGGGGAGGGCAAACTATACTGTGTTTTTGTACAGTTGTTTTGACCGCTCATCAACTGGATTTTCCGATAGCGCTGCCGCCGCTCTATTTCGCCCCTTCCAGGTAGGTGCTCGGTGACTGCCCAAGCACCCGGCGGAACATGCTGGAAAATGCCGCCGGGTTTTCATAGCCCAGGTCCAGGGCGATCAGGGTGACGCTTGCACCGCTGGCCAACCGCGCCAAGGCCTGCACAACACAGGCCCGCTGGCGCCACTGCACGAAGCTCAGGCCGGTTTGTTGGCGGAAATGCCGGCTGAAGGTGCGCAGGCTCAGGTGCGATTGTTGCGCCCATTGAACCGGTGACTGGTGCACGTCCGGCCGCTGCAGAAACGCCAGGCACAGAGCAAGCAGGCGAGGGTCCTCCGGCAGCGGGATATGCAGGGGCAAGTGCGTGGCGCGTGCCAGTTCATGCAACAGCAGGCTGACCAGCGCACCGTCGCGCCCGGCCTCGTCGTATTCCAGCGGCAGCTCCACCGCCTCCATCAGCAGCTGGCGCATCAGGGGGGAAACGTTGATGACGTGGCAGTCGGTGCCCAAGTCGGTGACGGCGTGCGGTTCGATATACAGGCTGCGCGTCGACACGCCGAGCATCAGCACTTCATGGGGCACTTGGGCGGGAATCCACACCGCGCGCTGGGGCGGCACAACCCAGTTGCCTTGCTGGGTGCTGACTTGCATCACCCCGGTGGCGCCATACAACAACTGGCCGCGCCGATGGCTGTGGCGCTTGAGCAGATAGCCGTGGGGATAGTCGGTGCCGATTGCCACGACCGTTCGCGGGGTCAGGTCGAGCTGAGCGATGGAAACGTTGCGCATGGAGCTGATCCCGGAAGTGGCAATATCTCGCACATTATTGGCCGACATGCGCAAGCGGGCCAAGCCTTGAATCTCTATCGTCGACAGCTCTCCCTGATACTGAAGGCGATTCTCGATGTTCTATCTATTACTGGCACTGTTCGGCTGCATGACCGGCGTGACCGCTGTGCTGTTCGGCTTCGGTGGCGGGTTCGTGGTGGTGCCGTTGCTGTACGGCATGCTCAAGCTCAGCCACGACGCGGGCGTGAGTGGATCAGCGATGCATATCGCGGTCGCCACCTCGACCTGCGTGATGATCGTCAACGCGCTGCTTGCTACCGGAAAACACCAGCGCAAAGGTAATCTGATTCGCCACTACCTGTGGCCGTTGGGCGGGTACATCGGGGTCGGCGCCGTGCTGGGGGCAGGGGCTGCAATGTTCGCCAGCGGCGATTTCATGCGGTACGCCTTTATCGCCTACCTGGCCGTCACCATCGTCGATTGTCTGTTGCGCAGGGGCTTTCTCAGCCAGGACGACAGGCTCCAGCCACGACGCCTGAGCGGCATGGAAGTGACGGGCGGCGGCATCGCCATTGGCCTGATCGCGACCTTCCTGGGGGTGGGCGGCAGCGTGATGACCGTGCCGCTGTTACGCCGTTGTGGCTTGAGCATGTCCCAGTCCACGTCCATGGCTAATCCGCTGAGCGTGCCGGTGGCGCTGGCCGGTACATTCACCTACATGCTCATGGCGGGATTCGCCAAGGTGCAATTGGGCGCGTGGTTTGTCGGCTATGTCGATTTGCTGGCGTTTGCCATCCTCACCCTGGGTTCGCTGCTGGGCATTCGCCTGGCCACGCCGTGGATTGGTCGTATCCCGGATGCACTGCATGCGCGGGTGTATATCGGGTTGTTGGGCGTGGTGATGGTGAGCATGCTGGTCTGACGCAAGTGGATTTTGCGTTCTTTTAGCCGCAGGCTAGGGTTACTTCTCTATTCAAAAGAAAGTGACCGGGGGATGTCATGTCCATTTCCGAAAGCGATTGGCAGAAGTTCAAGGTCCTCAGGGCATTGGCGCTTGAACGCTTTTACCTAGGCGTACTGGCTGATGCAAAGACCATCAGCGAGCGCGAAACGCTTTCTGCCGAGGCTCGGTACAGGACGCTGTATAGCCTCACCAGGGATCGCGATAACGATGTCGTCCGAATGTTTGATCTCTACAGTCGTTCGAAAGCCCGCGAGAGCCTTGCGCAAATGATCAGGCATGATTTGTTGAGTGATTCAGAGTTGTCGGTATTAAGCGAAGAGACATTGAGCGCTATCGGCTACGCGGTCAGGCAGCGTTACGAAATCGAGTGGGTTGCTGCACACGTACAAGGCGACTGAGTCTTGTCTTAGACTTCAGTCAGAATATTCAGGAAATATCTTGATGCTTAGTTTTAATTGTACGCAGGCGGCTGGTAATTTTTTTAGCCGGGTTCACAAAGGCAAAAAAATTACCCCGGTTCAAAAACTGCCGACACAAGAGCGCCAGGGCGATGACCTGTACGCCGACCCTCATCAGTGGCTGGTCCATGCCGCGACGGTGCAACGTAAACATGTGCTGTTGGCGATACATCTGAAAACCCGCTATTGCATGCTGTTTTTTGATATGAAAAAAGCCGACGCCGATGGCTTCGTGCGCACCTTTATTAATCGGTGGATGAGTGGTGTTTTGGATCTCGCCTTGAAGTCTGATGTTTTGGATTTGGTTGATCCGTCTGTGCCTGAGCAGCAATTCGTCAGTTTGGTCGAGTCGTACTCTCTACAGCAGCGGGGTGATCGGAGTGCGCAGACTCAAATCAACGAAATATTGCGGAGTTTTGAGATGGACGCAGAAGGCGTGGATCTTGTTGCAATGCCTTGGAGCGCTCTGCATTACGACGCTCGAATCAACCATACGCCTCGAAGCTTGAAAGATGTGAAGGGGCTTCATTTACCGGATGAGGAAATGCTGATTCACTGGTTGGTCACGGTAGGCGGCTTGGACCCTGCGGGCGCCGCACTTGCACGTGAAAAGTACCGTTTATTCAGCCGAAGGGCCTGACCTGGAATCGCATTACCGTTCTCCCAACCCCGGCGCCTCGCGAATAATCAGGTGATCCAGGTTCTCGATATTGGCACTGAATACCCCGAACGTCTGCTCGGGGTTTTTCTTGCTTGGCACCTGTTTCAGCTCCGGCGTTACCCCGTAGAAGAAGCAATACAGCGCTCGATCACTGTCCACCGCGGCCTTGATCTGCTCCAGGAACGCCTTGCGCTTGCGGTAGTTCTCGATCAGTTTTTTGCTCAGGTAAACGTTGATGGAATAGGGCTTCTTGTCGAGCCAGGCTTTCTTTTCGAAGTCGATGCGAAAGCTGCTGGTGTAGTCCTTGATCTCCTTGATCTTGCCCCAGTAGATCAGGCCTTTGTTGTCCTGCAGGTATTCGATCTTCTTGAAAAACGTCCAGTAGGTCGCGGTGTGCTCGCCGATCTTCAAGGGCATGCTTTTGAGCTTGTCCTTGTCGCCGATATTGGACACGTAGCATTCCACCGGGTGGGCAAAGACGCTGGTCTTGTCCGGGGTGGTGTCGCTTGAGCTGTGAGACAAGGCGTTGCGGGTTGCCGGCGTTTTCGGCGGCTCTTGTGCGGTGCCACCCTCAGCACCGATGACCGGCGTTTTGCGTTCGTACTGGCGCCGCGTCAGGACAAATTCCGACGGAAAGTTTTCCTCCGGCCCATCCTCAGATTCGCCTTTTCCGGCAGGGCGACTGGCGTAACGGCAACCCTCGATATGCCGGGTGCTGGGGATGTTCTTGAAGTGGGGCGTACGCAGGTAATTGACGTTTTTTGCATTGAACGTGCCCAACACATTGCCCGCCGCAAACGCCGCCCGGCATTCGTCGTTGGGGCACAGGAAACTGTCCTTGTCGGAATCGAAGGCGGCGGTTTCGTCGAAATTCAGGTCGCGCACGTCATAGATCGACAGCTTGTCGTCGAGACTCAGGCTGTAGGCCGTGTCGAATTTCATGGGGCTCGGGTCCGTGAGAGGTTTCGCTATTAATAGCGGGATATCGAGCAAATATCAGTAGAAATTACGCACGGACCACCACACGCCGGCCACTCAGGAAACACAAGGTGCCACCCACCGCCGTCAGCCCGCTGAGTACATAGAACATAGAGGCGGGGGATGCGTTGATCAGCAGGTAGCCGCAGATCACCGGGCTCAGCGCCCCGCCAAATGCCGCCAGGTTTTGTGCGCCGTAATAACTGCCGCGCAGGGCGTCCGGGGCGATGGTGTCGATAAACAGGAACTCGGACGGGTAGATGATCATCTCCCCGAGGGTGAACACAAACATCGCGACACACCACGACACCAGGCCGTCTGCCATGCTGAAGCCGATCAACCCGGCAATAAACAGCGAGGTGCCAAGCACGATCCAGTAGCGCAGTTGTTCACGCTTGAGGAAGCGGCCGATCTGGTACTGCATAAGGATCACCGTGATGGCGTTGCACGCCAGCACCGCAGAGAGAATTTTCAGCGCGTTCTCCGGCTTGTAGGCCACCAGCAGAAACTGCGACAGATAGAGGGTGTAGCGCCCGTGGACAATGGTGCTCAACAGGCTGCCGCTGGTAAACAGGATCAAGGTGCGATCGCTGCGCAGGGTCCTCAGGGTGCTGAGAAAACTTAAGGGTTTGTTGCTGTCGTCGCGCTGGGTCGGTGGGATGCCGATCATCAGGAACAGGCTGCCAAAGGCAATCGCGCTGGCGATCAGGAACGGTGCCAGGGGCATCTGCCCGGCAATCACCACGCCGAGCATCGGGCCGGTGGCGTAGCCGACATTGGTCAGGGTGTAGCGCAGGGAAAACACCTTGGCCCGCTGGCCCACCGGCAGGTTCTCGCTGATGATCGCCTTGGAGCCGATCAGGAACAGTGCCGAAGCGGCTTCGGTGATCACCAGGGTCAGGGTGGTCAGGTACAGGTTGCTGGCGAAGGTCAGCAACAGAAAACCGATGGAGCTGGAAAGCATCGCCAGGATCAGCAGCTTGCGCTTTTCCAGGCGGTCGATGATGTAGCCACCATATAGGCCCAGCAGGGTGGCGATGAACACGGCGATGCCCATCAGCAAGCCGATGTCTTGCTGGTTGAGGCCCAGGCGGGTGCTCAGCAACAGGGCGAGCAATGGGCTGGTCATGGCGCGGCTGACGACGATGGTCACCGAGCAGATCATCAGGCGGCGGATTACCAGGGAGTACGTGGCCACGGTGGGGCGGATGTCCTTATTCTTTTTTCAAGGCGATGAAGATCCAGTGTGGGAGTGGGCTTGCTCGCGAATGCGGTGTGTCAGTGCCAACTGTACTGGCTGATCCACCGCATTCGCGAGCAAGCCCGCTCCCACATTTAGATCGAGTTACTGGCCGGCATTGATGCTGATTTTTTCCACCGCACCCTGCTCCAGATCCCACTTCTTCAGAATCTTGCCATACGTCCCATCATCAATCATGCCCTGCAACGCCTCACTGATGGCCGTGACCAACTCGGTATTGCTCTTCTCAATCCCAAGCCCGGTGAACTGCTTGGAAATCGCCAGGCCCACTGGCTTGTACTTACCCTTGTCCAGCGACATTAGGTAAGGAATGGTTTCACTGCCCTGCATCGCCGCATCCAGACGGTTCTGCTGCAACTGAGCCCGCGCATCCGCCGAGCCCTCGGTACCAATCACCACGATGGCTGGCTTACCGGCCTTTTCGCAGTTTTCCTTGCTCCACGCGGCAATTTCCGACGGCCAGGTCGTACGTCGGCTGGTGCCGACTTTTTTACCGCACAGGTCAGTCAATTCCTTCAGGTCTTCACGCTTGGCCAGAGTGTACAGCTGCGGGCCGCTGGTGAAGTAGTCGATAAAGGTCACCGCCTTCTGACGCTCGGCAGTGTCGCTCATGCCCGACAGCACAATGTCCACGCGCTTGGTGGTCAGGCCGCTGAGCATTTGTTCGAAGCCGGTTTCCTGCCACTTGATCTTCACCCCCAAACGCTCGGCCAGGGCGTTGCCCAGGTCAAAGTCCAGGCCGGTGAGCTTGTTGGTGGCGGTGTCCTTGAAATCCATCGGCGGGTAGTTCGGCACGATGGCCGCGCTGATCTCACCCTTGTCCTTGATCGCTGCCGGCAACGCCGCCAAAACCGAAGTGGAGGCCATCAGGCCTACGAGCAAACTTGGAAGAAACAGATTTTTCATGGGGGCGTTCTCGTTAGTTTTTTAGTTAAGTGCGAACGGCAGAAATAAAGCTTTGGGTACGCGGGTTTTGTGGGCTTATTAGAATTTCTTCCGGGCTGCCGGCTTCCACAATCTGGCCGGCATCCATAAACACCATGCGGTTGGACACTTCGCGGGCGAAGCCCAACTCATGGGTGACCACAATCATGGTCATGCCGGTGGTGGCCAAATCGCGCATCACCGACAGCACTTCTCCTACCAGCTCCGGGTCGAGGGCTGACGTGGGTTCGTCAAACAACATCAGCTTGGGGCGCATCGCCAACGCACGGGCAATTGCCACACGTTGTTGCTGGCCGCCGGACAACTCCACCGGGTAGGCATTGCGTTTGTCCGCCAGGCCGACGCGGGCCAGCAACTCCAGCGCGTCCTCGGTGGCTTCCTTGGGCGAGCGCTTGAGCACCTGGCACGGGCCCTCGATGATGTTCTGCAACACAGTCATGTGCGGGAACAGATTGAAGCGCTGAAACACCATGCCGGTGGCCAACCGCTGACGGGCGATCTGTGATTCATTCAATTCGTGCAGCTTGTTGCCGACGACCCGGTAGCCCACCAGTTCGCCATCGACCCACAGGCCGCCCTTGTCGATTTTTTCCAGCTGATTGACGCAGCGCAGCAGGGTACTTTTGCCGGAACCGGACGGGCCGATGATGCACAGCACTTCGCCTTGTTCGACTTCCAGGTTGATGTCCTGCAACGCGTGATACTGGTCGTAGTACTTGTTCAGGTTCACGGCCTTGACGATGCTTCTCATGGGGCAAATCTCCTCAGTCAGGGCTTACGAACGCTTGCCGGCGCCGCGGGCAAAACGACGCTCAAGGCGGCTCTGACCGAATGAAAGAACAGTCACCACCGCCAAGTACCAGATGCCTGCAACAATCAGCAGCTCCATGACCCGGGCGTTGGCGTAGTAGATGTTTTGCGCGTTGTGCAGCAGCTCCGAGTACTGGATCACACTCGCCAGGCTGGTCATTTTCACCATGCTGATGAACTCGTTGCCTACAGGCGGAATGATCACCCGCATCGCCTGGGGCAGAATCACCCTACGCAGCGCCTGAAGGCTCGGCATGCCGATCGACTTGGCGGCTTCGTACTGACCGGTGTCCACCGACAACAGGCCGGCGCGCACCACTTCAGCGGTGTAGGCACCCTGGTTGATGCTCAGGCCGAGGAGGGCGGCCACGAACGGCGTCATCAGGTCCACGGTGTCGATGCTGAACAGCCCGGGAATCGCGATCACCGGGAAAATCAGCGCCAGGTTGAACCACAACAGCAGTTGCAGAATCAGCGGCGTACCCCGGAACAGCCAGGTGTAGGTGATGGCCACGTAACGCAGGATCGGGTTGGCCGACATGCGCATGATCGCCGTGATCACCCCGATCACCACGCCCAGCGCCATGGCCAGGATCGACATGATGATGGTGTTCACCAGGCCCCAGATGATCGCCTCGGACGTGAGGAACTGACCGATGTAGGACCATTCGATCTGGCCGTTGGCGAATGCACGCAGCAAGGCAGCCAGTGCGATCACGATCAACGTGGCAAAAAACATCCGCCCGTAATAGCGACGCGGCACGTGCTCGTACTGGGTGATATCGAACTGGTTCTCGGTCTGCTGGCGCTCGGCTTGCAAGCGCTCTGCCGGGGTTTGTTTCATGGTGACTCTCCAAAACAACTGAATACACTGATCGTTCCCACGCTCTGCGTGGGAATGCAGCAAGGGATGCTCTGCGTCCCCAAAGCGTGACGCGGATCGTCACAAGAGGCATTCCCACGCAGAGCGTGGGAACGATCTTTAAATTCGAAAGCCGGTGTAGTTTTCTGCCCACTTCTGTTGCGCAGCCAGGGCCACCTTCAACCGCCCAATCTGCTCCCGCACCCGATCCGGCGCCGTACCGCCCCAACCACTGCGCGCCGCAATCGCCGCTTCCAGGGTCAGGCACTCACGCACTTGCGGCGTCAGCCGCGTATCCACCTCTGCCAACAACGCCGGCGAGGCTTCCCACAATTCAATTTCATGCTTCTCACAGGCCTGCACCAAGGCACCGGTAATCTCATGGGCCTCCTTGAACGGCACACCACGAGTGGCCAGCCAATCCGCCACCTCAGTTGCCAATGTGAAACCCATCGGCGCCTGACGCCGCAGCTCTTCCACCTGCACCTTCATCGTCGCGACCATCCCGGCCATCGCCGGCAGCACCAGCAGCAACGTATCCACGCTGTCCAACACACTGTGCTTGTCTTCACTCAAATCGCGGTTGTACGACAGCGGCAACGACTTGAGCGTGGACATCAGCCCGGTCAGGTTGCCAATCAATCGCCCGGCTTTACCCCGCGCCAATTCGGCAATGTCCGGGTTCTTCTTCTGCGGCATGATCGAGCTACCGGTGGCGTAGGCATCGTCCAACTGCACCCAGCGAAATTGCCGCGACGACCACAGGCAAAACTCCTCCGACAGCCGCGAAATATTCACCCCGAGCATGCCCGCCACAAACAGAAACTCCGCCACGTGGTCGCGACTGGCTACAGCGTCGATAGAGTTTTCGCACGGCCCGGTGTAACCCATCTCCTTGGCCGAATGCTCCGGCTGGCGCGCAATCGCCGAGCCGGCCATCGCCGCAGCACCCAACGGCGACAACGCCGTACGCGCATCCCAGTCCACCAGGCGCTGCACATCCCGCAGCATCGATTGCGCATGAGCCAACAAGTGATGGGCGAACACAATCGGCTGCGCCTGCTGCAAATGGGTGAAGCCCGGGCAGATGCTCTCGATATGCTGCTCGGCCTGGTCCACCAGCGCCTGCTGCAAGCCCAACACCTCGGTGGTGATGGTGCGCGCGTGGTCTCGCAGGAACAGGCGCAAATCGTTGGCCGTCTGGTCATTGCGCGAACGCCCGGCGCGCAGCTTGCCGCCCAGGGCGCCCAAACGCTCGGTCAACACCCGCTCGATGAAGGTGTGCACATCCTCGTCATCCAGCGTCGGGTGCAGTCGGCCAGCGGCAAAGTCCTCACCAATCCGGTCCAGCGCTTCCAGGGTGCGCAAGGTTTCCGACTCATCCAGCAACCCGGCGCGCTGCAACTCACGGGCATGGGCCCGGGAGCCGGCGAGGTCGTAGGGCGTCAGGCGAAAATAGCGCTCGGGGCAACGGGACAGCGCCGCCAAAGCAGCAGACGGGCCGGACTTGAAACGAGCACCCCAGAGGCGATCGGTGGGCTGAGACATGGTGTTCCTCACGCTTGTTTTTAGAAGTGACAAGCCCGATGGACGTGGCTTGGCCTTATGGATTCGGAGGGCAGTAGCAAAACGAAAAGTCCTGATCGTAGTGTCAGGTTTTTAGGGGCGTTAAATCAGCCGGTAAAAGCTGTTCAACCCGCTGTATTCAAGGTTGCCAAGGGCGGTTAAGTATGTTCATTATTGCCGCCCGGCGATGTTCATGGAGTAGGTCAAAGCCTGTTGAATATGGCACTTGAGGTCAACACGTATTATGGAAACCCCACTTTCCAATTCTGGAAACATACCGCCAAAACCCGGCACAAGACCGCCCCTGCAACTCAGCGGCCTGGACTTCAAATTGCTGCGGGTGTTCAAGGCTGTGGTCGAAGCGGGCGGCTTCAGCGCGGCGCAGAACGAGCTGAATGTGGGCCTGGCGGCGATCAGCAAGCAGATTTCCGACCTGGAAATTCGCATCGGCATGCGCCTGTGTACGCGAGGGCGGGAAGGGTTTGGCCTGACCGAAGAAGGCAAATTAGTCTATCAAGCGTCCATTGAATTATTTGCCTCGGTAGACAGTTTCAGAGACAAGCTTAGTTCAGCACAGAACGAACTGATCGGCGACCTTAGTGTGGGCGTTATTGATAACACCGTCTCCGACGTTAATTCACCGCTGATTAATGCGCTGGGAAGATTACATACAGAGTCGCCAAAAATAAGATTACGCCTGCATGCCTCGCAACTGGACGAAGTTGAACGGGGCGTGGTGGAAGGGCGGCTGATTGTCGGCATCGTCCCGGTGTACCAGCGGCGGGAAGAATTCGATTATTTCCCGCTGTACGAAGAAAAGTCCCACGCGTACTGCGCCGTCGGACATCCGCTGTTTGAAGCGAGTGACATCAACGCAGATGTGTTGCGCCAGCATGAAGTGGTCAACCATCGTTACGCGATCCACAGCGACAAGGCCAACTTCGTCAGCTACGACAGCCAGTCCGCCTCAGCCTCCCAGGTAGAAGCCGTGGCCATCCTCATTCTCACCGGCCGCTTCCTGGGCTTCCTCCCCGAACACTACGCCGCGCCGCTGGTGAGGGAAGGGCGCCTACGCGTGTTATGCCCGGAGCAGATCCACCTGAGCACGCCGTTCAACCTCATCCTGCGCCACAACGCCCCACGAAGCCCGCTGGTCAAAGCCTTCGCAACGGCACTGGGCGTGGATCTCAAAGCGCCAATCTAACGAATTCCCACCACCCTTAGAACCTACAGAGATCCCCTGTGGGAGCTGTCGAGCCCCAGCGAGGCTGCGATGGGATCAACTCGGTCTACCCGCAGACCCTATCCACCCGCATCACTGCCGCAACTTGCCCAACTTCTTCTTCGCATGAAAATGCGCTTCCTGCGCCGCCACCAACAGCTACCTGTTCGGCTACGCTCGTCGGGTAGCTGCTATAGAGCTATGCAATAGAGCACCTGCAAACTATCATTCTTACCTGTCTTCCCATGCCTTGAGAGGTGTTCCTTATGTCTACTGGAACGATCTTCACCAATAACCGTACACAAAATATCCGCATCCCTGCTGACATGCGTTTTCCCGCTGGGGTGAAAACTGTAGAGGTGCGTGCCGTGGGGCGCGAACTGATTATTTCGCCGGTTGAAAACACTTGGGACAGCTTTTTCCTTGCAAGCGAATCGGTATCTGATGATTTTATGGAGGAGCGCGCCGACCAAACCCAGCAAGAGCGAGAGTCCTTTGATGATTAAGTACATGCTTGATACGAACATCGTGATCTACATCATCAAGCGTCGGCCTATGGAAATACTGGAAAAATTCAATGCGAATGTAGGTCGTATGGTGATCTCTTCGATCACCCTTGCGGAATTGATGCACGGGGCCGAAAAAAGCCAGTTTGTTGAGAGAAATACTCGGGCGGTGGAGGACTTCATCTCCCGGCTTGACGTCATTCACTACGATGACAAGGCCGCTTTTCACTACGGCTCGATCCGCTCCGATCTCGAAAAGAAGGGCACTCCAATCGGCGTAAATGACCTGCACATCGCGGGCCACGCCAGAAGCTCAGGATTGGTCTTGGTGACTAACAACGAAGGTGAGTTCAAGCGAGTGAATGGCTTGATCGTGGAAAACTGGATCGCCGCCTAAGGCAGTCAATCCAGCGCACACAGATAGGTCGTCCAGGCGATTCAGCGTTGCTTGATTCGTTTCTTCTTCGCATGAAAATGCCGAAAATGCGCATCCTGCGCCGCCGCCAACAACTCCCGATCCCCGCGCGTATCACCCCAGGCCCTGAGCCGATACTCCCCCAGATCCCCATAAACCGCCTCAAGCCGAAGCACCTTGTTCTCGCACCGGCAATTATTCCCCGTGAGCTTGCCCGTCAATACTCCGTCAACCACCTCAAGCTCAGTGCCTATCAACTTGATCCCAAGCCGATCCGCAAACGGCTGCAACACCAACGCTGGCGATGCCGAACACAGCGTCACCACCGCCCCGGACTTCACCTCATCGGCCACCGATTGCAGCCCGGTTGGCCGCATCAACTTGTTCCAATAGGCCTGGCAATACGCTTCAGCTTTCTGCTGAACCCACGCCTTATCCACGCCGGTCATAAAGGTGCGGATCAACTGCGCCTTGAGCTCATCACGGCTGATGACGCGCAACAGAAACTGCGCGCCAGGCACCGCCAGCTTCACCATCCTGCGCACGAACTCGCCTTTACCAAAGGCGAACTTCAGGAACGGCACGAAGCTGTCGTGGTGGGTCAGGGTGCCGTCGAAGTCAAAGACGGAGAGTACTTTGGCATCCAAGGGGCCGGATTCGAGCATGTCTGGGTTCACGGGCGGGTCTCGGTCCTATCTACTATTTTTTGGAAGGTGCATCTGCTCTGACAGCAGGAGTTTACTCCGGTATCAATCTGTTGATTTTGGAGTAAAGCCCTTTGGTGAAAACATCCCGGTCGCTCGACCGGTGACACCGCTGATGGCAGTTGGGGCACAAGGCTACAGCATTGGTGATGCGATCCGAACCCTTCTGGGCGAGGTGCTTGACGTGATGTACTTCAAGAAATGGCTCGCCGTTGTCTAGCTTAAACGGGGCATCCAAGCCGCAACCTTCGCATTTGCCTTCCGCCTGCTGACGTATCCACGCCCGCACCACCGGATCGCGTACGTAGGATGTGCTGGTGGTGCTGACCTGTTGCGGCACAGCGATGCCTCCAGGTTCAGTCTTGATGGGTTTGCTTTGAAGCTTTGCCGCGCGCCGCTCAAGTGTCTCTTCATCAAACGTTGGGGCATTGTCTTCAGATTCAAAGATTCCCCGCTCTGCGAGCATTCGACGAATACGAGAAACTATTCTCGAGCCGACATTATGTGCAGCGGTGTAACCAGCAATCGGCTTTTGATTCAGCATCTCAAACACAGCAGAAATATTGCGCATACGGTAGTCGACCGACGCTTTGGAACGAGCGCTCAGAGCACCGGCTAACAAAAGTGCGTGCTCCGCTGACTTTTTAAACGGCTGGCTAGCACTCTCCAGCTTTAACATTTTCAGATAAGCATCGACGGAAGCTTCAAGCTCCTCATCGGTCCATCCGGTATTACCTTTTTGTGTGTCCATACAGCCGCCGAGGGTAGAAAACCCTCGGACGATACTGAGTGGCCATTATTACGTCTATGAAATTTCCTACGGCTCGGTCGGATTTGGCGGTCGTATATGCCAGGAAAATCGCTGCTTCATTCGGAAAGTCTGAGTCAGCTTTCGCCACCACGGCGTTCTTGCTAACTCCCTTCGGCAGGTGCTGGTCACCAATAGATATGGCATATCCCGGAGCCGTATCCAACCTTCATCTTGCCAATGCAGCAGGTTTAACGACATCTCCGGCCAATCCGGCATGCTTAGCAACGGCCGCTCAACCGTTCTTGGCTGACGCTCGTCTCGTAAAGTTGGGATAACTTCATGAGTGAGCCAACTACGTAGCAACCTGTTCTCCGGCGCGTAGTGGTAGACCAGCAACGCGTAGGCGCCGGACTCGCTAATCATCAGCATTTCTTCCGGTTGACCGTGAAACAGCAATCGCAGGCTTTGCCGCTGATCCTGATCAAGCTTACGGGTCGTTCGCTCATCCAGATATAGCACCATCAGCCGCCCGAGATCGCGGGCACAAAACCAGGGTTGGTTTTCTAAAAGAAGGGCATGAAGGTGAAGATTATGGCGAGTGAAAACGATGGCAATAGAAGGGTCGGGCTCGGCTACTTTCTTAGCCGCCGACGAGTCGAGCAGATATTGGCTAGGCATTTGCTATGACCTCTACGTGATTTTCGGGAGGGCCAGAGCCCAACGTAGAGAAAGAGGGTTTAAGAAACTCCAACTTGCATGACCTCAATACATAGTTAGATCCGCGTGAATTTATATCAGGCGGATTTTTGACTGTGTGAGTGAGGCCGGCTTCTACGTTGGGCGTTTCTTAGGCACCTATCAATAGAGTAGTCGAAAATTTATACAGTGAATACCGATAAAAATCCCATTTCGCTGTGAGAGCATTCTGAAGTGGGGATCTTACGTCGAAAGTTAAAATTCAGGAGTTAATAGAGTATTTCTGGAGGGGGAAGCTGTAGATGAATATAGGGTGACGCAACATGTGTCACCCACACGTTCATTCGTCAAAGCGAATGCTTGGAGGGATAAGTATGTTTTTCGAAAAAAACAGTACTTCTTGCCCTTTCATTTTTTTTGCTGCGCTATAAACGAGGTCTATTTCGGTGATTCGATGGTCGGCATATATGCGTCGAATCTGAGGGTGGTCATCATAGGATAGCATCCAAGGTGTTGTAAGCGTTTTTAATAGTTCGCTTATTCTTGAGTGGTCACCCTCTTCGTAGAAGTTGTCATATAGTCTTTTGCCTTTAACAAAGTATGGAGGATCTATATATGACAGGGCATCACGGAAGTTTCTTCTGTCTATTTCGCTTAAAAAAAGCTCGGCGTCTAAGTTGTATAAAGAAATTTTATCTTTGGCTTTGGCAATTGCGGTGATCCTATCTATTAGATCATGTTTGTTGAAGCGAGCATCGATTTTATAATTGCCTTTCTGCTCATATCCTCCAATTGCTCCAGCATTAATTATGCCGGATCGATTTGTTCTGTTGAGGAAAAAGAAGGCAAACCCTATTTCTAGCGAGCTGTGATTTTCAGGATTTTTTATAACCTCGCGCTGCACATACCATGTAGTCATGTCAACAGTGCAGTCGTAAATTTGTTGCATAAGGGCTTCAGTATTATTCAGCAAAGTATGCCAAAAGCTATAGACACCCCTATTTAAGTCATTTATGTGTACATGTGACACTGATCCGCTAAGCAGTAAATCCATCGCCACTGCTGCGCCACCTGCGTAGGGCTCAACATATTGTCCCCCCAAGAAGTCGTTAGCGGATAATAGGTCTTTAACTAGCCAGGATAATTTAGACTTTCCACCAGGATATCTAAGCGGGGTAAAGTATCTAGTTGCCATGCTGGTTTAACCTTGAGTATCTTTTATGTGCGTCCATAATGCTCTTAAATATTCCTCGTAACAACGATCCCACGCCTCTTTAAGGTTTGTCATGGAATTTTCGTACCGTCCATGCATGAAAGCGTGAAGAGCTTGTGGGTGTAGAAAACTATTAGGGTTGGCGGCGTCGCCGCTTGATATTAAGTTGTTTAATTCTCGTGGTATACGGTTTTCTTTGAATAGGTTGGCCGAGGCAGCCTTTACCATGTCACCTAAAGCTATCTGTCCGAACGAGTTTTTTCTCAAGCTTTCGCCGAGTTTAAAGTCCTCTACATAAATTTGAGAAGATATATCAACCAACGCGCGCGCAGCGCAGGCTACTACTAATCCGTGCTCGTTAAGTTTTAATGTGTCAATTTGTCTATATAGCGTACTGCACTTGGTTTTCGCAGGAGGTATGCTGAGGCTGCCGATAAATAGTTTGTCTCGGTCAGCTGGATTTTGAAGTTTTCTTGGTTTTGGTTTTGGATAGAGGCCTTCCAGCTTATCTACGCTAATAGATTTTTGATTAGGTGCGCTAGTGTTTTTATTGGTGCTTTGTGGTAGTGGGAATTTTTCTGTGCCAGAAGTGTTTATTTCTTTCGTGGCTGGAGTTTGTGAACCTTTGTTTGCTACTTCGTCTAATATCTCTGTAATGAATGAGCTTTTTTCAGCTGAGTCATAAATTTTTGATACGATGAACGAAGGCTCAGAAAGGCGCTCAAGAATTTTCCCCAATACTTGGTCGTGTACAGATTTTTCAATTGAAGTTCTTACTGATGAATCTTTGTACGAAACCCCTAGCGCTCTCTTGAATTCAGCGCTAGGTACAAGACGGTCAAGGTTAGATATTTTTTCGCTGATGCGGGCTGCTTGTTGATCAGTTATTAGTTTGTGTTCTAGGGCATAGTTTATGAAGTGCAGAGATCTCCAGTACCGCGCTTTTCCAGAGTAGTCTTGCTCATGTCTGCTCTTTTCCGCGGCGCCCCATTTGAAAGTTCCTGCACCATTTTGCTGACCAAGGTGTCTTAACCCCATCATCCATAGAACTCGGTGGCGGTCATCGCATGAGATACAATCTATTTTATAGTTGAAATTTAACGGTTGATTTATATTTTCTATTTTCTTTCGAAATAAGGGGTCGTCACAAAGAGATGGGTCGCGTAGAAGTTTAATTGCGGCCATGCGCCTATTGCCTTCCTTTACGACATACACATTGCCTAGCGGCTGAACTAATATTTTTTCTATATCGCTTAGCCCATCTTTTGCAATGCTGCGCATGAGTTGAATAAGTTGGTCGCCCAAAATATTTGCATGCCAGTTTATGATTTCTTTTTGATCTTGGAATATTTCGTGACGCGGATTCTCGCCATCCATCAAAATTTTTGAAGTGTCGAGTTTAACATTCAAGATTGTCGCCATCATAATTCCCTATTCAGCATGACGTTTCTTTTCGTTTTGACCTAGCACCATAAGGCATGCTGAGGAAATTTTACGCATGCTGGCACAATGATTTCGATAGGTCTACAGAATGACGAATCCCTACTTGTTAAAAAAGGTGTGAAAAAGGGCCTCGTAAGGCCCTTCATTGCGCTGGTTAGTCCCAGCTCAGCGCGCCACCAGTCTGATACTCGATCACACGGGTCTCAAAGAAATTCTTCTCTTTCTTCAAGTCCATGATCTCGCTCATCCACGGGAATGGGTTAGTCGTCCCTGGATACTCTTCCTTCAACCCAATCTGCGACAGACGACGGTTCGCGATGAACTTGAGGTAATCCTCCATCATCGCCGCATTCATCCCCAGCACCCCACGCGGCATGGTGTCGCGAGCGTATTCAATCTCCAGCTGAGTCCCTTGCAGGATCATCTGGGTCGCTTCTTCCTTCATCTCGGCATCCCACAAGTGCGGGTTTTCGATTTTGATCTGGTTGATCACGTCGATACCGAAGTTCAGGTGCATCGACTCATCCCGCAGGATGTATTGGAACTGTTCTGCCACGCCGGTCATTTTGTTGCGGCGGCCCATGGACAAAATCTGGGTGAAGCCGCAGTAGAAGAAGATGCCTTCCAGGACGCAGTAGTACGCGACCAGGTTACGCAGCAATTCTTTGTCGGTTTCGACGGTGCCGGTTTCGAACTTCGGATCGGAGATCGAACGGGTGTACTTCAAGCCCCACGCAGCCTTTTTGGCGACCGATGGAATCTCGTGGTACATGTTGAAGATCTCGCCTTCATCCATGGCCAGCGATTCAATGCAGTACTGGTAGGCGTGGGTGTGGATCGCTTCTTCGAAGGCCTGGCGCAGGATGTACTGGCGGCACTCCGGGTTGGTGATCAGGCGGTACACGGCCAGTACCAGATTGTTCGCGACCAACGAATCCGCAGTGGAGAAGAAGCCGAGGTTGCGCATCACGATGCGACGTTCGTCGTCGGTCAGGCCTTCCGGGTTTTTCCACAGGGCGATGTCGGCGGTCATGTTGACCTCTTGCGGCATCCAGTGGTTGGCGCAGCCGTCGAGGTATTTCTGCCAGGCCCAGTCGTACTTGAAAGGTACAAGTTGGTTGAGGTCGGCGCGGCAGTTGATCATGCGCTTTTCGTCAACGGCGACGCGGGCGGCGGAGCCTTCGAGTTCGGCTAGGCCTTCGGCGACGTCGAGTTTGTCGAGGGCGGCCTTGGCGCGCACGATGGCGGCGGAGTCATTGGCGGTGACGGCGCGGGCTTCGATGGCGGCAGCAGCGCCGGCACCGTCGAGGCGGTCCATGTTGGCTTCGGTGGCGTGGCCGGCGTTGGCGCCTTTGGCAACTACTTCGCCGTCTTCTTCTTTGTCGAATTCGTCCCAGCTCAGCATGACGTGTCGTCTCCTGCGTGAGGGCTCTAAGGTGCCCGTGTGAAACCGGATGGTTGAGTGTTCACACGGCCCCAAGGCCGCGGTGGATCTTAAGGAATCGTTTGTTGCAGCTAGCGCACGCATTAAACGGAATCAGGGCTACGGGTGTTCTGCTTGAGGCTTGAGGGGCGGAGCAATGCTTGCTGGCTCCAGCGGGGGCCTCAGGTCTGGCTCTTCGTCCCAGTGTAAAGGGATATTGCAGGCCCGATTTACCCGCGCATTATAGGGAAAAATTCGACTTTGTGTTGCGGCGGATGGTCTCGGTGAGCGGACAAAAAGGCTGCTTTTCGAGCCGGAGCGAGGGTTTGCAAGGGTTTGGTGCATCTGGATTTTTTTACAGTCGCGCAGCAGTGCTACCGATGGTCGCCGCGTAGACCTATGGCTTGCATATGTCAGAGTGTGTCGCTAGATTGCATAGGTCAGGCATATGTAGGAGTGACGATTATGCGCACTGTCTCAATTTTCAAGAATGGTAAGAATCAGGCAATCCGCTTGCCCACGGATATGGCGTATGACGGCGTGGGAGAGTTGGAAATCACGCGTAACGGCGACACCATCACGCTGCGGCCTGTGCGTCCTAGTTGGGGGTCGTTCGCTGAGCTACCCAAGGCTGATCCGGATTTTCTGGAAGAGCGTCCCGACATTATCAGCGATGAAGGCAGGTTTAATCTGTGACCGTCTACATGCTTGATACCTGTATTTGTTCTTTCATCATGCGCGAGCGTCCTGAGTGTGTTTTGGAAAGATTGGCCGCAGAGATTGCACGCAATAATCGAATCGTCATATCTGCGATCACCTATTCCGAAATGCGTTATGGGCAGATTGGTAAAAAAGCATCACCCAAGCACAAGGTTCTGGTGGATGAGTTTGTGAAGCGGTTGGATGAGGTTTTGCCTTGGGGGGTAAATGCGGTGGATGCGACCGTAGACGTGAAACGGAGCCTGACAGACGCTGGCTTGATCATTGGTCAGAACGACACCGCGATCGCGGGGCATGCCATCGCTGCGGGTTGTACATTGGTGACGAATAATGTCCGTGAATTCAGTCGCGTCGCCGGGTTGTCTTACGAGGACTGGGTTCATTAGGTTGGATAGGGAGCCGCAAGGCGATCTAATAACCCTCTATTCCAGCCCCAACCCTTTGCGGCCCAGCGCATTCAATTGCGACTTCATGAAGCGGTCACCCCAGTCCTTTTCATAGTCCTCCCGGGCAAAGTCATCCGGCGAGACGCCTTGCTCGAACGCCCTGAGCACATCCTTGGCGTACCGCAGGTTTTTCGGGCACATGGGCGCGGCGGGCACGTACATCACGTTGCCCCAGCCCTGTTGGTTTTCGACGGGGGCGACGCTGTGGATCACGTCGCAGTGCCACCACACCGAATCGCCGGCCTGTACGTCCGGAATCGGGGTCATGCCCTGGACCAGCAGCGGGTGCCATTTCTCTGAAACTGGCAGCACCTTGCCCGGCGCGACGCCGCACAGCTCATCCTCGGGGACATCGTCCAGCAACGGGCGCAGCAGCATGTAGGCCATGGCTTTGGGGATCGGCAAGGTATGCAGCACGCCCTGGTCGGCCTGCATGTCGCACAGTGCGGTCCAGCCCTGGAAGGTGCGGAAGGCCGAACATTTCACTGTGTCCTTGTAGGCGTATTCATCGACTTCGGTACGATGGGCGGCGTCCCAGGGGTCGTAGGACTTGAAGTCGTTGCGGTAGATCTTGTCGAACAGCTTGAGGTAGGCGGGGTGCAGCCAGCGTTCCAGGGCGCCCGAGTCGGTGTGGGGGCCAAGCCCTTTGGAGGTGGTGCCGGGTGGGCGGCGGCGGACGCGGTCGGGGTACAGCGCATTGATGTCTGGGTCGAACCATTGCCGGCCTTGGGAGTTGTAGGTCCACAGGCGGTTCAGGAACGACTGTGCGGCGCCCATGCGCTGGTGTTGGCGCAGTTGCATCTGGGCGTCGGACCAATAGATGGGGAATATTTCCGGGCGTGAGGCTTCGAGGTTGCCGAAGAAGTTGTCAGCCGGGCCGCGATACACCTCGTCGAAAAGGTTGTGGTCGAGGTAGTCCAGCAGGCTCTTGTCCCACGCCAGCACCTGTTCCCTGGGGAAGTGGTTGCGGATCACCAGGCAGCCCCGGCGCTTGATGAGGGCTCGTTGTGCTTCGGTGACCTGGCCGGTGGCGATGGTTTCAAAGTCGAGTTCGGGCCAGACAGACTGCTGGGCCTTGATCGAGGCGATTTCAGCCCTGATGAACTCGCTGACCTCGGCGAACAGCCCAGGCACGTCGCCGATCTGCGCGCGCAGGGCCTTTTTCATGGCGACGATGCTGCGCTTGTAGTCGTCCGGCAGCTCGGCACATTCGAAGGTGTGGTAGTTGCTCATGGGGTGACCTGTCTTGTTGTTGTGCATACAGGTATGGAATCACCCCGGCCTGCTTGGGCGGCAGCCTGATTTGGAGCGTTGAGTAGTACGATTGTGGCGTTTGTTTCGAGGCGTATAGAAGAATCGGCTTATTGAAAGTGATGCCCGTGTTGAAGCCGAAACTGTGACGGCGTCATGCCCTTGTGCGCCTTGAACTGCCGATTGAACAACGCCTGGGAGGCATAGCCGACCTGTTCGGAAATCGCGCTGACCGCCAGGTTGCCCTGCATCAATAAAGCGCAAGCATGTCCGATGCGTAGCCGGACGATGTAGTCCAGCGCCGTGCAGCGTGTGTGTTTGCGGAACATGCGATGGAAGGCTGAAACGCTGACGCAGGCCATTTGCGCCAGCTCGGGAATGCCGACAGGTTGCGCATAGTGGCCGTGCAGGTAGTCCAGAACGCGGCGGATGCGCGCGTCTTCAACGATGTGAGGGGCGGCGTTTTCCGTCGCGATGCGCTGCGCGGCGATATCCCGGGACAATGTGTTGAGCACGGTGAGCAACGAGATCAGTCGCTGGGAAGCGTCTTGCTCGACCATTGCTTCGATCACCGGGCGCAGCGCCCGGGACGTAGCATCACTGAAACTCAACGCCTGTCGCGCTGCAGCCAATAGCGCGCGCGTCGACCCCATCTCCGGAAACAGTTGCACCAGCGAGTCCGCCCAGGCCTCGGAAAACCAGATGACCAGGGCAATGTGCGGTTTGGCGGGGTCGATCAGCTCGGCTGAAGACCAGCTATGGGGCACGTTCGGGCCCACCAGCACCAGGTCGCCATCATCGTAGAGCGCCACATCATTGCTGATATAGCGGTGCCCGCGACTGTTGAGGGTGAGGGTCAGTTCGTATTCGGGATGGTGATGCCATTCAAACGGAATCGCCTCCGGTAGACGCCTGTTCAGCAGGGTCCAGGAGGTGTTCGCGTCGGTTGGGATTTTTTCGAAACTGGCTCGCATGAATGCATTCTGCCTTGCAGGTGGGGTGGCGGCGCCACAATCGTAGCATTCGATTAGAGGGGGGAGCGCTCTTTGCCGCAAGAACGATTTCTTGCGGCGAATAAGATCAGGTTCAGTTCAAACTAACGAAGTTATTATCCGTTAGAGCAACCGTTACCCATGACCTGATATTGAAGAATATGACGCTGACCTTGTGAGTCTTCATATTCCATTTTTACCGGTACAACTTTGCATACATCCGGGACTTCACTCATGGACACTACTTTGGCGACGTCCAGATGGGTGCTGTAAGTGTAATCCTCAACAATCGGGGTGCTCTGGCTGGCTACGTCAGTCGGGGCTTCGTCGGCCAGGGCGGCGGTGGCGCACAAGCTGCTAAGGGCCATAACTAATAACGCTTTCATTTGACTATTTACCTTTTGGCGGTCGAAAGGGGTCACGGGGCCCTTGTGAGGCCACGTATGTAACTTGATTGGGAAGTTCGGATTAACGTTGCCTTCGTGGGGGCTGTTACGTTGTTAATCACAGTGCCTTGATGGCGAGGTTGATTTTAGGCGTCCGAGTTATATTCATATACCCGTGCTTTTGATAAACACTATTGGTGGTTTTTGTAACAATCGCGAAATGAAGGTTTTTTCAGAAACCTGCAAAGCGCCACAAACCACGGGCCAGAGCGCTGCCAGGGGATAGGTGGGCAATTTGTAGGGGCTTGTTACTACCATCGTCGAATGGTTCTATAGGTCCGTCCCGGCTACAACAGGGCCATACAACAACAACTATGTCACCGAGGTAAGAAAGATGAGTGCGGCTTCTCTGTACCCCGTTCGCCCCGAAGTAGCAGCCAATACGCTGACCGATGAGGCGACCTACAAGGCCATGTACCAGCAGTCGGTGGTCAACCCCGACGGTTTCTGGCGCGAGCAAGCCAAGCGCCTTGACTGGATCAAGCCTTTCACCACGGTGAAGCAGACCTCCTTCGACGATCACCATGTCGACATCAAATGGTTTGCCGACGGCACCCTCAACGTTTCCTACAACTGCCTGGACCGCCACCTCGCCGAGCGTGGCGACCAGCCAGCAATCATCTGGGAGGGCGACGACCCTGCCGAAAGCCGCACCATCACCTACCGCGAGCTGCATGAAGAAGTCTGCAAGTTCGCCAACGCCCTGCGCGGCCAGGATGTGCACCGCGGCGACGTGGTGACTATCTATATGCCGATGATTCCCGAAGCCGCGGTCGCCATGCTGGCCTGTGCCCGGATCGGTGCGATTCACTCGGTGGTGTTTGGCGGGTTCTCGCCAGAGGCCCTGGCCGGTCGGATCATCGACTGCAAATCCAAGGTGGTGATCACCGCCGACGAAGGCATTCGTGCCGGCAAGAAGATTTCCCTGAAGGCCAACGTCGACGACGCCCTGACCAACCCGGAAACCAGCAGCATCCAGAAAGTCATCGTGTGCAAGCGCACCGGTGGCAACATCAAGTGGAACCAGCATCGCGACATCTGGTACGAAGACCTGATGAAAGTGGCGGGCACCGTGTGTGCGCCGAAAGAGATGGGCGCCGAAGAAGCGCTGTTCATCCTTTACACCTCCGGCTCCACCGGCAAGCCGAAGGGCGTGCAGCACACCACCGGCGGCTACCTGTTGTACGCAGCCCTGACCCACGAGCGCGTGTTTGACTACCGCCCGGGCGAAATCTACTGGTGCACTGCCGACGTCGGCTGGGTCACCGGCCACACCTATATCGTCTATGGCCCACTGGCCAACGGCGCGACCACGCTGATGTTCGAAGGCGTGCCGAACTATCCGGACATCACCCGGGTGGCGAAGATCGTCGACAAGCATAAGGTCAACATCCTCTACACCGCACCGACCGCGATCCGCGCCATGATGGCTTCCGGCACCGCCGCCTGCGAAGGCGCCGATGGCAGCAGCTTGCGCCTGCTGGGTTCGGTGGGTGAGCCGATTAACCCGGAAGCGTGGGACTGGTACTACAAGAACGTCGGCCAATCCCGTTGCCCGATCGTCGATACCTGGTGGCAGACCGAGACCGGCGGCAACATGATGAGCCCGCTGCCGGGCGCCCATGCGCTCAAGCCGGGTTCGGCGGCACGTCCGTTCTTTGGCGTGGTACCGGCGCTGGTGGACAACCTCGGCAACCTGATTGAAGGCGTGGCCGAGGGTAACCTGGTGATCCTGGATTCGTGGCCGGGCCAGGCACGTACGCTGTATGGCGACCATGACCGTTTTGTGGACACCTACTTCAAGACCTTCCGTGGCATGTACTTCACCGGTGACGGTGCGCGTCGTGACGAGGATGGCTACTACTGGATCACCGGGCGGGTGGATGACGTGCTGAACGTGTCCGGCCACCGCATGGGCACCGCCGAAATTGAGAGCGCCATGGTTGCCCACCCGAAAGTCGCGGAAGCGGCGGTGGTGGGGGTGCCTCATGACATCAAGGGCCAGGGCATCTATGTGTATGTCACGCTGAAAAACGGCGAAGAGCCGAATGAAGCGTTGCGCCTGGAGTTGAAAAACTGGGTGCGTAAAGAGATCGGGCCGATTGCTTCACCGGATGTGATCCAGTGGGCACCGGGCTTGCCGAAGACCCGTTCGGGGAAAATCATGCGCCGGATCCTGCGCAAGATTGCCACCGCTGAATACGACGGGTTGGGGGATATTTCCACCCTGGCGGATCCAAGCGTGGTGGCGCATTTGATCGAGACGCACAAGACCATGAACGTCGCGTAAGGCGGGTTTGTGGGACGAAGCCCCATTCGGCGTAGGCCGGGTGGGGCTTTTTTGTGCGATCGGACAGGCGACCTATAACCCATGTGGGAGCGGGCTTGCTCGCGAAGGCGGCGTGTCAGCCAGCACATCACCCACTGACACACCGCCTTCGCGAGCAAGCCCGCTCCCACATTTAGATTGCATTCCAAGGCTGGTCATCCGGTGGGGCGACTTACACAAAGCCAATAAATATCGGATTGTGTTGTAGGAAGTTTCTGAATGTTACCGAGCCCGGCAAATGTGTAACCCCACGCCCAAACATGAGGCAAAGTGCTACGCCGTTGCCCCGAAAACCCGCGTCTTAGACGCCCTGAAAAATTAGATCCAACGCTACACTTGCCGTGCTAGAAGGGTTTGCGAATAATAGGCCCGCAACTTGCAGCGTTAACAGGTTTAATATCTTTTGCCTCTGCATAAAATCAAGAGGCTGTCAATGTGCCGGAACCGCTTTCTCGGTGCTTCTGTAAATTGTTGTCGCATTGAGGAAATATCGGCTTCCGGCCTGTCGTTAGAATGCCGATCACTCGCTCGTCGTCGCCGATGCTGAACTGGCGCAGGACGCAGCACCGCTATTCGGTTTCACTCATTCGCATCGTGGGCCCTGGCTCATACTGCTGTTTTGCCCTATACCGATGGAGTCCCAAGATGAAGAAACTCGTGCTGTTGGGCGCCCTGGCGCTGTCCGTGCTGTCCATGCAGGCTTTCGCCGAAGGCAAGCCACTGAAGATTGGTATTGAAGCGGCTTACCCTCCGTTTGCCTCCAAGGCACCGGACGGCAGCATCGTCGGTTTTGACTACGACATCGGCAACGCCCTGTGTGAGCAGATGCAGGTCAAGTGCACCTGGGTCGAGCAGGAATTCGACGGCCTGATCCCGGCGCTGAAAGTGCGCAAGATCGACGCCATCCTGTCCTCGATGTCCATCACCGACGATCGCAAGAAGTCCGTGGACTTCACCAACCGCTACTACCTGACCCCAGCTCGCCTGGTATTGAAGGAAGGCACTGCCGTCAGCGACAGCCTGGATGAATTGAAAGGCAAGAAAATCGGCGTGCAGCGCGGTTCGATCCACGACCGTTTCGCCAAGGAAGTGCTGGCTCCCAAAGGCGCCACCATTGTTCCTTACAGCTCGCAGAACGAAATCTACCTGGACGTAGAAGCCGGTCGCCTTGATGGCACCGTAGCCGACGCCACCCTGTTGCAGGAAGGTTTCCTCGACACGCCAGCCGGTAAAGGCTACGCGTTCACCGGCCCGGCCTTCACTGACGCCAAGTACTTCGGCGACGGCATCGGCATCGCGGTACGTAAAGGCGACAAGGAAAACCTGGACCGCATCAACGCTGCAATCGCTGCGATCCGTGCCAACGGCAAATACAAGGCAATCCAGGACAAGTACTTCAACTTCGACATTTACGGCCCAGAAGCCAAGTAAACCGTCGCAGCTGTCTGTCCAGAATGGCGCAAGCACCAGGATCTCTGAAGTTTGCGCCATTTTTTCATCCCCCTTTTCGAGGACCTGAATCATGTTGAAAGGCTACGGGGCTGTCATCCTCGATGGCGCTTGGTTGACGCTTCAGCTCGCCTTGTCGTCCATGGCCCTGGCCATTGTTCTGGGTCTGATCGGGGTCGCGTTGCGCCTCTCGCCGGTGCGCTGGTTGGCCTGGCTGGGCGACCTGTACTCCACGGTGATCCGCGGGATCCCCGACCTGGTGCTGATCCTGCTGATTTTCTACGGCGGTCAGGACCTGCTTAACCGCGTTGCGCCGTTGCTCGGCTACAACGACTACATTGACTTGAACCCCTTGGCCGCCGGTATCGGCACCCTGGGTTTCATCTTTGGCGCCTACCTTTCGGAAACCTTCCGTGGCGCCTTCATGGCCATTCCCAAGGGCCAGGCCGAAGCCGGCCTGGCGTATGGCATGAGCCCGTTCCAGGTGTTTTTCCGGGTGATGGTGCCGCAGATGATTCGGCTGGCGATCCCCGGGTTTACCAACAACTGGCTGGTACTGACCAAGGCCACCGCATTGATTTCGGTGGTGGGCCTGCAAGACATGATGTTCAAGGCCAAGCAGGCGGCAGACGCCACCCGCGAACCTTTTACCTTCTTCCTCGCAGTGGCGGCGATGTACCTGGTGATCACCAGCGTGTCGTTGCTGGCCCTGCGTCATCTTGAGAAGCGCTACTCGGTAGGCGTAAAGGCGGCTGATCTATGATCTTCGACTACAACGTCATCTGGGAGGCCATGCCGCTGTACCTCGGCGGCTTGCTGACCACCCTGAAACTGCTGGCCATTTCGCTGTTCTTCGGTTTGCTCGCGGCCTTGCCCCTGGGCCTGATGCGCGTGTCCAAGCAGCCGATCGTCAACGGTGTTGCCTGGCTCTACACCTATGTGATTCGCGGCACGCCGATGCTGGTGCAGCTGTTCTTGATCTACTACGGCCTGGCCCAGTTCGAAGCGGTGCGCGAAAGCTTCATGTGGCCACTGCTGTCCAGCGCGACCTTCTGCGCCTGCCTGGCGTTTGCCGTGAACACCAGCGCCTACACCGCCGAAATCATCGCCGGCAGCCTCAAGGCCACGCCCCACGGCGAGATCGAGGCAGCCAAGGCCATGGGCATGTCGCGCTACAAGCTGTATCGCCGGATCCTGCTGCCATCGGCCCTGCGCCGGGCGCTGCCGCAATACAGCAACGAAGTGATCATGATGCTCCAGACCACCAGCCTGGCCTCCATCGTCACCCTGATCGACATTACCGGTGCCGCACGCACGGTGAACGCCCAGTACTACTTACCGTTCGAAGCCTATATCACGGCGGGTGCGTTCTACCTGTGCCTGACCTTCATCCTAGTGCGCCTGTTCAAGTTGGCCGAAGGCCGCTGGCTGAGCTACCTGGCTCCACGGAAGCATTGATATGGAACGTATCGATCACCTGTTGCCCTGGGGTCACCTGGGCTGCGAACGCCAGCTGACGGTGTTTCGTTTCGGCAGCGGCGAGCGCAAGGCTTATATCCAGGCCAGCCTGCACGCGGATGAATTGCCCGGCATGCGCGCCGCCTGGGAGCTGAAAAAGCGCCTGACGGAACTGGAACAGCAAGGCGCCCTCAACGGCGTGATCGAGCTGGTTCCCGTCGCCAATCCGATGGGCCTGGGGCAACTGCTGCAAGGCAGTCACCAGGGCCGTTTCGAGATCGGCAGCGGCAAGAACTTCAACCGCGACTTCGTTGAGTTGAGCGAGCCGGTTACCGAGTTGCTCAACGGCAAGCTGGGGGATGATCCTCACGCCAATGTGCGCTTGATCCGCCAGGCCATGAGCGATGCGCTCAATGCGTTGCCGGCGCCGAGCAGCCAGTTGCAAGGCATGCAGCGGGTGTTGCTGAGCCATGCCTGCACCGCCGACGTGGTCCTCGACCTGCATTGCGACGCCGAAGCCGCGTTGCACATGTACGCGCTGCCGCAACACTGGCCGCAGTGGCGTTCGCTGTCGGCGCACCTGAATGTGAAGGTCGGCCTGCTGGCGGAAGATTCCGGCGGCAGTTCGTTTGACGAAGCCTGCTCGCTACCGTGGCTGCGGCTGTCCCGGGCGTTCCCCGAGGCGCAGATTCCCCTGGCGTGCCTGGCGACGACTCTGGAGCTGGGTGGCCAGGCCGATACTGGCCGTGACGAAGCGATTTTCCACGCTGAAGGCATCCTGGCGTTCCTCGCCGAGCAAGGCCTGATCCGTGGTGAATGGCCCGCGCCGCAGCACGAACCCTGTGAAGGCCTGCCTTTCGAAGGCACCGAGTTGTTGTTCGCGCCCCACGCCGGCGTGATCAGCTACCTGCGTAAAGCCGGTGACGTAGTCGAAGCCGGCGACCCGATATTTGAAGTGATCGATCCCTTGTCCGACCGCGTGAGCATTGTTTGCGCGGGCACGCCTGGGGTGCTGTTTGCCGTTGAACGGCTACGTTATGCCCAAGCGGGTTTCTGGCTGGCCAAGGTGGCGGGGCGCGAAGCGCTGCGGCACGGGCGCTTGCTCAACGACTGACCAACTGTTTTTGTGAGAACCGACCGCATGTACAAACTTGAAGTCCAAGACCTGCATAAACGCTATGGCAGTCATGAAGTGCTCAAAGGTGTGTCCCTGGCCGCCGCGGCCGGTGATGTGATCAGCATCATCGGGTCCAGTGGCTCGGGCAAAAGTACCTTTTTGCGCTGCATCAACCTGCTGGAGCAGCCCCACGCCGGCAAGATTCTGCTCAATAACGAAGAGCTGAAACTGGTGGCCAACAAGGACGGCGCCATGAAGGCCGCGGACCCGAAACAGCTGCAACGCATGCGTTCGCGACTGTCGATGGTGTTCCAGCATTTCAACCTGTGGTCCCACATGACCGCGCTGGAAAACGTCATGGAAGCACCGGTGCACGTCTTGGGCATGTCGAAAAAAGACGCCCGGGAAAAGGCCGAGCACTACCTGGCTAAAGTCGGTGTGGGCCATCGTAAGGATGCGTTCCCTGGCCACATGTCCGGCGGTGAACAGCAACGCGTGGCGATTGCCCGTGCCCTGGCGATGGAGCCTGAGGTGATGCTGTTCGACGAACCCACTTCGGCGCTGGACCCGGAGCTGGTGGGCGAAGTGCTCAAGGTGATGCAGGACCTGGCCCAGGAAGGCCGGACCATGGTGGTGGTGACCCACGAAATGGGCTTTGCCCGTGAAGTCTCCAACCAGTTGGTATTCCTGCACAAAGGCATCGTCGAAGAACGTGGCAACCCGCGCGAAGTGCTGGTCAACCCACAGTCCGAGCGTTTGCAGCAGTTTCTTTCCGGCAGCTTGAAGTAAACAGAACTGCTTTTATGCACTGAATTAGTGCAAGCTTCACAATCCTGAGGTTGCCCAATCCCCTGTGGGAGCGGGCTTGCTCGCGAAAGCGGTGTATCAGTTGATACATCCGGTGACTGATCCACCGCATTCGCGAGCAAGCCCGCTCCCACATTTGGATCTTCACCCGCTTTAGAGATTTGTGTTGGTTTACCGGCTAGCATTGGCCTTTGTCTTCATTACTGTTACTCGCTTCGGATAGCACTCCATGACTGCCCATCGAATTGGTTTCCTGATTTGGCCCAGCACTAAAGCACTGACGCTTGCGCTGGCTGAGGAGGCCTTGCGCGTTGCTCAGCGGGTGCATCCGGACGTGGTGTACGAACTCTCGTTTTTGCAGGCCGAACCGCCAATCGACGGCGCCTGGCAACTGCCGGGTGAGCCCTGGGCCGGCAAGCTGGAAGGTTTCCAAAAGCTGTTCCTGCTGGCCGATGAGCCACCGACCGTCATCGCCTCCCAGCTCAGCACCGCCCTCAAGCAACTGGTGCGTGCCGGGTGTGTGATCGGCGGCCTGTCGGCCGGTGTGTATCCGCTGGCCCAGCTCGGTCTGCTCGACGGTTACCGCGCCGCTGTGCACTGGCGCTGGCAGGACGATTTCGCCGAGCGTTTCCCCAAGGTCATCGCCACCAGCCATCTGTTCGACTGGGACCGTGACCGCCTGACCGCCTGCGGTGGCATGTCGGTACTCGACCTGCTGCTGGCAGTGCTGGCCCGTGACCACGGCGCCGAACTGGCCGGGGCAGTCTCGGAAGAACTGGTGGTAGAGCGCATCCGCGAAGGCGGCGAGCGCCAGCGCATCCCACTGCAAAACCGCCTGGGTTCCAGCCATCCAAAGCTGACCCAGGCGGTTTTGCTGATGGAGGCCAACATCGAAGAGCCGCTGACCACCGACGAAATCGCCCAGCATGTGTGCGTGTCCCGACGACAGCTCGAGCGGATCTTCAAGCAATACCTCAATCGCGTCCCCAGCCAGTACTACCTGGAACTGCGCCTGAACAAGGCCCGCCAGATGCTCATGCAAACCAGCAAGTCGATCATCCAGATCGGCCTGTCCTGCGGCTTCTCCTCGGGGCCGCACTTCTCCAGCGCCTACCGCAACTTCTTCGGCGCCACCCCTCGTGAAGACCGCAACCAGCGCCGCAGCAGCAGCCCGTTCGAATTGTCGTCGGTGCCGTCCGAGCGCGGCTAGGCATCAGTGCTCGGCCGGCATCTCCAGGTATGACGCTGTTCCTGTGCGCGGATGAGATCAACAGCAGACCAAAACGGCCATCGGCGACGGCATTGGATAGTTGTGCCTCACCGACCGCCCAAAACCGGCCCGGGCGGTTTAAACTGCGCCATTGCGATGCTATTTGTCGCATTGGCGTAAACCCGCGAAAATCGCGGGTTGGCGCTATAAGAAGTTGTCGCTTGGCGGCAAGGCCGCGCTGAAAACTGTCCTTACAATCCCTGCATCGCCCGCCAGTTTCAGGCAGGCGTTCCTCTTCAGGAGACTCCGATGTCCGTTGAGCAAGCCCCGGTGCAACGTGCCGATTTCGACCAGGTCATGGTTCCCAACTACGCACCTGCCGCTTTCATCCCCGTGCGTGGCGCAGGTTCGCGCGTATGGGACCAGGCGGGCCGAGAGCTGATCGACTTTGCCGGCGGCATCGCGGTCAACGTATTGGGCCACGCCCACCCGGCGCTGGTCGGTGCACTGACCGAACAGGCCAACAAGCTGTGGCACGTGTCCAACGTCTTCACCAATGAGCCGGCCCTGCGCCTGGCCCATAAGCTGATCGACGCCACGTTTGCCGAGCGTGTGTTCTTCTGCAACTCCGGCGCCGAAGCCAACGAGGCCGCCTTCAAGTTGGCCCGTCGTGTCGCGTTCGACCGCTTCGGCACCGAGAAATACGAAATCATCGCCGCGCTGAACAGCTTCCACGGCCGTACCCTGTTCACCGTGAACGTGGGTGGCCAGTCGAAGTACTCCGACGGCTTCGGTCCGAAGATCGTCGGCATCACCCACGTGCCTTACAACGATCTGGAGGCGCTGAAAGCCGCCGTCTCGGACAAGACCTGCGCCGTGGTGCTGGAGCCGATCCAGGGCGAAGGCGGCGTGCTGCCGGCAGAACTGTCGTACCTGCAAGGTGCCCGCGACCTGTGCGACGCGAACAACGCGCTGCTGGTGTTCGACGAAGTGCAAACCGGCATGGGCCGCAGCGGCGAGTTGTTCGCCTACCAGCATTACGGCGTCGTGCCGGACATCCTCACCAGCGCCAAGAGCCTGGGCGGCGGTTTCCCGATCGCCGCCATGCTGACTCGCGAAGACCTGGCCAAGCACTTGGTGGTCGGCACCCACGGCACCACCTACGGCGGCAACCCGCTGGCGTGCGCGGTGGCGGAAGCGGTGATCGACGTGATCAACACGCCAGAAGTGCTGGCCGGCGTTAACGCCAAGCACGACTTGTTCGTTTCCCGTCTGGAGAAGATTGGCCAGCAATACGGCATCTTCACCGAAGTGCGTGGCCTGGGCCTGCTGCTCGGTTGTGTGCTGAGCGATGCCTGGAAAGGCAAGGCCAAGGACATCTTCAACGCCGCCGAGCGCGAAGGCTTGATGATCCTGCAAGCCGGCCCGGATGTGGTGCGTTTCGCCCCGAGCCTGGTGGTGGAAGATGCCGATATCCAGGAAGGTCTGGACCGCTTCGAACGTGCGGTGAAAAAGCTGACGCAAGCCTGATGGACCGTTGGGTGCCCGGCGAGTCGGGCGCCCAACACAAATTTTGTATGCCGGACTCTTTAGTTGAAGCTGTGAAGATCGAATGTGGGAGCGGGCTTGCTCGCGAATGCAGTGGCTCAGTCACCTGAAATGTTGAATGACACACCGCTTTCGCGAGCAAGCCCGCTCCCACACGTGACCTCACTGATTTCAAGATCGTGTCCGGCATTTTTTCCTGTGAGTTTTTCGAGTTAAGGAGTGACACCATGCTGGTGATGCGCCCCGCGCAAATGGCTGATCTGGGCGAGGTACAGCGTCTGGCTGCGGACAGCCCGATTGGTGTCACCTCCTTGCCGGATGATGTCGAACGCCTGAGCGACAAGATCGCTGCGAGCGAAGCGTCCTTCGCCGCCGAGGTCAGCTTCAACGGTGAAGAAAGCTATTTCTTCGTCCTGGAAGACACCGACGCCGGCAAGCTGGTGGGCTGTTCGGCCATCGTTGCCTCGGCCGGCTACTCGGAACCGTTCTACAGCTTCCGTAACGAGACCTTCGTGCACGCTTCCCGCGAGCTGAAGATCCACAACAAGATCCACGTGCTCTCGCAGTGCCATGACCTCACCGGCAACAGCCTCCTGACCAGTTTCTACGTGGTGCCGGAGCTGGTGGGTTCGCCGTGGTCGGAGCTCAACTCCCGTGGCCGCCTGCTGTTCGTGGCCGGCCACCCGGAGCGCTTCGCCGATTCGGTGGTCACCGAGATTGTGGGCTACAGCGACGAGAACGGTGATTCGCCGTTCTGGGACGCCATCGGCCGCAACTTCTTCGACCTCAACTACGCCGCTGCCGAGCGCCTGTGCGGGTTGAAGAGCCGGACCTTCCTCGCCGAGCTGATGCCGCACTATCCGATCTACGTGCCGCTGTTGCCCGACGAAGCCCAGGAAGCCATGGGCCAGGTGCACCCGCGGGCACAGATCACCTTCGACATCCTGATGCGCGAAGGCTTCGAGACCGACCATTACATCGACATCTTCGACGGCGGCCCAACCCTGCATGCGCGCGTCTCAGGCATTCGCTCGATCGCCCAGAGCCGTGTGGTGCCGGTGAAGATCGGTGAGATGGTCAAGGGTGTCGGCCGCCAGTACCTGGTGAGCAACGGCCAGTTGCAGGATTACCGCGCGGTGATGCTGGAGCTGGACTACGCGCCGGGCAAGCCAGTGACCCTGGACCTGGAAACCGCCGAAGCCCTGGGCGTCGGCGAAGGTGCCAGCGTTCGACTGGTAGCGGTTTAAGAATGAGTTTCGCGGGTGGCTTGCAAGGCGGCCCGTTTGAGGAGATAGCATGATCGTTCGTCCCGTACGCAGCAGCGATTTACCGGCCCTGATTGATCTGGCGCGCAGCACCGGCACCGGCCTCACCACCTTGCCGGCCAACGAAGAGCGCCTGACCCATCGGGTCGGCTGGGCTGAAAAGACCTTTCGCGGCGAAGCCGGGCGCGGTGATGCGGACTACCTGTTCGTGCTGGAAAACGACGAAGGTCGCGTGGTGGGGATTTCCGCCATCGCCGGTGCAGTCGGTCTGCGCGAGCCCTGGTACAACTTCCGGGTCGGCCTGACGGTCAGCGCCTCCCAGGAGCTGAACATCTACCGTGAAATCCCGACGCTGTTTCTGGCCAACGACCTGACCGGCAACTCCGAGCTGTGCTCGTTGTTCCTGCACGCCGATTACCGCAACGGCCTTAACGGCCGCATGCTGGCCAAGGCGCGCATGCTGTTTATCGCGGAATTCCCGCAGCTGTTCGGCAACAAGATCATCGCCGAGATGCGCGGCATGTCCGACGAAGCCGGGCGCTCGCCGTTCTGGGAAAGCCTGGGCCGGCACTTCTTCAAGATGGAATTCAGCCAGGCCGACTACCTCACCGGCGTGGGCAACAAGGCGTTTATCGCCGAGCTGATGCCGAAGTTTCCGCTGTACACCTGCTTCCTGTCTGAGGACGCGCGCAACGTGATCGGCAAGGTCCACACCGACACCGAGCCGGCCCTGAGCATGCTCAAGAGCGAAGGTTTCAGCTACCAGGGCTACGTCGACATCTTCGACGCGGGCCCGGCGGTGGAGTGTGAAACCACCAAGATCCGCGCCGTGCGCGACAGCGAAGCGCTGGTGCTGGCGATTGGTACGCCGGGCGACGACGCCACGCCGTTCCTGATCCATAACCGCAAACGTGAAGATTGCCGCATCACCGCCGCGCCGGCGCGGTTGGCTGCGGGCACCCTGGTGGTCGATCAACAGACCGCCAAGCGCCTGCAACTGATCGCCGGTGATCAAGTGCGTGCCGTACCGTTGTCCGCTGCCCGGGAGTCGAAATAATGAATTCGCTATACATCGCAGGTGAATGGCTGGCTGGCCAGGGTGAAGTGTTTGAGTCGCTGAACCCGGTGACCCAGCAGGTGGTGTGGTCGGGTAATGGCGCCACCGCCGAGCAGGTCGAGTCCGCCGTCCAGGCCGCACGCCAGGCGTTTCCGGCCTGGGCCAAGCGTTCGTTGGAAGAGCGCCTGAGCGTGCTGGAAGCCTTCGCCGCCAATTTGAAGAGTCGTGCTGACGAACTCGCCCGCTGCATCGGTGAGGAAACCGGCAAGCCTCTGTGGGAATCGGCGACTGAAGTCACCAGCATGGTCAACAAGGTCGCGATCTCGGTGCAAAGCTACCGCGAGCGTACCGGCGAGAAGAGCGGCCCCTTGGGCGACGCCACTGCCGTGTTGCGCCACAAGCCCCACGGTGTAGTGGCGGTGTTTGGCCCCTACAACTTCCCGGGTCACTTGCCTAACGGGCATATCGTGCCGGCCTTGCTGGCGGGTAACACCGTGCTGTTCAAACCGAGTGAGCTGACCCCGAAAGTCGCCGAACTGACCGTGCAATGCTGGATCGACGCCGGCCTGCCGGCGGGCGTGTTGAACCTGCTGCAAGGCGCACGGGAAACCGGGATCGCCCTGGCGGCGAATCCGGGCATCGACGGTCTGTTCTTCACCGGCTCCAGCCGCACCGGCAACCATCTGCACCAGCAATTCGCCGGGCGCCCGGACAAGATCCTCGCGCTGGAAATGGGCGGCAACAACCCGCTGGTGGTGGACGAAGTGGCCGATGTGGATGCGGCCGTGTACACCATTATCCAGTCGGCGTTTATCTCCGCTGGCCAGCGTTGCACCTGTGCCCGTCGCCTGCTGGTGCCGGAAGGCGCCTGGGGCGATGCGTTGCTCGCACGCCTGGTGGCGGTGAGCTCGACCATCGAAGTCGGCGCATTTGACCAAACGCCGGCGCCGTTCATGGGCTCGGTGATTTCCCTCGGTGCTGCCAAGGCGTTGATGGATGCCCAGGAATTGCTGTTGGCCAATGGCGCCGTGGCGCTATTGGAAATGACTCAACCCCAGGCCCAGGCTGCGTTGCTGACGCCGGGGATTATCGATGTGACCGAGGTTACGGAACGCGCTGACGAAGAGCTGTTCGGCCCACTGCTGCAAGTGATCCGCTACGCTGATTTCGAGGCGGCGATTGCCGAGGCCAACAACACTCAATACGGCTTGGCGGCCGGGTTGCTGTCGGATTCCGAGGCGCGTTACCAGCAGTTCTGGCTGGAAAGCCGTGCCGGGATCGTCAACTGGAACAAACAGCTGACGGGTGCTGCGAGCAGCGCGCCATTTGGCGGGGTAGGGGCTTCGGGCAACCATCGCGCCAGCGCCTATTACGCGGCGGACTATTGCGCGTACCCGGTGGCCTCCCTTGAGACCCCGAGCCTGGTGCTACCGGCGACGTTAACCCCGGGTGTGACGCTGATCTAAATGTGGGAGCGGGCTTGCTCGCGAAGGCGGTGTGTCATTCAACATTTCAGGCGACTGAACCACCGCTTTCGCGAGCAAGCCCGCTCCCACACTTGATTTGTGGTGTGTTCAAGTAATTTGATGCCTATAAAAATACAGATGTTCGTGGAGCCTCGCCGATGAAATCCTGTGAAGTCAATTTTGACGGTCTCGTGGGGCCGACCCATAACTACGGCGGCTTGTCCTACGGCAACGTCGCGTCCCAAAGCAACAGCCAGCAGTCCTCCAACCCGAAGGAAGCGGCGCTGCAAGGCTTGGCGAAGATGAAGGCCCTGATGGAAATGGGCTTTGTGCAAGGTGTGCTGGCGCCCCAGGAACGTCCGGATGTGGCCGCCTTGCGCAACCTCGGTTTTGCCGGCACCGACGCACAAGTCATCCAGCAGGCCGCCAAGCAAGCCATGCCGCTGCTGGTTGCCAGTTGCTCGGCGTCGAGCATGTGGGTGGCCAATGCCGCGACCGTCAGCCCGAGCGCCGACACCTTTGACGGCCGCGTGCATTTCACCGCCGCCAACCTCAACTGCAAATACCACCGCAGCATCGAACACCCGACCACCAGCCGCGTGCTGGGGGCGATGTTCGCTGACCAGAAGCACTTCGCCCACCACGCCGCATTACCGGCGGTGGCGCAGTTCGGTGACGAAGGCGCGGCCAACCACACGCGTTTCTGCCGGGACTATGGCGAGGCGGGCGTAGAGTTTTTCGTGTTCGGCCGCAGCGCGTTCGACACCCGCTACCCGGCGCCGCAAAAGTACCCGGCACGCCAGACTCTTGAAGCTTCCCAGGCGGTCGCGCGCCTGCACGGCCTGCGGGATGACGGCGTGGTCTACGCCCAGCAGAACCCGGCGGTGATCGATGCCGGTGTGTTCCACAACGATGTGATCGCGGTGGGCAATGGCGAGGTGCTGTTCTATCACGAGGATGCGTTCCTCAATACCGATCAGATGCTCGGTGAATTGCAGGGCAAGCTCGGCAAGCTCGGCGGCAATTTCCAGTCGATCTGCGTGCCACGGGCCCAGGTGGGTGTTGAAGACGCGGTGCGTTCCTACCTGTTCAACAGCCAGCTGCTGACCCGCGCCGACGGTTCGATGCTGCTGATCGTGCCGGAAGAATGCCGCGCCAACGAGCGTGTCTGGCAGTACCTGCAAGGCCTGACGTCCTCCGGCGGGCTGATCCGTGAAGTCAAAGTCTTCGACCTCAAGCAAAGCATGCAGAACGGCGGTGGCCCGGCGTGCCTGCGCTTGCGTGTAGCCTTGAATGAAACCGAACTGGCGGCGGTCAACCCAGGGGTTATCATGACGGCGCCGTTGTACGACACGCTGACCCAATGGGTCGACAAGCACTACCGCGACAGCCTGCGGGAAACCGACCTGGCTGACCCGCAATTGCTGCTTGAGTGCCGGACGGCACTGGATGAACTGACGCAAATCCTTAAACTGGGCTCGGTTTATCCTTTCCAGATCAATTAACGCCGCACGGCTGAGAACTATTTATGACCACCGACACCCTGAAACTGATCCTTGAAGATACCGACGGCACCCAGCTGGAAACCTCCTGCACCCGCGTCGCCGTGGTGTGGCAGGGCAAGGAGATCTGGATCCAGCACGACGGCCGTGGCCAACTGCTGATCGGCGTGGACGTGGAAGAAGGCGACGCGGAATACGCCAACCTGCTGATGCGCCCATTGGCCACCAACCTGATGAGCCTGCAACTGGAAATGGAACCGGCCGACGTTGAAGGTGATGACGACGATCACGTCCACGGTCCTGGCTGCAACCACTAAGGAAGCTGCGTATGCTCGCCCTCGGCAAACTGCTTGAACTGACCCTCGCCGGTCGCGAACCGGCGCAAAAAATTCAACTGACTGTCGACGGCGTGCAACTGCGCTGGCTCAGTGAGGGCGCGCTGGAAGTGCGGCCTCCTGAGGCGCGGGACAACGGCAGCGACGTACTGCTGTCGTCCGGCATCCATGGCAACGAAACCGCGCCGATCGAATTGGCCGACCGCTTGCTGCAGGGCATTGCCCGTGGGGAGATCAAGCCCCGCACCCGTATTCTGTTCCTGTTCGGCAACCCTGAGGCCATGCGCCGCGGCGAGCGTTACCTCGAACTGGACGTCAACCGGCTGTTCAACGGCCGTCATGAACAAAACATCGGCCCCGAAGCCATGCGCGCCGCCGAGCTTGAGCAGTTGGCCCGCACCTTCTTCAGCGTGCCTGGGCGTAGCCGTTTGCACTACGACCTGCACACCGCCATCCGTGGCTCGAAGATCGAGCAGTTCGCACTGTACCCGTGGAAGGACGGTCGCCAGCATTCACGTCGTGAACTGGCGCGCCTGCGAGCCGCCGGCCTGGAGGCGGTGCTGTTGCAGAACAAGGCGTCGATCACCTTCACGGCGTTTACCTATGAGCAGCTGGAGGCCGAGTCCTTCACCCTGGAGTTGGGCAAGGCCCGGCCGTTCGGGCAGAACCAGGGCGTGGACGTATCGCGCCTGGAAACCCGCCTCACGCAGATCATCGAAGGCAACGAGCCGGCCACCGAGAGCCTGGATGGCCTGCAGCTGTTCAGCGTCTCCCGGGAAGTGATCAAGCACAGCGATACCTTCGTCCTGCATTTGCCGGCGGACGTGGAAAACTTTTCGGAGTTGGAGAAGGGTTATCTGCTGGCCGAGGACATTGCCAAGACCCGCTGGGTGATCGAGGAGGAGGGCGCACGCATCATCTTCCCGAACCCGAAGGTCAAGAATGGCTTGCGAGCAGGGATATTGATTGTGCCGACCACGGATGCTGGCCTGGCCTGAATCCCGAGACTGACTCGGTCAAATGTGGGAGCGGGCTTGCTCGCGAAGGCGGTGTATCAGTCAGACATGTATTGACTGACACTCCGCTTTCGCGAGCAAGCCCGCTCCCACATTTGCTTTGCAGTGTTGCTTAAACCGCGAGAGCCCGTGGCTCATTGCGACGCAGTGCGCGAACCTTGTGCAGGGTGTCGGCGCAGGTGCGTGCCGCTTCCTGGCCCTTGTGCACGAAGTGCTCATAGAAGAACGTATGGTGCTCGCTGCCCGCGTGGAAGTGGTGCGGGGTCAGGGATACCGAGAACACCGGCACTTCGGTTTCCAGCTGGACCTGCATCAGGCCGCTGACCACGGACTGGGCCACGAACTCGTGACGGTAGATCCCGCCGTCCACCACCAGGGCGGCCGCGACGATACCGGCATAACGGCCGGACTTGGCCAGCAGCTTGGCGTGCAGGGGCATTTCAAAGGCGCCGCCGACTTCGAAGAAATCGATGTCCGATTCCTGGTAGCCCTGGGCGATCATTTCGGCGAGGAAACCTTTACGGGATTGGTCGACAATATCCTTGTGCCAGCAGGCCTGGATAAACGCGACGCGCTCGCCGTGGTGGTTTTTGCTTTTGCTGTCGATTGCGGTGGGTTGCATGTTCTGACTCCTGTTTAAGAAAAAAACAGGGCGTTATGAATCGAATGGGATTTAAGGGTACGCACAGCGGGCTCATGTGAACATGACGTCAGCGCGGCCCTTAGGTGCCAATCCCGTTCTCTCTTCATCCGGACTATGACCGTCGGCCCCGGGATCACACCGGGTCTGCTGACCTTGTCGCCGTCCTGCCGAGGCAGTTCGAGGCGCCAAGCGCTCGCGGGCTATGCACATTGCGTGCAATTACCGCCGGTGGGGAATTACACCCCGCCCTGAGAACGTTGCCGCCAGAACCCTGGCGGCGGAGAGTTTTTATCATGGTTTTTCAGAAACTGCACGGTTGGTTTATCGATAACCTATATCGGTTTGTTTGGTTGGTATTCGATTGTGCAAGCACGGGGCTTGATATTCCGCGGGTTTGCCCGCAGTAATCGTCAACACAAGAAACGCTCCAATCCGCTAGAGGCTAGTTTGATGAACGTGATTGACCTGCGCAGCGACACAGTGACCCAACCGACCCCAGGCATGCTCGAGGCGATGGCCACTGCCGCCAGCGGCGACGACGTCTACGGCGAGGACCCGAGCGTCAATCGCCTGGAAGCCGAACTGGCCAAGCGCCTGGGTTTTGCCGCCGCGTTGTTCGTGCCCACCGGCACCATGAGCAACCTGCTGGCGTTGATGGCGCACTGTGAGCGTGGCGAGGAATACATCGTCGGTCAGCAGGCCCACACCTACAAATACGAAGGCGGCGGCGCGGCGGTTCTCGGCTCGATCCAGCCACAACCCCTGGAAGTGCAGGCCGACGGTTCCCTGAACCTGGAGCACGTGCTGGCCGCGATCAAGCCGGACGACTTCCACTTCGCCCGTACCCGCTTGCTGGCGCTGGAAAACACCATGCAGGGCAAGGTCCTGCCGCTGGAATACCTGGCGGCCGCGCGAGCCTTTACCCGGGAACACGGCCTGGCCTTGCACCTGGACGGCGCGCGGCTCTACAACGCGGCGGTCAAGCTGGGTGTGGATGCGCGGGAGATCGCCCAGCACTTCGATTCGGTGTCGGTGTGCCTGTCCAAGGGCCTGGGCGCGCCCATCGGCTCGGTGCTGTGCGGCTCCACCGCGTTGATCGCCAAGGCCCGTCGTTTGCGCAAGATGGTCGGTGGCGGCATGCGCCAGGCCGGTTCGCTGGCGGCGGCGGGGCTGTACGCCCTGGATCACCAGGTGCAGCGCCTGGCCGACGACCACGCCAACGCCCAATGGCTGGGGGATGAACTGCGCAAGGCGGGTTATACGGTGGAGCCGGTGCAGACCAATATGGTCTACGTCGACATCGGTGATCGAGCCCAGGCCTTGAAGGCGTTTGCCGCCGAGCGCGGGATCAAGTTGAGCGCGGCGCCTCGCCTGCGCATGGTCACGCACCTGGACGTCAGCCGGGCGCAGATCGAGCAAGTGCTCGCGACATTTGTCGAGTTTTCCCGGAAATGACAGTGCAGACCGTCTAATTGACTGTTTCTATCACATAAACACGCTGTACCACGGGCAAAGGGCCGATATAATGCGGCCCTTTGCCGTCGCTCCGTCTGATGACGTTTAGCACTGGCCTTTGGCCGCAGCCTCCGTGGAAGAACCTAATGAAAAGCGCAGAAATCCGTGAAGCCTTCCTTCGCTTCTTCGAAGAGCAAGGTCACACCCGTGTCGCCTCCAGCTCCTTGATCCCAGGCAATGACCCAACCCTGCTGTTCACCAACGCGGGGATGAACCAGTTCAAGGACTGCTTCCTGGGCCAGGAAAAGCGCGCCTACACCCGCGCCACCAGCAGCCAGAAGTGCGTACGCGCCGGCGGCAAGAACAGCGACCTGGAAAACGTGGGCTACACCGCCCGCCACCACACATTCTTCGAGATGCTGGGTAACTTCAGCTTCGGCGACTATTTCAAGAAAGACGCGATCACCTTTGCCTGGACCTTCCTGACCGGCGTGCTGAAGCTGCCGAAGGAAAAACTCTGGGTGACCGTCTACGCCACCGATGACGAAGCCTACGACATCTGGACCCAGCAAATCGGGGTGCCAGTCGAGCGCATGATTCGCATCGGCGACAACAAGGGCGCGCCTTACGCGTCCGACAACTTCTGGACCATGGGCGATACCGGCCCGTGCGGCCCGTGCACCGAGATTTTCTACGATCACGGCGCCGACATCTGGGGCGGCCCACCGGGCTCGCCGGAAGAAGACGGCGACCGCTACATCGAAATCTGGAACAACGTGTTCATGCAGTTCAACCGCACCGCCGATGGCGTGTTGCATCCGTTGCCAGCGCCGTCGGTGGACACCGGCATGGGCCTGGAGCGGATCAGTGCGGTGATGCAGCACGTTCACTCCAACTACGAGATCGACCTGTTCACCAACCTGCTGAGCGCTTCGGCGGCGGCCATTGGCTGTGCCAACGACAACCAGTCGTCGCTCAAGGTGGTGTCGGATCACATCCGTTCCTGCGGCTTCCTGATCGCCGATGGCGTGCTGCCGTCGAACGAAGGCCGTGGCTATGTGCTGCGCCGCATCATCCGTCGCGCCTGCCGTCACGGTAACAAGCTGGGCGCCACCGGCAGCTTCTTCTACAAGATCGTTGCCGCGCTGGTGGCCGAGATGGGCGATGCCTTCCCGGAACTCAAGCAGCAGCAAGCCAACATCGAGCGCGTGCTCAAGGCTGAAGAAGAGCAGTTCTCCAAGACCCTGGAGCACGGCCTGAAGATCCTCGAGCAGGACCTGGTCGAGCTCAAGGGCACCGTGGTGCCGGGCGACGTCGTGTTCAAGCTGTACGACACCTACGGTTTCCCGATGGACCTGACCGCCGACATCGCCCGCGAACGCGAGCTGACCATCGACGAGGCCGGGTTTGAGCGTGAGATGGAAGCCCAGCGCGTCCGTGCCCGTTCCGCCAGCTCCTTTGGCCTGGACTACAACACCCTGGTAAAGGTTGATGTGGCGACTTCGTTCATTGGTTACGAAGCCACCGTTGGCTCGGCCAAGATCGTGGCTATCTATAAGGACGGCAAGTCAGTCGACGTGCTGAACGAAGGTGACGAGGGTGTTGTGGTCCTCGACCAGACCCCGTTCTACGCTGAATCCGGTGGCCAGGTTGGCGACTGTGGTTTCCTGAGCTCCACCTCCGGTCGTTTTGAAGTGCGCGACACCACCAAGACCGGCGGTGCGTTCCTGCATCACGGCGTGCTGGTGCTGGGCAACCTGACCGTCGGCGCCCCGGTGGACACTCAGGTAGATGCCGACGTACGGCATGCAACTGCCTTGAACCATTCTGCCACTCACTTGCTGCACGCTGCGTTGCGTCAGGTGCTGGGTGAGCATGTGCAACAGAAGGGTTCGTTGGTCGATAGCCAGCGCCTGCGTTTTGACTTCAGTCATTTCGAGGCGATCAAGCCTGAGCAGTTGAAGGCCCTGGAAGACATCGTCAACGCCGAGATTCGCAAGAACACCCCGGTGGAAACCGAAGAAACCGATATCGAGACCGCCAAGCAAAAAGGCGCCATGGCGCTGTTTGGCGAGAAGTACGGCGACGAAGTGCGCGTATTGAGCATGGGCGGCAGCTTCTCGGTGGAGCTGTGTGGTGGTATTCACGCCAGCCGTACCGGCGACATCGGCCTGCTGAAAATCATCAGCGAAGGCGGCGTGGCTTCCGGCGTACGTCGTATTGAAGCGATCACCGGTGCTGCGGCCCTGGCGTACCTCAATGCGGCAGAAGAACAACTCAAGGAAGCGGCCGGCCTGGTCAAGGGCAGCCGCGAAAACCTGATCGACAAGCTCTCCGGCGTACTGGAGCGCAACCGTCAGCTGGAGAAACAGCTGGAGCAGTTGCAGGCCAAGGCGGCCAGCGCGGCGGGCGACGATCTGTCGGCTTCTGCCCTGGACGTCAAGGGTGTGAAAGTGCTGGCCGTACGCCTGGACGGTCAGGACGGCAAGGCGCTGTTGGCCTTGGTCGATCAGTTGAAGAACAAGCTCGGCCGCGCAGTGATCCTGCTCGGCAGTGTCCATGAGGAAAAGGTCGTTCTGGTTGCCGGTGTAACCAAAGACCTGACTGGCCAACTCAAGGCCGGTGATTTGATGAAGCAAGCCGCCGCGGCAGTGGGCGGGAAGGGCGGTGGTCGTCCGGACATGGCGCAAGGCGGTGGTGTTGACGCCGGCGCCCTGGACGCGGCCCTGGCCCTGACCGTGCCGTTTGTCGAGGCAGGTATTTAAGACGCTGTTAATGAGCCCGTGGTCTAGTTGCGGGCTCAGTCAGTGCTGGTTGATTGAATAACAGGCGCCCCTTTACGGGCTGAGGCGGCTTAGAAATGGCTTTGATCGTACAGAAATTTGGAGGCACCTCGGTCGGCTCTGTCGAAAGAATCGAGCAGGTCGCCGACAAGGTTAAGAAATTCCGCGATGCCGGCGATGACCTGGTGGTGGTGCTGTCGGCCATGAGCGGCGAGACCAATCGCCTGATCGATCTGGCCAAGCAAATCAGTGGCGATCAGCAACCGGTTCCCCGTGAACTGGACGTGATCATTTCCACCGGTGAGCAGGTGACCATCGCATTGCTGGCCATGGCGCTGAACAAGCGTGGTGTGCCGGCGGTGTCCTACACTGGCAACCAGGTCCGCATTCTTACGGATAGCGCGCACACTAAAGCCCGCATCCTGCAGATTGATGACCAGAAGATTCGCGCTGACCTGAAAGCCGGTCGTGTGGTAGTTGTCGCCGGTTTCCAGGGCGTCGACGAGCACGGCAACATCACCACCCTCGGTCGTGGCGGTTCCGACACCACTGGCGTGGCCCTGGCGGCAGCCCTGAAGGCTGACGAATGCCAGATCTACACCGATGTGGATGGCGTCTACACCACCGACCCGCGGGTCGTGTCCGTGGCCCAGCGCCTGGACAAGATCACCTTCGAAGAGATGCTGGAAATGGCCAGCCTCGGTTCCAAGGTGTTGCAGATCCGTGCCGTTGAGTTTGCCGGCAAGTACAACGTTCCGCTGCGCGTACTGCACAGCTTCAAGGAGGGTCCGGGCACCCTCATTACTATTGATGAAGAGGAATCCATGGAACAGCCGATCATTTCCGGTATCGCTTTCAACCGTGATGAAGCCAAGCTGACTATCCGTGGCGTGCCAGACACCCCGGGCGTGGCTTTCAAGATCCTGGGCCCTATCAGTGGCGCGAACATCGAAGTCGACATGATCGTGCAGAACGTCTCGCACGATAACACCACCGATTTCACCTTCACCGTGCACCGCAACGAGTACGATGCGGCGGAGCGGATCCTGCAGAACACTGCGAAGGAAATCGGCGCCCGTGAAGTGGTCGGCGATACGAAGATTGCCAAGGTGTCGATCGTGGGTGTGGGCATGCGTTCCCATGCGGGTGTTGCCAGCCGCATGTTCGAAGCCCTGGCCAAGGAAAGCATCAACATCCAGATGATCTCCACATCGGAAATCAAGGTGTCGGTGGTGATCGAAGAGAAGTACCTGGAACTGGCTGTACGCGCACTGCATACCGCTTTTGAGCTGGACGCTCCGGCCCGACAGGGCGAGTGATGCGTTGCCAGGAAGGCGCGGTTATCCGCGCCTTTCATTTTTTTGTCGGGCGCGTGGTGAAGACCTGTTCTTTTACCTGCGCTCGACAATACTTAGGCGTGTAGGGCTATGGCCATTTGGTTGTAGGTCGAATGCCTTTTTTTTGCAGACTGTTGTTCCCGAAATGAAATGCGTGAGGAGAAAGGTATGCTGATTCTGACTCGTCGATGCGCAGAAAGCCTGATTATTGGTGATGGCGAAATCACCGTGACCGTGCTCGGCGTCAAAGGCAATCAAGTGCGTATCGGGGTTAACGCTCCGAAAGAGGTGGCTGTCCACCGCGAGGAAATCTACCTGCGGATCAAGAAAGAGAAGGACGAAGAACCAAGCCATTAATTTTTATCGTTTTTTATGTTTGCAAACGGGGATGAAGCTGGTTAATATACGCCCCGTGTTGCGGAGAGCTGGCCGAGTGGCCGAAGGCGCTCCCCTGCTAAGGGAGTACACCTCAAAAGGGTGTCGGGGGTTCGAATCCCCCGTTCTCCGCCATTATTTGCTTAGTACGTTGCAATCTGGTTTTTTCGCTAAGTTGTTGAAACTAAACGAAAAAATAGCTTTACATAGAGATTGAACGGCCTATAATGCGCGGCAACAAATGCACTCGTAGCTCAGCTGGATAGAGTACTCGGCTACGAACCGAGCGGTCACAGGTTCGAATCCTGTCGAGTGCACCATTTAAGAGTTAGTTGCAGCAATGCAGGTAACTTGGCTTCAACCAGTTGTGATCTGGTCTAAAAACACAATCTGCACTCGTAGCTCAGCTGGATAGAGTACTCGGCTACGAACCGAGCGGTCACAGGTTCGAATCCTGTCGAGTGCACCAAACAACAAAAAGCCCGCCTAGTGCGGGCTTTTTGCCGTCTGGGGTTTTTATTTCCCGGGGCGCCTTTTTCTCCCGCCCATGTGTTTTCCTTTCAAGCTGCGTCGTCGCAGTTCATATGTGTGGCCAATGCTCAGCTTTGTGTCGCAAGCGCTTGTTCTTTCCAGTTTTTTGACGTTAAACGCGGCCGCCCGGTGTATCATTGCGCCCGTCAGCCCCGCCGGGGCTTGTGGAACACCTCCATGGACTTACCCAGTAGTTACTCAGTACCCCGTTTTACCAATCATGAATTGACTGATTGATCCTTCCGGCGTGCCCCGCTGCTGGGAGTGGAGTTCGCCTATGACCGAAGTTGAAGTAAAGAAAACACAAGAAAGCCTGCAGGATCGCCTGGCTCAAGTCGTCGAGCTGCTGCAGCGCCAGCGCGTGGTCGAAGACCTGACGCATCGCCAGGAAGGCGCGAACAACGACCGGGTCGAGAACCTGGTCCACCGGCAAAACCTTGTCGAGCTGCAACGCAAGCTCGATGACCTGCACTCCGCCGACGTTGCCTACATCCTCGAAGCCTTGCCGCTGAATGACCGCCTGACCCTTTGGCAGTTGGTCAAGGCTGACCGCGACGGCGACATCCTCCTCGAAGTATCCGACTCGGTCCGTGAAACCCTGATCGCCGACATGGACGATCACGAGCTCCTGGCGGCCGCCAAGGACATGGATGCCGACGAACTCGCTGACTTGGCTTCCGAGCTGCCGCGTGACGTCGTCCATGAGCTGATGGAAACCCTCGATGGCCAGCAGCGCGAGCGTGTGCGCTCGGCGTTGTCCTACGACGAGGAGCAGGTCGGTGCGTTGATGGACTTCGAGATGGTCACCATCCGTGAAGACGTCAGCCTGGAAGTGGTTCTGCGCTACCTGCGCCGGTTGAAAGAGCTGCCAGGCCACACCGACAAGCTGTTCGTGGTCGACTACGAAGGGATCCTCAAGGGCGTACTGCCGATCAAGCGCCTGCTGGTCAATGATCCGGACAAGAAAGTCGCGGACGTCATGGCCAGTGACCCGGTGAGTTTCCATCCGGACGAAGACGCTTACGACGCGGCCCAGGCGTTTGAGCGTTATGACTTGATCTCGGCCCCGGTGGTCGACAAGAACGGCAAGCTGATCGGCCGTCTGACCATCGATGAAATGGTCGACCTGATTCGTGAGGAGAGCGAAAGCGAAGTCCTCAACATGGCCGGTCTGCGGGAAGAAGAGGATATTTTTGCGTCGGTCTGGAAGTCCCTGCGTAACCGCTGGGCCTGGCTGGCGGTGAATTTGATTACCGCGTTTATTGCTTCACGGGTGATCGGCCTGTTTGAAGGCTCCATCGAGAAGCTCGTGGCCCTGGCTGCACTGATGCCGATTGTGGCGGGTATTGGCGGTAACTCGGGTAACCAGACCATCACCATGATCGTCCGCGCCATGGCGCTGGATCAGGTGGGGACCGGGCATGGCAAGCGTTTGATGCGCAAGGAGCTTGCGGTCGCGCTGATCAACGGCCTGGTGTGGGGCGGTGTCATCGGTATCGTGGCGTACCTGCTGTATGGCAGCTGGTCGCTCGGCGTGGTCATGACGGCGGCCATGACGCTTAACCTGCTGCTGGCAGCGTTGATGGGTGTTCTGATTCCAATGACCCTGGTGCGCCTTGGACGAGACCCGGCGATGGGCGCCAGTGTGATGATCACGGCCATGACCGACAGTGGTGGCTTCTTCATCTTCCTGGGCCTGGCAACCATCTTCCTGCTTTGATCCCTTCCATGGATCGGGGGCATTTGCCCCTTGATCCTTTCCTGACCAAATCCCGGGCAAAAAAAAGCCAGCGCATGGCTGGCTTTCAGCTTTCAGTTGCCAATCAGTTGGCTTCTGCAGCTGCCTCAACGTCGTGGGCGATCAGCGAGACGAGAGCATTTTGCTGGCGGTGGGAGAGCTGACGAAAACGCTGCAGCAGTTCGCGTTCGTGCAGTGACAGCTCGGGGCTGTCCAGGCGCATGCTCAGCTCGTCGCCCAGCGCACCTTCCTGAATCAGGCTTTGTTCCAGGCGTGCGATGATTTCGGAGTTCATGCTGCGGTGATGATTGCGAGCCACCTCGGCAATGCGTTCCCGCATTCCGTCTGGCAGACGTACGACGAACTTGTCAGCCGTACGGCTGGAATAAATTGCCTGTTTCAATGGGCGCATATATTTAACCGGTTAGTTCAGGGGAGCGGTTTTTGGAATTGGCCGCAAGATGCATGTTAGGACAAGGTTTGCTGCCAAATGTTCAACCTGAATTGCAAAGAGGCCGCATCATGCCTCAGATTTGCCAGTTCCTTGGCGTCAATTCTGTGACAAATATTGAACCGGCTACCGGCTTTATGCCAGTACTCATTTCAAAATTTGCGGACTGGTTGGAAAACTTTCCGCGGACGCACCCAAATGAGTGTTGAGCCCGCAGACCCTGGGCGCAAAAGGCTTTTCGGGCGCACATCCTATAGCAATATGGCCTTTTGCCCTTAACTTTAAGATTAGTGGCAAATTGCCAATTTACGAATGCGGAGCGACATATGGTCGGCTGTCCGGACGGACAAGCCGAGGCATGGCAGCGATTTTAGCGAGGGCGACGAGCGGGGGGATTCAGCGCAGTACGGGATCGAATTTGATGCGGCGACCAATGAAGACTGCCAAGACCCACAGGCTGCCAAACACGCCGGCGGCGACGAAGGAGACTGTCTGTACGTCTTGCGACAATACGTTCAGGCCGAGGCCGGCGGCGGCCAGTGCCAGGGTCAGAAACAGCCAGGCGGACTTGTTCATGGAATGCTCCGGTAAGCGGTTCAGAAAACCCAGTGTTCAGTGGCAGGAGCAGCTTGAGTGCCCTGGGTCAGTTGCAGTGGGGATTGCATGTTCGGCTTCATGACAGCCAGTTGCGGGCGCTGTTGCAGGTGATGGGGAATCGCCTGGCTGACCTGCGCGGCGTCGTCGGAAGTGGTGGACTGAAAATGGAACATCACCAGCGCAGCCAGTGCAACGGTATTGAGGGCTAGTAGAAGTGCGCTGTTCATGTGCATGTTCTCCGCAGATGGCTGGGCCGGACTGTATTTGTAGGATAAAGGATTGCAGGTGTCGTGCCAGTCTTTAATTGACAATAAATCCTTTAAAATCAAACATTTATATAGTGTCCAGATTGCCATGCTGTTGCAATTTGCAATGATGGCATTTTGGGGGAGTGCATTTTGCACGATAGTCCGAACCGTCCGTAATCGTTGAGCGGAATACCACCGGCTGTCACTGGCATGGGCCTACACTCAAAAAGCCAACGGACGACATGACAAAATTCACCTGCGCCGTTAACATGCACGCCGTCCGTCGCCGTGCCCATCGCCGGTTGGCTGTCATTAGTCCCAGTAGCTCAATTGGATAGAGCATCCCCCTCCTAAGGGGAAGGTTGGCCGTTCGAACCGGCCCTGGGACACCACTTCACCGTTGCTGCCCATGCGGCCTCGACGTCCGCAAGCCCCGATCAGATTTATCTGGCGGGGCTTTTTTGTGGCCGGGCGTTTGAGTGCGGCAGTCTTTTCAAACACCAACCGAACCTTGCCCGCGTTTGAGGTTCACACGGGAGGCAAGAGCGGGGCGGCGCAAGTATTCGTCTGCATCCTGTACCTCGCGGGTGACTGGCGAGCGTCTGACACGTAGCCAATTGGCATGAGCAAAATATTCCCCGGCAACCGCATGTTTTGGCTGTCCGGACCCGACGACCCGGGACTATCATTCCGGTAGTCCTGACACCCACAGCAAGGAGCCGCTCGGAACGCCGATGCGCCAGATCTGGAAACCTTTTCGAGCCCTTTATTTTGCTTCCCTGATGATGCTGATCGGCTCTGGCCTGCTCAGTACTTACCTGGCCTTGCGCCTGGCGGCAGATCACGTCGACAGCCTGTGGGTCGGTGCGTTGATGGCCGCCAACTATTTTGGCCTGGTGTTGGGGGGCAAGATCGGTCACCGCCTGATTGGCCGCGTCGGGCATATCCGGGCCTACGCCACCTGTGCCGGGATCGTCGGCGCGGCGGTGTTGGGCCACGGGCTGATCAACTGGCTGCCAGCCTGGATTGTGCTGCGGATGATTGTCGGCCTGGGCATGATGTGCCAGTACATGGTCATCGAGAGCTGGCTTAACGAACAGGCTGAAGCCAAGCAACGCGGTGCGGTGTTCAGCGGCTATATGATCGCCTCGTACCTGGGCCTGGTGCTGGGGCAGTTGATCCTTGTGATGCACCCGCAGTTGGGGCTTGAGTTGCTGATGCTGGTCGCGCTGTGTTTTGCGCTGTGCCTGGTGCCGGTGGCCATGACTCGCCGCATTCACCCGGCGCCGCTGCATCCGGCGCCGATGGAGCCGCGCTTCTTTATCAAGCGGGTGCCGCAGTCCCTCAGTACGGTGTTGGGGGCCGGGCTGATCGTCGGTTCGTTCTACGGTTTGGCGCCGCTGTACGCGTCTCAGCAAGGGCTGACCACCGAGCAGGTCGGCCTGTTCATGGGTAGCTGCATTTTCGCCGGGCTGCTGGTGCAGTGGCCATTGGGCTGGCTGTCCGATCGATATGACCGCGCGCTGTTGATTCGCTGTTTCGCCTTGTGCCTGGCGGTGGCCGCGTTGCCGTTGGCGATCATGACCCAGGTACCACTGGAAGTGCTGTTCGTCGCGGGCTTTCTCTGTTCCCTGGTGCAGTTCTGCCTGTACCCGCTGGCTGTGGCGTTTTCCAACGACCACGTCGAGGGTGATCGCCGGGTGTCGCTCACTGCGATGTTGCTGGTGACCTACGGCATCGGCGCCAGTGTCGGCCCGCTGTTGGCCGGTGTGGTGATGAAGCTGTTCGGCAGCCATATGCTGTATGCGTTTTTCAGCGTGTGCGCATTGATCCTGGTGTGGCGCATCCGGCCCAAGGCGGTCACCAACCTGCATCAGGTGGACGACGCACCGCTGCATCACGTGGCGATGCCCGACAGCATGTCCAGCTCGCCCCTGGTAGCATGCCTCGATCCGCGAGTGGACGAACAGGTGGTGCAGGACCAGATGCAGACCGCCGTTGTGGATCCCGAGCCAGTAGTCGATCCCGAACTGGATCAGCCGGAGCCTGTCACCGAGCCACCAGAGCATCCGGACCCGGATGATCACCCCCACGACTTGAGCAGGGCGCGCCCCTGAAAGCAAAAACGGGCAGCCCCCTTGAGGGACTGCCCGTTTTTTTGTCGCGACCTTTATTGTTTAAAGGTCGTCGTCCTTGTCAAACCGGCGCGCTTCACGCTGCAGTTGATACACAAACCGCTCGACCTGACGCTGCACCAGCCCGCTCATGTTATGAAAACGTAGGCCGGCGAAGGTGGTGTTGATCCTTTCTTCGAAGTGCAGGTAACGCAGTTCTACCGAGGTGGTCATGCTGCCAAAGGGTAGCGCGGCGATAAATCGGTCGTAGACCTGGCCCAGTTGCAGGCGCTCGGAAATATCCCCTTCGAAGCGCAATTTGCAGCCGGTGGCGGAAATATCCAGCAACTTGCCGCTGATGGGGGCCTTGAGTTTGTCGCCGCCCAGTTCGACGCTCACCAGTTGCGCCAGCTTCAGCGCCGCGCGGAAGGCGTTGCGACGCTGATGGTAAATCACCTCGCCAGGCATGCTGCCGCGGTAAATACGGTGGCCGCCGGCTTCATCGAGGGTCAGGGTGCCGTTGCTTTCCCAGGCTATCCGCACCCCCTCGTGAAAACCTTCGATCCGGAAAGCTTCGCCATTCTCGAGGTAGCGTTCGCCGTCGCGCGGGACCATTTCGTCCAGGGCCAGTGTCTTGCTGTCCCGGTCGATTTCCACCAGGTAGCTTTGAAACCGCTGGTTGCGTTCATGGAAGGTGATGATCAGCGGATCATGGCTTTCTTGCAGCATCCGCAAGGTGCCAGCGATTTCCAGCGGCGTGGTGAGTACCTTGGGTGGCTGCGGAGCATCTTCCGCGTTAAGGGCGTTGAACACGGTTCTTCCATCTCCAGACAAAATACGACTACACGCAAGTGCTGTCATTTTGCCAGTATGTGGCGCGACTTGGATAGGGCGCGCTCAAACTGGTTTCAGGCTTGGCTGCGGGTGCTTGGCTTGGCCAGGCGTGAGGTGGAGCCTTGAGCGTTGTAGAGAGCCGGAGGCTCGCCGCCGTGGAGAATACGCAACTGATTGGCGGTCGTGGCTTGCTGAAGCTGGATGGCCTGGCCGTTGAGGAGGTTGGTTTCCTGGCACAGGGTCAGCAACTGGTTGAGTTCTTTGCTCTGGGCCAGCAACTGGTCGCCCACCGTGGAGTGGCTGGCGAGTTGTTCCAGGCCCTTGTGGTCGGCCGTGAGGCCCAGGCTGATCAGAATCTGGCTGCGCTTCTTGCCGTGCTGTTCCAGCAGGACGATCAGCGATTGCTTGCGCGCCAGGATTTCTTCCAGCATGCGCATGTCCCGGCCGTACAGGGCCAGTGATTCTTCTCGAAGGAGCTCCAGCAGCTGCTGTGCGGGAGGCAGGTCTTCAATGATCAGTTGTAGCAAGTTTTCGTCGTGCATGGCTGGCCTTGGGGTTTAAGCGTCCAAAAGCCTGGCGCAGGCCTTTGCCTAGCGCTCGGCTTCGAAGTTAAGCAGTTTGCTGGCTACACGGTTGCTGTCGACCTTATAGCTGCCATCGGCAATCGCCTGTTTCAATTCGGCCACACGGGCTTTATTGACAACTGGCTGATCGCTCAGCGAGTCAGTGACCTTCTGCAACTGTTGAGCCTCATTGCTCAGGTGTACCGATTCCCCGCTTTGGCTCGCACCGGCCTGTTCTGTCTTGGCAGGCAGAGGCTGGGACTTGGCTTCAACGCTGTCTTTGGCACCGTTGGTGCGCGAAGAACCGGGCGTTGGCAGGGCGTTATTCAAACGACTGAAATCGATGACCATGTTAAAAAAACCTCTGGGTATTTGGACGCTTGCCATGTTTTCGGCCATACCCGGACAAACTTTAGGCTCGATTGACAATAAACCTATGCGCGATGCCGCTTTGCGCACAGTGTAGGAAAAGCTGGCGTCCGATGCCAGTGATCTATAAAGCCACCTCAACCTGCCCCGGCGCAGTCACCCGGGCCTTGATCACGCGGTTGGAATTCAGGTTCTTGACGCGAATCTGTTCACTCATGCCGCCGTTGGACAGGGCTTCCCCCGGCATTTTTACATTCAGGCCACCGCTGCTGGCGGAAATCACCACCTGGTCACCTTTGCGCACGACTTCGGCCTGCTCGAGATGGACCAGGGTAATCACCTGGTCAGCAACCATTGGTCGGGTAAGTTTCTGCCCGAGTGCCTGGTCAAGGGACGTGAGGTAGCTCTGGGTGATCATGCTGATGTCGCGCTCGCGCATCGCGACGTCATCATAACCAATGATTCCGGTACGTTTCAGCGGGCGCGTCACCACCACCACTTCGCGAAACAGTTTGACCTGGGCGGGCACGAACACCGTCCAGGGCGAGGCGCCTTCGCAGCGCACTTTCACGGTCACGCGCCCGATGGGCTGGGCGGGGCTTTCCAGGGAAGCTGTCAATTCTCTGTCGCACATGGGCATGCGCAGGCGCGGATCCAGCTGGTTGACCTGGATTTCGTAGCGGCCCGGTGTCTGCGTCGTGGCCAGATAATCTTCTACAGTGAACTCAAGAAAGCCTTGAGTGACGCCGATAAGCAGATCAGGCAAGGTGACGTTATCGGCGCGGGCCGGCTGGCCCGTAGCCAAGGCAAGCAACGCCATCGAGACGCAGAGCAATCTGCGGTACTGTGGGGATCGGAGGCGTCGGGAAACTGTCGTTTTGATGTCCATGGCCAATAAAAAAGCAAAGCTCGTGCCGTTTAGTGTTGGGTACGCGTCGTACCCCTAAGTTTTAGCGTAGGAGTCTGGGCATGGCCGGTGTAATGGATTCAGTGAACCAGCGCACACAGCTGGTGGGGCAGAATCGCCTGGAGTTGCTGTTGTTCCGTCTGGACGGCAAGCAGCTGTACGGGATTAATGTCTTCAAGGTTCGCGAAGTGCTGCAGTGTCCCAAGCTGACAATAATGCCCAAGTCCAGCCCGGTGGTTTGCGGTGTGGCCAACATTCGTGGCGCGACCATCCCGATTCTTGACCTGGCAATGGCCACCGGTTCGGCGGGGTTGCAGGACCGCGAGAGCCCGTTCGTGATCATTACCGAGTACAACACCAAGACCCAGGGTTTCCTGGTGCGCTCGGTGGAGCGCATCGTCAACATGAACTGGGAAGAGATCCATCCGCCGCCCAAGGGCACCGGTCGCGATCACTACCTCACGGCGGTGACGCGGGTCGACAACCAGTTGGTGGAAATCATCGACGTGGAGAAAATCCTCGCCGAAGTGGCCCCGACCTCCGAGGCGATATCGGTGGGCGTGGTAGACGCCGAAACCGCGCACAAGGCGATCTCGCTTCGGGTGCTGACGGTGGACGACTCTTCGGTCGCGCGCAAGCAGGTGTCCCGTTGCCTGCAGACCGTTGGGGTCGAAGTGGTCGCGCTCAATGACGGTCGCCAGGCCCTGGATTACCTGCGCAAGCTGGTGGATGAGGGCAAGAAGCCGGAAGAAGAATTCCTGATGATGATCTCCGACATCGAGATGCCGGAAATGGACGGCTACACCCTCACGGCCGAGATACGCAACGACCCACGCATGCAAAAACTACATATCATCCTGCATACTTCGTTGTCGGGTGTATTCAATCAGGCGATGGTCAAGAAGGTCGGTGCCGATGACTTCCTGGCCAAATTCCGCCCTGATGACCTGGCATCCCGGGTAGTCGACCGGATCAAGGCAGCAGATCACGGCTAGGGGCCTTTTCCCTGGCGGTCACACGATTTAAGAGGCGGTATCATTGTCTACGGGTAATTTGGATTTCGAACAGTTCCGGGTCTTCCTGGAAAAGGCCTGTGGCATATTGCTCGGTGAAAACAAGCAGTACCTGGTATCCAGCCGTCTCAACAAACTGATGGAGCAGCAAGGCATCAAGTCCCTCGGGGAGTTGGTGCAACGGATCCAGGGCCAGCCACGCAGCGGGCTCAAGGAGATGGTGGTCGACGCCATGACCACCAACGAAACCTTGTGGTTTCGCGATACCTATCCGTTTGAAGTGCTCAAGAACAAGGTGCTGCCCGAGGCGATCAAGGCCGCTCCCGGCCAGCGCCTGCGCATCTGGTCGGCCGCCTGTTCGTCGGGACAGGAACCGTATTCGATTTCGATGGCCATCGATGAGTTCGAGCGGACCAACATGGGCCAGTTGAAGGCCGGGGCGCAAATCGTGGCCACGGATTTGTCCGGCACCATGCTCACCAACTGCAAGACCGGCGAGTACGACAGCCTGGCGCTGGGGCGCGGGTTGTCCCAGGAGCGCTTGCAGCGTTTCTTCGATCCCAAGGGAGCAGGGCGTTGGGCGGTCAAGGCGCCGATCAAGAGCCGGGTGGAGTTTCGTTCGTTCAACCTGCTGGACAGTTATGCCAGCCTGGGCAAGTTCGACATGGTGTTTTGCCGCAACGTGCTGATCTACTTCTCGGCCGAGGTGAAGAAAGACATTCTGTTGCGCATCCACGGCACCCTCAAGCGTGGCGGTTATCTGTTCCTGGGGGCTTCCGAGGCGCTGAACGGTTTGCCGGATCATTACCAGATGGTGCAGTGCAGTCCTGGAATCATTTACCAGGCCAAGTGACGAGTGCTTGGACAAAAAGGGAGGCCTGCACAGGCCTCCCTTTTTTTATGGCCGCAAAGCGGCAAGCCCTCATTGCCGCTTTACTGGCGTTTCGCGGAAACCCTTTGCCGCTTTTCTGGCATTGCCGCCGGCAATTCCCTCGCAAACCCTTGATTTACGGGGCTCAAGCAACTTGGCATGGCCCTTGCTAAATCCTTGTTACGAAAAGCAGGTCAGCCCCTAAAGGTTTCCGCCATGAGCATCAGCTTCGATAAAGCGCTCGGTATCCACGAACAAGCACTGGGCTTTCGCGCCCAGCGTGCCGAAGTCCTGGCCAACAACATCGCCAACGCCGACACCCCGAACTACAAGGCTCGGGACCTGGACTTCTCTGCCGTGCTCGCCGCCCAGCAAGACAAGACCAAGAACGGCACCTTCGCCCTGAACATGACCAACAGCCGTCATATCGAGGCGCAAGGCCTGGGCAATGGTGACGAGTCGCTGCTGTATCGCACGCCGATGCAACCGTCGATCGACCAGAACACCGTGGACGCCCAGTTGGAGCAATCGGCCTACGCCGAGAACTCAGTGAACTTCCAGGCCAGCTTCACCCTGCTCAACAGCAAATTCAAAGGGCTGATGTCAGCTTTGCGTGGAGAATAAGCCATGTCCCTCGCCAGTGTTTTCAATATTGCCGGTAGTGGCATGAGTGCGCAGACCACGCGCCTCAACACCGTCGCCAGTAACATCGCCAACGCCGAGACCGTGTCTTCGAGCATTGACCAGACCTACCGCGCCCGGCACCCGGTGTTCGCCACCATGTTCCAGGGCGGCCAGGGCGGCCAGAGTGGCAGCGGCGATTCGCTGTTCCAGAACCAGGATGCCGCAGGCCAGGGCGTGCAGGTGCTCGGTGTGGTCGAAGACCAGAGCAACCTCGAAGCCCGCTACGAGCCGAACCACCCTGCCGCGAACGAAAAAGGGTACGTGTACTACCCCAACGTCAACGTGGTCGAGGAAATGGCCGACATGATTTCCGCCAGCCGCTCGTTCCAGACCAACGCGGAAATGATGAACACCGCCAAAACCATGATGCAGAAGGTCCTGACCCTGGGTCAGTGATAAGGGGCGCCAAATAATGGCCATTGTTGATAACAGTTCGACGAACACGGCAGTCCAGGACCTTTTTAATTCCAAGGTCAAGACGGCGACAGATAACACCAGCGTCGGTGACGCCGCCAAGTCGGCGACGGGCAACCAGGCGATGGGCAAGGACGCGTTCCTGCAATTGCTGGTGACCCAGCTGAAAAACCAGGACCCGCTGTCGCCCCAGGACAATGGCGCGTTCGTCGCACAGTTGGCGCAGTTCAGCAGTCTGGAAGGCATCAACAACCTGAATGACTCGGTGAATGCGATTTCCAGCAACTTCAGCTCCTCCCAGGCGCTGCAGGCTTCGTCGCTGGTGGGGCGTTCGGTCATCACCCAGACCGACAAGGCGATGGTGGATACCAGCAAGAGCATGACCGGTTCCGTGGCGGTGACGGCGGCGACGGGCAACGTCTCCGTCAAGATCACCGACAAGGATGGCAACGTCGTTCGCACCATCGACATGGGCGCCCAGAGCGCTGGCAACTCCAGCTTCGTCTGGGACGGCAAGACCGATGCGGGTGAGACGGCGCCACCCGGCACCTACACCTTCAATGCCACCACCAAGAATGACAAGGGTGACTCGGTGGCCCTCGCCACGTCGCTGCCGGCAACGGTGACCAGCGTAACCCTGGGCACGAACGGCGCTGAAATGGTGCTGAACCTGGCAGGCGGCCTGGGCAGTATCAAGCTGTCGCAAATTCAGACTATCGGTACATAGAGCCGGCTAAATACGGCAAAAGGAGAGAACAATGTCTTTTAACATCGGCCTTAGCGGCCTCTATGCGGCCAACAAACAACTGGACGTGACGGGCAACAACATCGCCAACGTCGCGACCACCGGCTTCAAGTCGTCCCGTGCGGAATTCGCGGATATCTACGCGGCTTCCAAGCTGGGTACCGGCCAGAACAGCGTCGGCAACGGCGTGAACCTGGCGGCCGTGTCCCAGCAGTTCACCCAGGGTGACGTCAACAACAGCGGCGGCACGCTCGACATGGCGATCCAGGGCGGCGGCTTCTTCGTGCAGAAGGGCAGCGACGGTTCGCTGGAATACACCCGCAACGGTGCGTTCCGGGCCGACAAGGACGGCTACATCACCAACAACACCGGCACCTCGCGGCTGCAAGGCTACGCAGCGGATGCCGATGGCAACATCCAGAAGGGCGGCTTGACCGACCTGCAACTCAACCTGTCGTACCTGCCGCCGAAGGCTTCGAGCAAGGTGGATTCCACCAGTAACCTGAACTCCTCCGAGACGGCGATCGACCAGACGGCGCACCCGTTTGATCCGACCAAACCGGACAGCTTCACCACTCAATATTCCACCACGCTCTACGATACGCAGGGCAACGCGCATCCGATGGTGCAGTACCTGGTGAAGACCGACTCCAACACCTGGAAGTCCTACACCCTGATCGATGGGCGCAACCCTGACGGCTCGCCGATCAGCGGCACCGGTACTGACGTGAAAGCGCCAGTCGCCTCGACGCTGTCGTTTGACACCTCCGGCAAGCTGACCGGGATCGTTACCCCGCCAGCCACCGCTTCCAATACCACCCTGACCATTTCCGACTGGAAGCCGGGCGGCCTGGTCAATGGTGTCTGGACGCCTAACGGTGCGGCCGCCAACGCAGACGGCGTTGCCGTCAACATGGGGAACATCACCCAGTACAACTCCGCCACCTACCGCAACCCGCCGACCACCGATGGCTACGCCACCGGGCAAATCACCGGGCTGAAAATCGACGGCAGCGGCGTACTGTTCGCCACGTTCAGCAACCAGCAGAGCAAGGCCATCGGCCAGATCTCCCTGGCCAGCTTCAACAACGAGCAGGGCCTGCAGCCAGCCGGCGGCACCACCTGGAAAGAAACCTTCGCGTCGGGCCAGCCGGGTTTTGATACCCCGCAAGTCGGCACCCTGGGTTCGATCGTGGCCAACTCCCTGGAGAACTCCAACGTCAACCTGACCAACGAGCTGGTGGACCTGATCAAGGCCCAGAGCAACTATCAGGCGAACGCCAAGACCATCTCTACCCAAAGCACCATCATGCAGACCATCATTCAGATGACCTGATGTTGTCGCTTTAACTCGCTTTACCGAAAAGCCCCTCGCGTGAGGGGCTTTTTTTTGGGGGGCGTCACAGGCGGATACACGGCTGTCGGAACGGTGCAAGGCCAGCCGGGCGATATCTGGAGCGGATTCAGTCAAGGCCCTGGCGGCAACTGCATCACTGTTTCAGCGATAAAAGCCGCCATGATGCACGTCGGCCAGAAGCCCACCGATGTTTTCAAGGAGGTGAAATACGTGCGCGAATCGCGACGGTGTTGTTCCAGGCAAAAGAAAACCCCCGATACGCCGTAGGCCTATCGGGGGTTTTTCAACCTTGGGTGGTTAGACCCAGGGTGTGCTCAGCTTATTGGCAGAGTAGCCAGCTAGGATGTGTATACTTTTCTGAAGCCGCTGTAAGCCGTGGCATACAGCGATTTTCTCGCGGTTCTGACGTTTGCTATCGTATACATTAGAGGGTTTTTTGGCATTTCTATGATCGAAAGTATACGAAAATCGATTTGGGGGGCGTGGCATTATTTTTTTACGTTCTGAGTCTATGGCCGTTTGCCAGACATCGGGAAGCCCGTCAGCTCCGAGCATCGGTTCATCGCCCTTCGATTTTGCCCTGTGTTGTCATTGGGCTTTGCTGTAAGCCGTCACAACTCCGCATCCCAAGCGTCCATCGCCCCGATGAGAGTGTGGAACCACTGAAGCTCATGGCCCCGCAAGGCCGTAGCAATTTTCCGATTTGTATCGGCGTCAAACCACGGCGGGAGACTATCCATATCGCCCGAAAATAGGCTGGCCGTCATGACGGTGTACTCACCGGTTTTTATAGATTGAAGGCATGCGTACCTTACTGCCTCTCCGCTGGCGAGCCGACGCCAAGCAACAACATCAATGCAGTCCAAGACATTTACTGGAGTTCCTCCAGTAGAGCCAGAATCGTGGCTCCCCTGAATGGCGGACGGCCAACCGTGAGTTCCCGGCTTGTGGACAAGATGCTTGAGTTGCTCACGCGATGTAATTATTTGATCCCGGATCTCTTCTGGATCTATAGAAATCACACCACCGGCGTTTACTGAAAGAGTCTTAAACTTGTTCGCTGCCGTGATAAAATTTTGCTCACGCGCCTTTTCGCAATCAGGGCGTCGGTCGGGATTGATGAAATTCCATAACTTTGAAATTAGCTTCAATGACACGCGTCCCGCTGACATAGTGGTTTGCCCGAATATAGAGTTCTGGAAAGCTGGCATGATTCGCCAATCATAATAGAGATATAGTAAAAATTACCGGCTGCTGAATTCTCGAACCACTCAGCTATATTGAATTCGGGTATCAGATTGGTCATTTCCTTACCACCTCAGATTACATGTGCCAAGAACTCAATTGCGTCGTATGGATCAGAAAAGCCGGTGAGTGTGGCTCCATAAGTTCGAGTTACCTCTAATGTTCTCTCGGATGCCTCATAATATAAGGAGACCTTGACCTTATCCAATATCAATTTCTGATCACCTACCAATTTTTCTGTCTTTGCCACCGCATCTGATCTAGATTCAACTGCAACTTTGAATGCTGAGTCACCATCAAGGTTCACGAGTGCAGTCTGGGTTTTCACTGGTTTCAGCGTTGTAATTCTCTCTAGCTTGTCAAGCTTTTTAAACCAGTCGTAGACGTCGAGCTTAGCGCCTTCGAAAGCGAAGGGCTTAGGGAGTACGCGTCTTAGAGTCGTAGTAAAGCCTTTCATGCTTTGCGGAGGGGACTCGGCTATTATCTCGTAAAGATTCAACTCTTTTTCACGAATATAAAACCTGAAGCTGAGATATTGAATGACGGTATTCTGAAGGGAATTCCCATATACATCTGTCAAATCACTGATCAAGGTATTTTGTTCATGATACTTGGCGCTGAGCATTTTTTGGACGGGAGCTATTAGCTCCACGCCAGACCCAAAGTCGGGATCAAACGGCGCTGCCGACATCAGGTTGTTCAGCTCGTCCATTGTCGCATTTATATGCAGTAAAAAAATCTTGAACCTTATAGTTCGCATCTTTATTTACCTTTGGTTAGTGCTGCCAATGTAGACTCCGCCGCCTTTACAATAAGCTTTTTAATACGTTCCTCGTCCACTGGATTGGCTTTGACCCTTGCACCATATTCGCCTACCGATTGGTATCGCATGACACCTTTGACGATGTAGGAAAAGTCCGCACACTCAGATTGTCTGCCGAACTGTGACTCCAGGACGTAAACATCAGAATCAAACTGGTTTTCGTCCACGGCATGCCACAATATCTTCCAAATATAGAAACCATTCTCCTCAAGGCTGAGAAGTTGTTCCGACTCAAGCACTCCTTGACCACGTAATTGAGCTTTCGATATTCGAGTGATTGCCTTGGTCTCTTTGATCTCAGGCTCATCGCCGTCTAGGGAGTCAAATTCATCCTCCAGCATATCGTCATCGATATCTTTGACTGGGTTATATGTAGCAACGTCAATTACATCGAGAACTTTTATTTTGGGAAGGGCATGTATCATTTGCCGGAAAAATTTACTCCTCAAGCTTGAGTCCGGGAAGGATGCTAGAGAAATATCTACCACGCTAACCTTTTCATCGGTAAGAGCCTCTATCTGACTTTGCAGTGCGGCTGAAACAACCTTGAACTTATCGTTCATAGGCCCCGTAACCTTCCAACCATCAGCCGTAGGTTCAAACTTTATCTGCGCATCTTTCTGCACTACTTGCCTAAACTCTGACTGCCCGTAATCCGTTTTTGTATATCGCACTGTACACAGTATCGCGTCACCTTCGACCCAATAATCAACACTATCTTGATGCTTGTCCTCTAGCATCTCTTTTGTAGACTCAAGAGATTCAAGTAGCTTCTGTTTGCTTAAAGCGACCTTAAGGTCGATATTTGTTGTCCGCTCTCTAGCACTGTGAGCACCAATGAGTATCGAAAGTTTTTGAAAATCAGCATAATCATGAAAAAAGCTACTGAATTTTCTAGCCAGGGATTCTTTGTCTGTGTCAGGAGAAATAATAATTCCCCGCGATAAGAATAGCTCTCGCAAGTGAGCAATTGTCACTTTTCGTTGGGTTAATGCATCGAACATGGCCTTATCTGAAGCGTAGTAAAGACTACCAATTTTCATGGTCGATCCCATCCGATGTGTTCGGCTTTGTAATTGTGCACCGCCATAGTAACTATCTGGAGGTCAATCCTTTCTAGTATGTTTCGACGATGTTCATCTTCGTTCCATTCACGAACATAATTCGCGATAGCTGACCGATAGTTGCTTATTAATTTGTCGCTGGAATCCTTGCAGATTATTCGAATTCTAATTTTCTTTTCTTTGTCGCCATTCAATATCTGGAACCTAGAGAGTGCGTCAAACAAGTACATGAATTCATATTCGCTCGCTCCACTACGCCGGTAGTAGATAACATACCCTTCACCAAACGTTTTTATCTTGTGTCCGTCATCATCTATGTCGTGAGCTTCGCCATGATGAATGATCAGATATGGAGACGCTATCATTTCCATCGTTGCTGGCCTGGCCCAGTAGTCACCTGCTGCCTTATGCAAGGTCATTTCTGGATACAAAAAAGTATACTTCCTTCGTGGGAAGGTGCCGTTTGCTACCAAGCTGTTTATATCCTGCCTAAGAGTCGCTATATAGTTAATCAGGGCTGGCTCGACGATGTGAAGCTGCTGCCCCTCTTTGACATGGAGGTTGTCCGACTTCAAATCTTTAAAGTGATCATAAAAATTTCGATCATATTGATCGTCATGATTGAATACGAAAAGCATTCCGCTTATTATTTTTTTCTCGCCACGAATAAGGAGGTAGCGATCTCGCCAGTCCGGGCTGATATAGGCGCAGTCTATTGATTTCGCCAAGCTCACCAGTGCTTTTCTGATCTCTGTGGTACCGATACTGCCCTTAGCGTAGCTTTTTAGGTCTGTATGCATATAAACAGTTTTATTGGCATACGGATCAAAGTACCGGAATACAACATCGGTAGGGTGATGGTGGTCTCCCGACTTCCCTTTAGCATGGATTTCTTTTTGAACGCAGAGATAGTTCAGGTTCGAAGGCCCGACAATCTCCCACTTGAAGAACGAGAAAAGATCATCCGAAATCTTCTCTGCTATCCTTCCAATATTTACTAATTCCCCACCCGACATATCACGTCAGCCTCTTATAGTTTTAAATAGCCAGATAAATTTATGATCGCTATCGAGTCATGAAGACACAAGAGAGTCAATCACTCCTATGATTGCCAGATGAACAACCCGATTAGAAGCATCTCATGCGCTGTGCGAGAAAGTGCAATGGAACTGTAATGATGAGAATGGTCTCGATCTGCCATGGCAGCTATTTTGTAGTTCATGAGAGCTCCGCTCAGAAGAATAGCTACGGTTATTCCAAGGCTTAGACTTCCCTGGAAAATACCTCCTAATTTAAATGAGCCGCTGCACGCATATCGCGTGGGGGTCAAACCGTCCATATGCGAATCCATTCAATTGCACCTAATGAACCTTGGTGATGGCCCAATAATAGCTTCAAGATGTTGAGCTGTAATCCTTATTCGTCGGATTTCCATCGCATCGTGGTGTGGAGGCCTGCTTTGATATCGAAAGTCAGCAGTGACGCCCTTGCCAAATCATTCGCGATCCATGGCCCAACGTAATGAGCCCAAATGGGAGCATTAAGCCTAAAAATGGTGGTTAATGTCCCGTTTTGGGGACACTAACTCTCGCGTCCCATTAGGGACATATTTTCATCGCTCGGCTTTAATTCGGGAATTTATTCTTCGAATCGCCAGTTTCATGACAAGTCCAGCGCAAATTAGCTATCGACATGAATTGCCTGATCGCCAGCGCTCCCCGTTCATTTCTGGCTTTGGAGCCTGGCAAGGTCAAAGCTGCCTCAACCCTGGCACGACTTGCTTCGTACATTGCATATGCGTTGAACTCTGAGTCAAGCAGCACCAAGAGCACACTATCGAAGGGTTGCCGTAGATCAATTGCGCCCATGCGGCCCGTAATCTTTAGCGGGTTCACGATACAGCGGCCCTTGATCTGGATTCTCGCGATGCCATCTTCCAGCGTCTCTGTAGCGTCGTAACCGGCCTGCCTTGCAGGATGGAGTAGTAGACCGAGTCTCAAAGCAGCTTCGTACTCTGCTACCTCGCCGGTCACGCCCAGCGGCTTTCCGGTCAGACGATAGAATCTACGCGCGAGCACCTTGGCTTCTTTCAGAATTTCCAGGATTTCATCCTGTATCAATGCAGCCTGGTGAGGTTCTTGGCCATGACTGAGTTCAGTCATCTGCAAACGCCTCGAGCGCAGCGAGCAGCTTGGCTAGCTCAGCAAGGTTGGCAGTGACGATGTCATATTCTCCTCGACTGCTCACCCACCATAGCGGTCTATTCAGAACGCACCTTAGAGTAAATGGCCTCGGCACGGAAAATTTGCTGACGGCTATGCCGCCTTTGGGTACCTATCTTAACGGCTCGCGGCTCAGACCAACACGGTACCGCTAGCGCTTCAGGAAGCGCTAGCGGTACCGTGTTAGGGCAGCGCCTCGGTCTGATAGGTCACACCCTTCACCAAGTGAACTGAAACGTTCTCCGGCGATGTACCCAGACTGAACTCTGGCATCTGATCAGGATGGCGTATTTGAGCGGATGTGGTCTTGTCGAACAGTACGTAGTTGATTCCGCCATCACTGCGCTGGACAGAACGAAAAGCGATTCCATCAAATCCATGGGCTGAGTAGCGAATGCATTCAGCGAGCGCTTGGGTCATTACATAATCCGTATCGCTTGCTCTAACAGGCCGTGCGATCAAATCATGCAGATAGCCCAGGAGCAGCCTTCTGTCGGCTCTATTACTGAAGCTTGGACTGAACAGGCTGAGAGGGGAATGCTCAAGAGTCCTGAGTGCCGTGAAGTCGAAGAACTTAAGGTTTTCTGTGGATACAAATTCTGCAACGACGACCTGATCTCCAATTGACGGTCGCACCTCGGCAATACAGGTCTGAGAGTCTCCCGCGACGTACATCAATGGAATTCCCGCTGCACTCATCCGATTGTTAGCAGCACGCTCTCTCGGCGGCGCACCTAATTCCTTTTCCGGATCACCCTGAAAGCGTATGACCTCACTCAAGTTCTGCGCGACACGGGCACGATAGAACAAGGAGCCTGCTGGAACCATTTTGACCGCTGACGGCAGCTCGCTAAGCTCATCCTTTCTCGATCCCATTGCTTCGCGGATCAGCGAGTTGAAAAACACTTTGGCTTTATCGTTGAAGAATCGCTGACCGTGGGTCAGCTCATAAGAAACTGCGTGCCAATCGCCTTCGGCCCACCATCGTTCGTGCTCTTCAGAGTCAAATTTGCTCGGTGCCAGGCTGTACTCTTGCCCTGGGGAGTAGAATTCATCCTCGTCGACTTCGTGATCAACCAGCAGCTCAGCTATCGCGGAGCACACAGCATCAGACTCGCATCTGATCGCCTTACCTACGATTGTTGGCAGGCTCATTTCGTAGCCTGGATGGAGCCCATAGTCGACGATAAAGTATTCCTGGAGGCGGCCTCGAATTATTGAGGCAATTTCGACCGGCGTCTGCGCCTCTTCGACAACCTTCCCGCAACCGCTGCATGTGCGAGGTTTCATAAGTCCTGTGGCGAGGTTCCTGATCCAATCATCTTGTACGCACGAAGTGCATACGAACATGGAGTTCTCATTTTCCATGCCAAGCCAGATCTCACTCAGAATCGTATCGGTACTGCTGGGAGCCATTGTTCCTGCCTCTCAAAGGGAGCGAATGATTAGCTCAGGTGGCAGAGTTGAGCCGTTGCCGTAATCATTTCCAGTTTCAGCGAGATGTCCATTCAATTCGAGTAGCTGCCGGGACTTCATGCACCTCAACCTGTGCCTCAGCCAGCGGCTTTGCGACCTCCCCTACGAGCTTTCTATCGATGATCAATCGATCAATCCGCTCGAGAGCGAAAACCTGAAACAAAGCGCGCTTGCCCATCTTCGAAGAGTCCGCGATGACTGTAAGGTATCGCGTGCGAGCGATCATTGCCCTGGTGATCTCTGGCTCTTCTATTCAGAAGTCGAAAGCGCCGTCCGCACTCAACGCACCGATGGTCACAACAGCGTGCTCGGCGTTGAAACGAGCAATCTGCTCCATTGCCAAAGCCCCCGTGTTCTGAGCCGACTCAGGACGGTATTCTCCTCCGATCATGGATACCCGGTTGCCACTTGCCCCCATGCTCTCGGTAATCATGAGGGAGTTCGTAATCACCGTTATCCAGCTGAACTTGGCCAGCTCCCGAGCAAAAAATAAAGTCGTAGTACCGGTATCAATGAGGATGCTGTCCACTAAGGGGTAGAGACCTGCCGCGTAACGGGCCATCATCCGTTTTTCGGCAGAGAACTCGTTCATCCGGGTCTGGAGCGCGTTTTCATGTTCGCCACGAGGCGGCAGGATGGCCGCAGGCGTGAGAATGCAAGCCCGTTAGGGTCAAGACCCGCAACAGTGGGGCTTGGTTCACGACAGCCGGCCCTCGAAGAGGGCACGCCCGACCAACAACAATTATCATGACTCTACTGGAGGCGATCAGGCGTTGGCATATACCTATCACCCGCAATACGCATGAACTCACGCAGGCTACGGCGCCCGACGTCCCGCCTGAACGTCGCAATGACGTACTTCGAGTTGACCGTATTGATCACCCAAAACCTACCTTCCTTCGTAACGGACTGAATGTCCGATGTCCGAATCAGCCTACCATCTGCAAATCGTTGGTACGGCCCAGGGCAAATGTGACTGAACACCACGCCAACGGCACTGCACGCATGAATATGGACATTCACCAAGTAGGCCGTGACCAGCCCGTCGTAGTCTTGATTCACTGCTTTGGCTATGCGAAGGAGGTCTAAGTCCGAGTAGCGCTTTTCGTGTAAATCGACTGCAACAGTATTGATGTCTTCCATGGCTACACAGCCTCCGACGCTGAGGCTACGTCAGTGGTCTCAGAACGGCGCCGATATAGCACCCTGACCCCAACCAAGGCATCGACATCCAGGTCGCGTTGATGGGTATTGACGTACACATCACCACTCTCGACCTGCAAAACACAGATTGGCACTTCTGCCCGGTTGAACCCCATGGAAAGTGATTTCAGCTTTTCCATCTTCCAGCCTGACCCGTTGTTCATCCATGCAGGGGTAACGACCTGGACATCTTGAATGACCATGCTCTCGTCTTGGGAGACCAGCAGCTCTACCAAGCGAGGCTCATCGTTCAGCATCTCTTCATAAGCTACGAATCGCCCCTCATGCCGGCGCTTGAGGCTCACGTGATACCAATGGGTAACCAAGGATCGCGACATGGCGTGAAAGTGAGCGAGACCGTCCCCGAACATTCCCACCGGGCCGGCCTGGTCTTGCATGCTAATCCTGAACATCGTGTATCTCGTGTTGAGCAGGCCCGCGAAGTGGGCCTGCGATTAACATAAGCCAAATATTGTCTTCAGCGAGGCAGTCATCTCGCGCCCTTTTCCCACGAGCACGTACACCGTGTTTCGCGTCTCGAACAGGCAAACACCGTCGAACGATTTACACAGGGTCGAGCGCACCCAGCCCCCTGGTGGAAACCGGCCATGACCGTCATGGATGACGCAATGGGCATACATGAACATCGGCTCCAGACCAGTAGCTCTTACTTTCGCGAGCGACTCTGGGGACTCGTCGACGTGGAAGATGACCCAGTCCTCGACGGTGCAAAAAGGCTTACGACCGAAGCGCCCCGCGACCAATACTTCCACTTCTGCATGAGACAGCGATGTGCCAGCAGAGGAGGTTTCCCCTTCCCGCAGCAGCTCGAGCTCAGAAGAATTAGTCATAAATTGATGATCCTCTTGGCGACAAAGAAAATAGGGCTCTGCGCACGTACAGATCGCAAAGGTGGCGCGCCTTTAGTTCCATCGCAATGACTATATACATTTGTGTGGAACTCATCAAACGGGGCATACCGTCTCCTTTTGGGGAGAGGTGCGCTGGATGTCTTTGCGGAAGGCATATGCGGCAACGCTACAGTGGCTGAGGGTTCGACATGGGTTGTCGCAAGCAGACCTCCAGCATCAGACTGACCAAGCACACATAAGCCGCTTGGAAGCATCGACGACATCGGCAACCGTCGATCTCAGTGCCGACTTAGCTAAAGCGCTAGGCCTAATGCCACTCTCCTTTCTCACACTGGTGGCCGCAGCCGATGAAGGTAAGACCGCGCGCTCAGTTCTGAATGACACAATGAAAGAACTCATGCAGCTTGGTGTTCTTGATGAGCAGCTACCTGCCGAACCCCAAACGCTCACTACACCCCAGAGAATCGCTGCCGCAGAAAGACTCAAAGCGGTGCGCGATCTTAAGGCGGCAGGTCTTTCTCAAGCGGAGGTTTGCCGGCAATTAGAACTGCCCAAGAGCACAGTTAACCGGCTGTGGTACGTCGGCGGTTGACCGTGCTCAGGTCTCAAACTCAAGAATATCAGCGGCTTGCCTTGCAACGAGAACGACGTTCCGATCAATAGGTTCTGATCCCTGATCGGGTCGCTCAAGATATGGAGACTCAGGAATCCCCTGTCGGTAATGCTTTAGGACGTACATCGCCCGCTTTCGCTTGCCACGAAGGGAAATGAATCCTTGATCCTTGGAAACCGTCTCCGCGACCCTTTTCATCTCACCGTTCAGTCTTGCCTGGTCTAGAGATGACGCCATTTCCTCAGCCTCATCCGCAGCCTGCTCAAATCTGTCGAGTGCCTCTGTGAAGTCCTGGTAGTCACCTACCTCACAGGCCATCGCGACTAATAACGCCCCGCTGGTAAAGAAACACTGAAGGTGAGAGTAATCAGGACAGGATTTTCGAACCCTAGCCATGACTTCCGCTTCCGTGGACAAAAACTCCTGTCGGAGCTTATCCGCCTCAGCCTGGACGTCTGTGATTTCGGAAACCAGATCGGCGAGTTGTTCCTCCAAAAGGCTATGCTCGCGATAAATGAATACCACAGCAGGCTTGAGGCTCTCGCACGCTTTGATGAAGGCTTCGCGATCTAGCATGGCGACTGCAGAAGAGCCTGTAGAGACAGAAGTACATTCAGTGACCTGGGTCGGTATCGTGACCAAAGCCGTCATCAACATTTCAAGGCAAGTCTCTATCGACTCCTCGACTCGCAAATAGCTATTCACTTCCATTTGAGTTCCTATTCACAGCCCTGCCACCGGCACAGACTTACCAAAAGTTTTGATCTGCTCAAGATCGGAGGCGTCGAGATCGAACCACTCACCCTCAAGGCGCTTTGCTTGATAAGTGATGTGGAAGCTTCGCTCTGCATGACTGTAATCATCAAACCAGGCGTAATGTTCAAGGCTTATGGGAAAGGGGAGCTTGACCTCAAAGAGCCGAGTGCGAGCTTTCAGGTGAATTGTTTTGCCGATCTTGAAACCCAGCTTAGATCGAATGACATAGACGTATCCACCTGTCGGCGAATTCGAGGGACGACTCACACCTTTTACGGGCGGTGGTGGTGCAGGGATGTCGAATCCAGCGATGTCTGGAAAATATTCGGCATGTAGATCTGGAAGACCGTACCGGTTGACCACGTCAGGAGCGAAAGCAAACCAGTGTTTGGCTTGCACCCAGTAACGTCTTCCATTCGAGCTGGGCCGAAGCGTGACATCAGCCTCGCGCCACAGAATTTTTGCACGGACTGACTCTCGATCAACCGTCATGACGATGCCAAATGCCCTCACATTACCAACCTGGGCTCTCGCGTCCCAACCGGCCAGCACAATGCAGTCCTTGGGACGCACCTGCAGAATCAGGCCGGCCAAATCGGAATCAACTTGCACGTCGTGCTTCACGGGCATAACAAGTTTCTGGGGATCAAACCGATAAAATTTCATACAAGCTTCCTTGCAATGACTACTGGGCTGCCGCGATAACGTACTCTCTGAGGCTCATTAGGCGTCGAAACTGTGCTCAGCATAGATCAGAGCCATTTTTCGATGTCTCCGCAAAAAGGACACCGTGACCTCAACCTGAGATCACGCTTTCTCGCACAGTAGCCCGAGCCAGAAAACCACTTACTGGTTGCCGGTAGTCCACCTAGATTCGTAAAGTTCTACACCATGGACTGGCCAACGTGAGGAGACGATATGGATGAGGAATCGCTACCGATGCTCGACCCGGAGCTTGAGGCCATCCAGTGGCCGGCTGACTTCTCCGGCCAGCAGCTGTTTATCCAGGGTGAGGATTGGCAGTACAACGCGATGCTGAACTGGTCTCACTTTCGTGCCGACCTCTATGCTTTTGCATACAAAGATGCCGCCGACGGTCTTGTAGAGGCGATGGCGAATCGTCAGGTGCCATTGGACAGCGGCATTTATCCTTTGCTTTTTCTGTACCGCCATTCCTTGGAGTTGCAGTTCAAGCTGATGCTAAAGAGTGCTCGCGCTCTGACAGGCAAAGAGCCCAAGAACTACGATAAGCATCCGTTGATGCCTCTGTGGTCGGAGTTGCGGCATCTGCTCAAGGACTTGGGGCTAGAGCGCTCTGACGTCAACGCTACTGCTGTTCACGAATTCATTCGCCAGTTGGACAACGTCGACCCAGACTCGATGGCGTTTCGGTATGCGACGACCAACAGTGGTAAAGACCATCTCCCAGACGTTACGCATATCAACATCCGGCACTTGCGCGAGGTGCTCAACAGCGTCTTCGTTTGGCTAAACGGCACATACAGCTGGATTGGGGAGATGGAGCAGGGCCAGTCTTTCGACTGATCACGCTAGGTGTCATGCCCAGCGGTTCCCCTTCATACTGAGCATACTTTCTGGACAAGGTCTTACGCCAGACATCACCACCCATGGCTACGACCTAGTCCGTTTTAAATGGTTTGAAAAGTTTTTCGGGCGCTAGGTACAGCCTTCCGCGAGTCCGTGAGAACGCAACATAAAGCTTGTTTTTTGTCTGTGGGGGGAGCGCGGCGAGCGAGGACGTCTGATAGATCTTCCAGTGAGTAGTACCCAGCACAACGCACACATCGTTGTAGTGATCCAAACCCTTACTGGCGCCCCAGTTGTTAGACAGGCACCCGTACTTGTAATGCTCCTGATAGAACAGCTTCACCACGTTGCCATCGGCGTGTACGGCGTTAGCATCCACTTGATTGGCCAGAGGAATGATTTCGGTTTCGTAGGTATGCTGTGACTGCATATCAATCTGCAGATGTGTTCGAATAAAATCACATACGGTGACGCCACACCTCCAGCTTCGGCTCAGTGTTTCCTTGTCGACAGTCACACCCGCCTTTTGAAAAAGCTTTTCGTATTTCCCAATGTCGGCGTGTAGCGAGCTGTTCACGTTTCCATCACGACTGGTGTCGAACGTATGCTGGTAGAAGTCACCTACAAATAGCATTTCAACCTTGGCTTTCGCTAATGCCATTAGCAGGTTGAAATCATGACCTGCTAGGTCTTGAACTTCGTCGACATAAAACTCATCGTAAAAGCGCTCCATTCGCGCCATCACGTCAGGAATTGCATTAACGGTCTCTAGGAGCTTTGCGAGGCGATTGTGGTAAACGCTGCCGCTTGTAGTGGCGTAATACGCCATATTGTCCCGTTTGAGCTTTAACGTACGGGCGTGCGGAGCTCGAAAGCTGATTCCCCGCGTCTGCATATGCACTTGCAGCAGAGGGCGATAGCAGAAGCTATAAAGGAACGTGAAATAACTCAGCAGGTTGATGTTTTTTGGGACATGGCCAAACCGTTTGATGATGCTATCGCGCAAATGGCGATAGTTGTTCTCCGTGTAGGTGATTATCAGTGCGCGCTTTTCTAGGCTCAGACGCTTCACTAGCAGGGTGGTCTTCCCTGACCCTGCGACGGCGAACATCACTCGTTTATCCATTGGATTGCCTCCGCGATGTAGGCAGGAACGGTGAGCTCGCCTGGCTTTCCCTTGAGCAGTTCAAACGCGGCTTCTGCCTTGTTTGCCAGCATGTATTCCAAGGGGGAGAGGGTTTTTCGTCCTGGGCCGAAGACGGTCTTGCAGGTTTCCTCGTTGTCGTTGTGCAACCCTATTTCGAAGGTTGAACGGTTATTGTCTTTGTCGGCAAAGACTTTGGCATTATCCGAAGCGAAGTCGACGTAGTTTTCTACGCAGTTTTTCTGATAATCCTTGTCATTGTCTCGTATGGCTGCGACTCGAATTCCGAGCAGGTTAGCGAGCTCCATGTACCTTTTGAAGCTGGTGCCCCCAATAGAGATTATGTGAACGTCATCGACATGCGGTAGACGCCCATTTGTACATTGCTTATAGAACTCTTCCACCAGGATAAATTCAGCATCACCTTCAACCAATATCACCTTCTTCGAGAGCGCGAACTCCAGGACGTTGTTGTCCGGGGCCTTCATGAAGAATTCTGCGGTGTCAGGTGATAGGGCTTTAAGTGAGCCAGCAGCTGCATTCGGGCCGATCAAAAGGGCATGCCGAAGATCAAGCCTTGAGCAGATATGGCTGCTGTGGGTTGCAATGAAAAGCTGGGTGCTCTCGTTCTCCGCTAGCTTGGCGACAAGTGCTTTCATGGAGGAATGGCTGAGGTGGTTCTCAGGCTCCTCCAAGAGCATTACATCCAAGCCGCCTTGCTTGTGCTTGCTCAGCGCAAATTCAGTCTTGATAAAGCACTGCCTTCCTTTGCCGTGGTTCTCAAGCGGAATATTGTCTTCCGTGATGATTAGGTCAGTTTCCAGGTTCGACCGGACGCTACTCCGTACGTCAAACTGATACGCGGGTAGGTCAGCGTTGAGCGCTGCGAGATGTTGTCCTGTAAAAGCCTGCTTGCCTTGGCGGTACAGGTTTTCAAGTTTATAGCGGTCTTCAACGGGGGCGTTGAAAGCGTAAACGGCTCGGGTGTATTCACGAGACGCGTGATCGCCATCAATACGTGAACCGTCTAGCATCATGTGCTTAATGGGGCGGTTGAATGCTGCGTAGGGCCTGCCGGCGAACGTTTCAAACCGCACCGCATAATATTCGAATGGGAAGTTTGGTTGATCATCAGCCAAGATGGCTTGCACCGCTTCGCCATACTCGGCCATCACCGCAAGGATCATGCGCACGCCGTCAGTCTGGCGCTGGTGGGAGTTGTTGGTTCCATACAGGCCTTCGTCGTCACCTTCCTCTAGGAAAACGTCGACTATCAGCTCAGGTAGTTTCTCCAGGCTTTTCTCCCCAGCAAGGAAAGTGTTCACCGAATCCTTGTTGAGCAGTGCTTCTGCACCCAGAGCTTCAATGCGGTTGCGACTCCCGCCGAGCGCTAGGTCTAGAGCGAGCAAAATGCTGCTTTTCCCTGCCTCATTGTTGCCAATCAGCACGGTCTTGCCAGGCTCGAAGTCGAGCGTCAGAGATTTGAATTTTTTGAAATTCTGAATTACCACTTTCCTTATGGTGTGCATGTCTAGCCCTGAGCTGAGAAAGTCAAAATGAGAGAAAACTGCCTAACTTATAGGGTCAGGTTCGTCACGGCTCCACAAAACAGAGCCGGACTATTTGCAACAAACCTATAGCCACCAGATGGCCTCGTATAGCAGTTTCTCTTGCCCGTAGATACAGCTGGGACGGATGGCGACGTTTGAGACTGTCGCCTGCTTCCAACGACCCAGAGCCTTACTGCGAAGCTGTGGAGGAGAGTGATTTTGGAGGTCTAGTCAGGAAGGGCGTCCTGCGTATCAGTTGTGATGACTAATCACCTCTGCCTCTTTTAACCGACGTGGGGCTAAAGAGAGTCCTTGTAGTCCTCAAGCTCTTGGAGGAAGTGATCCGCAAGATCGTCGTCTGAGGCTGAACCACTGTGTTTAAGAATGGTGCTCGCGTTTTTGATCGGGTATGGGCCAGGCTTGCTTATTGTTGTTGGGATCGAAGTGGTTGTCACAGCGAATTCGCGTACGAGGTCGCTCTCAATGGCAGCGGGCGTGGCACTCGATGTGGCGACGGAAAAGATATGGATGTTATGACGACTCAGGAAAGCCGCAGCCCTGTTCAACGATATGAACAGGCGCACGTGCTGACGCTGGGCGTGCAGTATGTGAGTGACACCACTGTGATAAACCTTCATGACAAATCCATCAGATTGCTCGACTAGCTGAACCCTGGCACCAGGGATGGCCAGATGAAAAGGCAGCTGCAACGCCGTAACTGGGATCATTCGTTCACCCTCCGGAAAAATGAGTTAATCATTTTTAATACTTTGAACGTCAGAATGTCAATTCTGATTGAAATAGTTAGATGTCAGATGAACTGATGGATTTGAGCGTAGAAGCCCAATAAACCAATAAAAATAGGCATTCGCTCAGTTGAGTAGTCAATCCGCCTATATCTAGATACGCTGTTTGAAAGATCGTACTTTCGAACCACTAATTCTCGAAGGAGTGGTTTCCAGATGAACGACATGATCTTGATGATTCAGCAGGCACTGACGGCAGACCCGCTGAACCTTGCCTTGTGCATTGCCCTTGTACTTAGCTTCGCTTTGTTGAGGAGGTCGAAATGAAGATGAGCTGGGCCAAGATGCCAAATCGCTGGGCAATGGCCGGGGGGTTACGAGAGTTCAAGCACAGGGACGCTCGAAATATGGTTAGCGCGCTGCATACGAATGCTTCGATTGCTTCGCTCAAAACCTACATAGCTATTTGCACCCGCGCAGACTTTCGTTCAGGTCTCGTGAAGACCACTTATGAAGAACTTGGAATTTTGCTGGGGCATTCCCGGCTGGTGATCGCCAGGTCTTTGCGAATTCTTCTGGCCAATGGGCTCATCCGGAGCGACAGCTCAAAGGCTCGTGACGGCTCGCTGCTTTACGTCTGCCGTTGGCTTGAGGATGAAGGCTACGCAAAGATTCCGAAGAGCTGGCTCTACCGCGTAAGAGGAAAAGAGGGTGATGCTCCTGCGGTTAGCAGAAAACACCTTTTCAAGCTCCGAGCTTTCAAGCTCAACAGCTTGCTGTCCCTAATGGCACTGAAAATCTACATCCTGCTTCTCGCTCTTCGGAACAAAGATCGTCGTTCTGAAGCAGATTTAACAGGGCGCGATGGGCTTACAATCGTCAGCTACGACAGGATTATGGATCTGACAGGTGTGCCTCGGTCGGCCATCAGCCCGGCCATTACTCTTTTGTTGGAGATGAATCTCATATCCTTCCGCTCAGGCAGCTTCACCGTCTCGGACGATCAGGACTTTGACCGGACTAATCGCTATTTGATCAAGGGGCTGGGGTTGCGCTGGGTGCCACTGACAGAACCTCAATCGAATAGCCAACTAACTGTAAGTCCTGCAAGTCAGGGCGGGTGATTGTGCTTGCCACACCCCCTCCTTCACTCACCATCGGCAACCGGAAATCAGCTTGAAGCAATGCGTAAGAGGGCTGCTGGCGATGCCTGGTTTACCTGCAAATAGAACGGCTCGTTTGCGAGTTCAACCAGATTTCAGCTTTCTCCGATTTTGCACGATTGCAGATCTTCGGCATCCCATTAGTAATAAGGTCTACCAACCGTTTTTTATCATTTGACGCCGGAAACCACTCGTCAATTTCAACGCTGCAATGTTTCGTTTCGCTGAGTGCCCATTTCGCAATCATGTCGGCTACGGCTCGGTAGTGATCAGCCATAAAGAGTTTTCGCCCCCCTTCCGACCAACCACGCTGAAACAGTTGGTCAGTTACGTCAGTTACGCCCGCATCGCCAAAAAAGTCGGTGGTATCTGGATAATGAATGCCCGCCAACGATACCTTGACGACCCCAGCCTCCCGGTCGAAATACGACAGAAAATGCCACCCGCCCGTCGTGCTTTCAGGATGTGGAAAATTGATCGCAGCTTTGCCGGTAATGTAGTGCTCACGTGACACACGCTTGAGATCAAAATCAAATAGTGGCTGCCTCATGGGAGCTTGCTGAGACGCGCTAAGCCTTGTTTTATGTGGCCCGCGTTTTCGCCAATTGTGTAGAGCGCGCCACGAACGTTGGCGCCGACTTCGGCATGTCCCTGGGCTTCCACCTGAAGGGTCAGTTCCATGAGCGCAGCTTCGAGAGCGAGTTGGTTTTGGTACATCCTTTCCAAAACATCTGACAGCGAGTATTCACCGGGCATCTACATGGACTCCTTTATTACGACGCAGCATAGCTCAGAGATGAGTCAGCAAGTGTCTTACGGGTAGCTCCCGGTGCTCAGCAACTTTGAACTAATCATGACGACCACGCCCCTAACCCTGTGCAGATAGCCGCTAGCTCAGGTCAACCCTGAGCATCCTATTTACATACAAAGGTTTGGTGAATCATGAAGAGCGAACAGGTAGAAGGCGTTGTAGAAAAGGTTGCCGGCAAAGCGCAGAGCGCAGTCGGGAAACTGTTTGGTGATTCGAAGCTTGAAGCCGAAGGTGCGGGACGCCAGGCTGCCGGTCAGTTGACCCAAACCTATGGCGATGCACTGGACAGTGTGTCTACGTTCGTCAAAGAGAAGCCGGTTGCTGCACTTGCAATTGGTGCAGTAGCCCTGCTGGTACTAGACCGTCTCCTGCGCCGCTGAAGGTGGGAGGAAAAGCCTTGAGTTGCTTCTCCCGAAATCGTCTCTCGTACTCTCCAGGGCTATCTCTGAAGGGTGCGAGGGCTATAGGGATACCCTGGAGAGCACTTTATGAGCGTCCCGTCCCTCAGTAGTCTCGAAGTGTTTGATTTGCAAGCTGGCACAGCAATGAGCTCGAAGGACAGAGATGCCGGCTAGACGCTTGGTCGGTTTTTATTGATCCGCCGTACCGGATTTATCAGAGGCCGGGCCTCCATTGAAGCTAAAATCGGTGGTGCCGTTGGTGATCCATTCGACCAGCTTTTCCTTGTGTGTGTAAGCCACCACTCCACG